>NZ_CP019964.1:634838-952257 GCF_002214165.1 Candidatus Mancarchaeum acidiphilum
ACCAGAATGGCATCGGTATCGTAATTATTCTTCTTTATGTCTCTCATCATTGAAAGGAAAGGCGCGAATCCTGTCCCGCCCGCTATGAAAAGGACCTTCTTGTCCTCTTCTGGTATGAACCTGAACTGCCCTGAAGGCCCGGATATTGTGAATTTATCGCCAATCTTAGAATCCAAAAAGTGGCTGCGGTGCCCTCCATGCTCTTTTACTATAAAGAATTCCATTATCTCCGAATGGGGGTCCGAAGCTATTGAAAATGCTCTCCCTATATACTGCTTTCCCTCCGAATCGGTTCCGTATATCATCACGAACATCCCTGCATCAAACATCATCGGCTCTCCATCAACTGGCTTCAGCCTAATTATCTGCACTTCGGGGGTGCCGCTAAAATTTTCAACAAGCTCGTAAGTCTTCCTTTCGATTTTGTATTGTTTCATATTGACTCCCTAAATTTATAATAATTATAAGAATGGCTTTATTTTTGATGTATCTATTTCAAAGAATAATGCTTTAAATGGTGTGGAAGTTATTTTGTATTGCAGTGGCATACTTCCACAGCCGAAGCGTTTTTGGTTTTGGATTACTTTTGGTAAAATGGGCAATTCCTGCGCCCTGCCGCCAGGAGCTCAAGTAAACCAAAGATGTGCATTCTTGCAATCTTTGTAAACGTGTGCTGCTTGCCTACCATCATACCAATGTAAGCATATACGGGTTTTCCAGCAGCCTCTTAAGCTCGTTCCCGAAATCCGCTGCTGCGGCTCCATCGACAACCCTGTGGTCAAATGTCAATGTGAACTCCATCACCTTGCCTGGCACTACCGCACCGTTCTTCACAACTGGCGTGTCCTTTATTATACCGAATGATAGTATGGCCACATCCGGTGGGTTTATTATGGGCATTCCCATGTATCCCCCGCCCAAGCTGCCTATGTTGGTTATCGTGAATGATGTGCCTTTCATATCATTAAGCTGGATCGTTTTGCTGTAAAGCTTTTCCCTTAGGTCCGTAAGGTCCTTTGCTATCTGCAATATGCTTTTCTTGTCAGCATCCTTTATCACTATTATCTTCAGTCCCTCATCGGTCTTTGCTCCCAGGCCTATATTGTAGTACTGCTTCAGCGTTACCTCTTTATTCTCCGGATCGTAGCTTGCATTGAAATATGGATTGTCCTTAAGCGCCACTGTTGCTGCCTTTATCATGAATGGCAGGTATGTGAGCTTTATGCCGAAATCCTTCGTAAATCCCTCCTTGGTCCTTTCTACTATATCCACCAGGTTTCCTGAATCTATAAGATCCATGTGTGATGCTACAGGTATTGAGCTTGATGCCTCCATATTCTTCGCTATAACTTTCCTCAAAAATGAGAGAGGGACCTTTTTGGTCGGGCCATAGTTGTCCGCAGATTCGGCGTGCTGAATTTGGTTCGCCTGCGCTTGCTGGGCATTTCCAACTGCATTGCTCTCCTGCTTTGGCGCAGCGCTTTTACTCCCTGAAGCATAAGCCTTTACATCGGCTTCCAGGATCTTGCCATTAGGCCCTGTTCCCTTGACCTTGTAAATATCGACATTCATATCTAGCGCGAGCCTTTTGACGGCAGGTGTTGCCATTATGCTCTTTTTCTGGTCATCTGTGTTTTGGGGAGTTGATGGAGAAGCTGCTGTGGCAGTGTTAGGTGCTGCGGGCATTTGGCTGGCAGGTGTTGCACTTGGCTTGTTCTTGCTTTCCGCATCGGCACGCGGACCTTCATTTTGTACGGATGCACCGAACTTGTATGAAGAAACCTCATCCTTTGCGCCAACTACCGCCAATGCATCTCCGGGCTTTACCTGTGCGCCATTTGCAACTGCATATTTTATCATGCCTTCCAATGGGGTTGGTATGTTCACTACGGCCTTGTCCGTCTCTATCTCCATTATCGTTTCGTCCTCCTTTACATTATCCCCATCTGCATGGTTCAGCTTGACAACATTGCCTTCGGTTATGCCTTCTCCTATATCGACAAATTTTATAATTTCCATATCAAACACACTTTATTGTTTCAAGAATTCATCAGCTTCTTTATGCTGTACAATATCCTATTCTTGTTAGGCACCCAATAATCCTCGTCCCCGGAGAAAGGATAAGGGAAGCTGAAACCTCCAAGCCTCATGACAGGCGATTTCAGATCATATAGGGATTTCTCGCCTATCCTTGCGGCGATTTCCGCACCCGCACCAAATGAAAGAGGGGCTTCGTGTAGAACAAGAGCCCTCCCTGTCTTCTTTACACTTGAGAGGATTGCTGATTCGTCCAATGGGTTTATTGTCCTGAGATCCAATATGTCAGCTGATATATTGTTTTCCTTCACTACCTCCTGTGCCGGCCTTACCATTGTTCCGTAGGTTATTATTGTAAGGTCATCCCCCTCATTAACCAGATTTGCCTTCCCTGCTGGCACTTCATACATCCCCTCAGGGACTTCCTGCTTGAAAAGCCTGTATAATTTTGTAGGCTCTAGGAATATCACAGGGTCGTCCATGTGTGAGGCCTTTATCAGCATACCTTTTGCATCATATGGATTCGATGGCTCCATCACAACCAAACCTCCTATGTGGGAGAACAATGCTTCAGGGCTCTCGGAATGATGCTCCAATGTCTTGACTCCTCCGCTGACGGGCATCCTTAATACCATAGGTATTTTTATGTTCCCTCTCGTCCTGCTTCTATATCTAGCCGCATGTGAGGCCAGCTGGTTGAATGCAAGATATGAGAATCCCGCAAACTGTATCTCGGGGAATGGATGCATCCCCGATATGGCCATTCCTATGGAGGCCCCGACTATTGATGACTCTGCAAGCGGTGTGTCTATGACCCTGCCTGGGCCGTACTTTGCAAAAAGGCCATCAGTCACCCTGAATACCCCTCCATCCTTTCCTACATCCTCCCCCAATATTATTGCTTTTGAATTTTCCTCCAAACATAAATCTAGTGCATTATTAAGTGCAGTAACCATATTAGACATCATATAACCACCTCACTGCCAAAAATTATTCTTCAACGCTTCATCCTCCTCCTCTTTTAGTGTTTCGGGCATGAAACTGTATACATTATCAAACATCGCCTTTGGATTCGCCTTTGCTTCGTTGACTTTCGCAGTCGCGTCATCTATAAGCGACTTGTTCTGGTTCTGCATATCCTCATCCATAGAATCATTCCAAAGTCTATTTGATACAAGATACTTCCTCAAGCGCAATATTGGATCCTTGGGCTTCCATCCATCGACTTCGGATTCAGGCCTGTATTTGGTCGGGTCATCAGAAGTGGTGTGCATTCCCATCCTATATGTCAATGCTTCTATTACCATAGGCTTTCCGCCTTTTTTTACCGAATCCAAAGCATCCTTTGTGGCCTTGTATACTGCAATCACATCGTTTCCGTCAACCTGTATTGCATCGACTCCTGCTGCAACCGCCTTCTGCGCCAATGTCTTTGAAGCTGTCTGGCTTGACCGGGGGACTGAGATTGCCCACTCGTTGTTCTCTATTACAAACACGATTGGGAGGTTGAAGACGCCTGCGAAGTTCAAAGCTTCGTAGAAGTCGCCTTCAGATGTTGAGCCATCACCTCCGTATACTATTACGGCATTCTTGTACTTCTGGTACTTCATGCTGAACGCTATGCCAGCCGCTTGGGTATACTGGCTGCCTACAGCGATTGCCTCCGGAGTGAGCCGTTTCTGTAGGATAGAGGAATATGCTTCTTCGTAGCCCTTCACTGCAATGAAAAGGTTCTCCAAAGGCACACCTCTCATTATGAATGGAAGGTGGTTCCTGAATGTGGGGACTATAAAATCTGATGCGTCCGCGGCATATGCGCTGCCTGCCTGGACTGCTTCTTCGCCATTTAAGGGGGCAAATGTCGCTACCTTTCCAAGCCTCTGAAGGGTTAACAGCTTATTGCTTACAGCCCTTCCAAGACTCATGAATTTATACAATTCTATTATCTTTTTTGGTTCTAGATCTTTTGGGAACAGGCTGTTGTCTATGTTGCCGTCTTCGTCCATGATCTGCATGTTTTTTATATTTCCATTGAACACTTCCTTTATCATTAGTACCACACTCACATTATTTTAATAGAAATTAAATATTAAGTTTGTTTGTATTCGTTGATTGGCTATCAATAATTCGTCATTATCCTAACTTCATAAGGGAGAAGCCGGTCATGCCTTGGCATGCATCGGCTCCAAGTAAGTTGCCAAAGGATACTCCAAAAAATGCGTTATCTCCTTGTTGTCCTTTACAATTGGCGAATCGCTGAACTTCTCCAAGTATGCCCAGTAAGGGGAGAATATGAAATTTGCATCTTCCAAGCTGAAATCCATCCTGTTGCCCTGGCACAGATCGTATAGCTTGTCGGCAAAAATCTCTGCGGTGTTCTTTCCCACGGGATTCCCAGATTCAAGCACCATCATTTTATCGTCGTACAATGTCCATACTCCTTTGTACATAGATGTAAATTCAACGTCTGAATTGACATAATCAAGCCTAAGGGTGTAGCCATTGTTGAAAATGAAATCCACAAACTTGTGCGCAAGCGCACTTTTTACCCCTTTTGCTATGTAAACATCTGCCTTGAAGCCCTCGGAAAAAAATCTTCCTCCCATGCTGACCACTTCGTGTAGTCCGGTAGGCAGAGATTCGTGGTATCCTTGGTTAACCGCATAACTCGTGCATGAATCTAGGCTTATTTTATCTGCAAGTGCCCCTTTCAGGTATATTTCAAAAGGGTGTATCCAATCAAGGAAAATTCCTCCATTGCCAAGGCCAAAAAGCCATGCAGCCCTTCTGCTATCCTCTTCATTCTCGTTTTCAAAGAATACACTCCTGCTGCTGATTACCTTGCCGTATTTGGTTGTATATTTTTCCAGCAGCAAGCTTAGGTTCAATGTTAGTATCTTGTACGCATAATGAAGATGCAAGTAGAACTTGCCTTCCAAATTGTTGGATTTTATATATTCAATTACGTGTTGGTAATCTTCTGCGTTTGTTGCTATGGCCTTCTCTACGGCTACCTTCTTGCCATGAGAAAGTGCATCTATTATGTGTGCGGCATGAAACTCATTAGGGTCTGATACATATACAACATCTGCTCCTTCAAAGAAATCATCAGGCAATGGCGCATTGGGAGTCACTGAATAATACCTGCTTTCATCTATCCCCAAGCTTGAAAGGAATTCCTTCTTCTTCTCGTATCTGCTCAAGCCGGAGATTTTATAGAGTTCAATCCCCTGCTTCTTCTGTAGAGATGGATAAAGGCGTGAAAACCAGTGCCCGTCGCCTATTGACGCGATTCTATATGCCATGCTTGTCATGCCTTTTTGAATCCGTGCTGTCCAAATTCATTTCTAAGGCCTGCAAGAACCCTCTTCCCCATCCGATAATCCTGGCGTGACTCGTACCTTTCGTACAGCGCATTGGTTATCGCATTGAATGGAACGGAGAACTCCGCTGCAGTCTGGACTGCCCATCTTCCTTCTCCTGTATCCTCTACAAACGGGGAGATCTCTTTGAGCTTCTCGTCTTTTGATAGCATATTCAAGGTCAAGTCCATAAGGTAGCCTCTTATTACCGATCCGTGTGTCCAAACCTCGGATATATCTTTGAGGTTCACCGAATCCTTGTAAGGTCCGCTGCTTATCAAATCAATCCCTTCCGCAATAGATTCCATCATTCCATATTCTATGGCATTGTGAACCATCTTTACAAAATGCCCTGACCCAGCTGGCCCAATGTATTTGTACCCATCTGGAACACTAACGTCCTTGAATAATCCTGCGAGTTTGTCAAAGGTATTCTTTTCCCCTCCGACCATTATTGACATCCCATTGCGCGCACCTGAAGGGCCTCCGCTGCATCCTGCATCTACATACTCTACCCCTTTTGACTTAAACATATTATATAGTTCCATAGAGTTCTTGTAGAAAGCATTAGAACCATCTACGACTATATCCCCCTCATGGAGTTCTGGGAGGATCTTCCTTGAGAATTCGTTTGTTATTTCGCCTGCTGGAAGCATAAGCCATACTATCCTGTTCCCCTTTACCATATTAAGCAATTTTATTGGGTCATCTGAAACCACTGCACCTTTAGCTTCAACCTCCTTCCTTGGCTCTTCAGACCTGTTGTATGCATATACTTTGTACCCTTTTGAAAGCATATTCAATACCGCATTCTTGCCCATCTTTCCCAAACCCAAAAACACTATCTCTTTATCTGACATATTATCTACCTAAACCAATGGCTTTTGAGACGCAGAAGAAGCCGGATTCTACTGCATCAACCAGTTTAAGCTGGGACCGCATAATAATTAATAACTTTTTGATATTTGGGTTTACTGTAATCTATTTTTGGCAGGCGGTCCTTAAAATTTAATGGAGAATGACAAAATATTTATATGAACGCTTGGCATATTTGATTGAATCTTGGTAAATATGATATTGGAATCTGCTGGAAAGCACATTACTATGAAGCCACTTGAGTACAAAGACGCAATTGATATTAGCGTCTTGGGCAGCGACCTGGAGATTGCCAGGGTTACCGCGGAGCCGGGAAAGTTTCCATATCCCTATACAATACCAAATGCTGTTTCCTTCATAGCCTATTCAATAAACATGATGCAGTCCAAATCGGAATTGAACTTTGGGATCCACGACAGCAAGGGCGCATTGATGGGCGTGTTTGGGATATTTAACTTGAATTACTTCACAAGAAAATGTGAGATTGGATTCTGGTTGGGAAAGAAGTTCTGGAGGAAAGGATTTGGCTCTGAAGGAGTAATGATGCTGATAAAGTTTTCATTTGAAAACCTTGGGATGAACAAGGTCTATGCAAAGGCATTCTCTGACAATTTGAAAGGTTCAGGTCTGCTTGAAAAGCTTGGATTTGGGTTGGAAGGCGAGCTGAAGGACGAAATCAGATATGGTAAAAAGTATAAAAATGTTCTCATCTATAGTATCTTGCGCAAGGACTACTTAAAGATTTATAAAAATTACGAGATGAATATTTCTTAAATGGGTGCTTTGGTGTATTTCAAAAAGGCTACTATCAAAAAATTATTTAAAGATGCTGGGGCTAGCAGGGTTAGCAATAAGGCACTTCTTTTATTCCAAGATATGATTGAAAAACAGGCTTATAAGACTGCGGTTAAATCAGTCAACCTTTCAAAGCACGCAAAGAGGAAAACGGTTGAGGAATCTGATATAAAGCTTGCTGCCTCATCCGATTGATGTAAAGATAAGTTTAAAGATTTTTGTTTCCCTAAGTTGGTGATGATTATGGGCAACGCAGATTTCAAGAGTGTATTTGCCATGGTTCTTATTCTTGTCATAGCCTCGGCCAACATCGTAAACTCTTCTGTTGCTAATGAGCAGACAACAGTCCCACTTGTATACAGGGCTATAGTCGGCATAATACTAATAATCATAATTATAGTGGCATTGTTGAAGTTCGTAAAGTACGCGATAACCGGCATATTGGTATTCGTGATACTTGTGATACTGCTTTCCACTGCATATTATTTCTTCAAAACTGGGGCATTCAGCATCTCATACAGCTTAAGGTTCCTTTCGGACATATACAACTTCTTTGTCCAAAATGGGATATCTCATTATGTCTCCAATACTATTGTTAACCATACCGCAAATACCAGCACTGCTGTGCATAATTCAACGATTTCTAATTCTACTGCCAATTCGACCAAATGAAGCCTAAAAATTTTTAATACTTTAAAAACAATCCATGATGTGTGGCAAGTGGGCAGCTTACCGAAAGGAGGAAGCTCTCCCCATGCTAAGATGATCAAAATAAGCTTAAGGCTTGATTCGGAACAGAAACGGCACCTTGAATCCTGAGAATGCGATGACACTACGAGCTTGGAGGAGGGGATGAAACGGCCGATGTGACCATCGATGTGCATGCAAGGTTTTAAACCGCTTAGTCGAATGCTGCCAAAAACAGAAGGGAGGCTACAACTTGCCACACTCTAATACTATATTGGCGAGGGCGGGATTTGGACCCACGACCTCTAGATTTCTCGTCATCGCTATAAAAGCTCATCACTCATAATGCTATGCATATGAGTCTAGCGCTCTAACCAGGCTGAGCTACCTCGCCATCTTTTAAGGTTAATATGCAGAATAAACAAATAAGTTTAAGGCAGAATATAATATAAAACTTATCCTTTATACTGCACTTATTTATATCAATAATTATTTAAAATGACAGGGTGTAAACCAAATCGACATTGATAATTTGGTTTTATAAGAATGCAAGATGCTATTACAAACTATAAAATTTCATATTTCTGTAGAGCTTTCTAGTTAATAAAATAAATGGCTTGTTTAAAAAGATATTTAAACTGTCTTTCATAAATTTACTTGTGAGTATATGGTACCTGATCTTCGTGAATCTTTGAGTATACTAGATAATAAAAAGGAAGTACTGCATGTTGACCAAAAAATAGATATCAACGATGTAGGCAAAGTATTGATGAAAGCTTATCATGATCCAAAGCAGCCTGTAATTGTTATGAACAATGTAGGGGATAGCAAAATGCCTGTAGTTGCAAACTTGTTCACTTCAAGAGAAAAAGCTGCAATATATTTTGGCACGACTGAGGATAAGCTTTTTGATAAATTAAACCATGGATTGGCAAACCCTATTAAGCCAAAAGTGATAGAAAATCCTGAATGCCAAGAAGAGGTAATAACAACTAATATAGATTTAGAAAAGCTCCCTATACCAAAATATAGCCCTGATGATGGAGGCAGATATATAACTCCTGGAATAACCATAAGCAAAGATCCTGAGACTGGTGCTTATGATATGGGCCATTACAGATATGAACTGCTTGGTGGAAACAAGCTCTCATTCCTTGCACAATCTTTCCACAGGTTTGGTATAAATATACAGAAGGCAAAGGCAAAAGGATTGAAATGTGAGGCAGCAATAATCCTTGGATATGAGCCAGCACTTGGTTTTGCAGCACAGGCAAAAAGCAGCAACCCTGATGATTACGAGGTTGCAGGAGGACTTTACGGAGAGCCTTTGCAGCTTGCAAAAGCAAAAACAATAGATCTTTTAGTTCCTGCAAGAGCTGAAATGGTTCTCGAACTTGAAATTGATTACAATACCCTGGTAAACGAAGGACCCTTGGGTGAATATACTGGTTATTATACACCAGCAAGCCAAAAGCCTGTAGCTATAGTAAAGGCGATTACACAGAGAAAGAATCCTATGATGCAGGCATTGCTTACAGGAAAACCCTCACCAATTACAGAGAATCATGTATTGAA
Source organism: Candidatus Mancarchaeum acidiphilum (assembly GCF_002214165.1). Lineage (NCBI taxonomy): Archaea > Nanobdellati > Microcaldota > Candidatus Mancarchaeum > Candidatus Mancarchaeum acidiphilum. The sequence continues at coordinate 644,171 of NZ_CP019964.1, forward strand.
GCAGATACCTTTTGAAGCTGTTATGTTGGGAGATCTTAAATCAAAGTTCCCGACAGTTACAGATTTGACTATACCACCTTTTGGCGGTGTTCAGGCTGCTGTGATATTTTCAATGAAGCCACAATTTGCAGGGCAGGCTAAAGAAGCGATCCTCCATGTACTTGGCTCATTCGTTGCTCCCAAATATGCAATTGCTGTTGATCCCGATATTAACGTACACGACATGGATGATGTAATGTGGGCACTTTCTTTCAGAGTAAAGGCGGATAGGGATATTTTCACTATACCCGATACACAAAGGGTGCCATTAGATCCTTCATCACATGAAGGGAGATCCGAGGCACAGACGGATACCAAGACTGCAGTGGGTGTAGATGCAACTATACCTGTAGGGATAAAGTATCCAGAAGTTGCAGATGTTCCTGGATGGAAGGATTTTGATGTTCCGGGACTTGACGTTGGAGAGGGAAAATAATATTAATTGGTTGATAATATGGGATCATTGATTATTGGAGCAGTAACGCTGATTATACCTTTAGTGGCTTTGTTCATATCTTTCATGTTTGCAAAGCTTGATGCGTTGAAATCGGCATTTGTTGGATTTATAGTTGAACTTGCAATGGTAGTGCTTTTCTATCCATCTGCAAGGATTGTCGATGCATCAATATGGGGTACTTTTGAGACTTATTCCATATTCGGAGTTATATGGACAGGCATGATATTTGGTATCATGTACCGTGAAACCGGCCTTTTAAGGAGACTTTTGGACGTATTGCACAGTGTTATACACAGCGGCTGGGGATTAGTTGCCGCTCTTGGGGGAGTAATACAAGGTATATTAGGTGCATTCAACGGTTTTGCGGTGTACCCAATTGCAATACCTGGCATAAAGGAACTTGGATATGAACCATGGCGTTCCGCAACAGGTTATCTTGTACTTGCATCATGGACAATACCATTGGTCAGCCTTTGGATAGCAGGTTCACTTGCAAGTGCCGCATCCCATATCCCTGTTCCAACAATGGCACCATTTGTTGGAATGATAACAATACCGTTGATCTTCATCGCAGTGTTTGGAGGGATGAAGATACTTAATGAAAAATTCAATAAGGAAAACCTTACTATTGCAGCTTTGTACATTATAAGCGGCATTGTAAGCATTATAGTATTCGCGATACTTATACCAAGTGCATACTTGCTTACATTGATAGCTTCGGGATTTCTTACCTTGATACTATTCGTCCTGTATTCAAAGCATTTGAAGCAAGATTCAACAGATATACAGAAATTCAGCTTGTCTGGTATACTTAAACCATTCGGGCCGATAATAGTTGGGATAGTACTTATATTACTTTGGACATATCCACTTGCAGGTTTGGTTGCAAAGGCAAATTACGTGCTTAAACTATGGACTTATGCACCGGTTTCAATTAACCTTCTTACGACACCTGCATTCTTCATATTCGTGGTTGCATTGAGCACTTATATGTTCAAGATAAAGCCTGATGAGAATAAGGGAAAGCAGAAGCCAGCAACTCCAGTAACAAAGCCACTTGGAGTCTGGAGTTCGTTGGTGAAGGGCAGCAGGATGTCAGGAAATTCGCTGCTTACGACATTTTTAGGTGCAACATTTGCAGGTGTAGCAATAGCGAGTGGTCAAGTCGCTGCTATAACAAAACTTATGGCAGAAGCAGGAAGCTTGTTCTACCCTATAGTGCTTAATATTTTCTCTTGGGGAACTGGAATAGTGTTTGCAACAGGAACAGTTGCGGCATTCCTTATAAGTGCACCCCAGGTTGCGGTTGCTAGTGCACTTACATTGCCTGTAGGATTATTGCTTGGAGTTGTGGTTATTATGACAATGGGTCCTGCAAATCCATTAAAACCTTCCTTGATAGCTTACACTGCAACATTGGCAGGGGCGCCTTCAAAGGACCAGTCGAAGATATTTAACAACGCATTGGTTTGGATGGCAATAGAGCTTGTGGTTGCACTTATCACAACATTTGTGATAACGTATTTGGTTATTTAATTTTTACTTTAGATTTTGTAAATTTTGAATATTAATTTAGTTTATTCTTCTGACTTTATGTATTTATTAGTAAATTTATATTTTAGGACCGGTTAAGATTAAAAGAAAAACTGGGTATTTTGATAATGCCCGAGAGTTGATATCATAGTATCGTTGATTATTGGTGCGATAACCTTAATAGTTCCTTTATTGGCTTTGTTCATATCTTTCATGTTTGCAAAGCTTGATGGACTTAAATCGGCATTTGTTGGATTTATAGTTGAACTTGCAATGATTGTCTTGTTTTACCCATCTGCAAGGATTGTCGATGCATCAATATGGGGTACTTTTGAGACTTATTCCATATTCGGAGTTATATGGACAGGCATGATATTTGGTATCATGTACCGTGAAACCGGCCTTTTAAGGAGACTTTTGGACGTATTGCACAGTGTTATACACAGCGGCTGGGGTCTCGTAGCATCTCTCGTTGGCGTAATACAGGGCATACTTGGTGCATTCAACGGTTTTGCAGTGTACCCAATTGCAATACCTGGCATAAAGGAACTTGGATATGAACCATGGCGTTCCGCAACAGGTTATCTTGTACTTGCATCATGGACAATACCATTGGTCAGCCTTTGGATAGCAGGTTCACTTGCAAGTGCCGCATCCCATATCCCTGTTCCAACAATGGCACCATTTGTTGGAATGATAACAATACCGTTGATCTTCATCGCAGTGTTTGGAGGGATGAAGATACTTAATATAAAATTTAATAGAGAAAATCTGACCGTTTCCGCCCTATATATTATAAGTGGCATAATAGGCATTGTAATATTTTCGATATTAATTCCAAGTGCATACTTGCTTACATTGATAGCTTCGGGATTTCTTACTCTGATACTATTCGTCCTGTATTCAAAGCATTTGAAGCAAGATTCGACAGGATTGCCCAAGATTAATCTTTCAGGCACACTTAAACCATTCGGGCCGATAATAGTTGGGATAGTACTTATATTGCTTTGGACATATCCACTTGCAGGTTTGGTTGCAAAGGCAAATTACGTGCTCAAACTATGGACTTATGCACCGGTTTCAATTAACCTTCTTACGACACCTGCATTCTTCATATTCGTGGTTGCATTGAGCACTTATATGTTCAAGATAAAGCCTGATGAGAATATAGATAGCAATAAGCCAGTAACAAAGCCACTTGGAGTCTGGAGTTCGTTGGTGAAGGGCAGCAGGATGTCAGGAACCGCCTTACTAACAACGCTTTTAGGCGCGTCATTTGCAGGTATGGCTATTATAAGCGGGCAGATTACTACAATAACTACATTAATGGTAAAGGCAGGAAGCTTGTTTTATCCTTTGTTGCTTAACGTTTTCGCATGGGGGACAGGGGTTGTGTTTGCAACAGGGACGATTGCAGCATTCCTTATAAGTGCACCTCAGGTTGCGGTTGCTACTGCACTTACATTGCCTGTAGGATTATTGCTTGGGATTGTGGTAGTCATGACTATGGGCCCAGCAGATCCTTTAAAGCCATCAGAGATAGTTTATGCGGCAACATTGGCAGGGGCGCCTTCAAAGGACCAGTCAAAGATATTCAATACCGCTTTAGGCTGGATGGCAATAGAACTTGTAGTTACACTCATAGTAACCCTAGCTTTGGCTGTTTTAGTTATTAAGTAGATTTATTATTTGTTGTTCAACCTGCCTGCAGCTTAATATAATGCCTTATTTTTATGGTTTAAGGTTCTTGCTTGGAAAAGTTTTAAGATATAAAAACCGAACAAAAACCTAACTCTTTCTTATTTGTATTTAAATTATATTTTCTCTAATTAGTTTAGGTGTTTTAAATGTCCAAAACCATGGAAACAAAAGATAAAATTTTGAAAAGCCTAAAGGTAAAGAAAAGAACTATAACAGAACTTAGCGAAGAGCTAGGATTATCGAAATCTACGGTCAGCCAACATCTATATGAGTTGATTGATTCAGGATTGATAGAAGAAGAGCCAAATGACCATTTTAAGAAGCTTAAATACTTCAGATTAAGGAGCAAAGAAGGCGTCAATGAGACTGCAGGTATGCGCATAAGGCTAATAGGGGCAGCAGTATTGATAGTTGCAGTGGTGTCCATTTTTGCAATAGTGTTAAGTGGAGGATCCCAAAACAATGCCAATGATACAATTGTGAAACCTTCCCTTGCCTGCCCTATGCTCCCATACTATAGCACAGCAAATTACAGTGATGTGGGCAATATAGTGCTTAATAATGCTGAAGGAAATCAATGCTTCCTTACTTATGTCAACACAAAATCTGATGTTATAGATGTAGGCAATGGGGTTCATTATAGCTCTTACGACGGGACACTTAGCGTTCCATCTGTCAATTATACATACAAAATGGGCCCGAAGCAGGTTCTTAATATAGAGAATGCTGCAGATGAGGGTAATTGCTGGGCGTATAAAACAATAGAGATGTTCAATATCACATATTCAGGAAATGCGACAAATTGCAAGAGTGAAATTATAAACTGAAACTGATGTTTTTGTTTTTTTTTTGTTTTTATAATATTTTGGCTATTTTTTGTTAATCTTTTGTTTAATCTAGAAATTGTATTTGAGGTTATTGGATTTTGCTAATAGGTAGGGTCTTTACAAAAATAGCTTCTGTAGGATTTAGAAATATCTTAAGGTTCGCTAAAGTGCGACCGTCGGGATTTGAACCCGAGTTTTTGGCTGTCTTTTGAACCTTCCTTTTTCAATGGAAGGCCAAAGTCCTACCAGGCTAGACTACGATCGCAAAATTCAGTTAAACTATCGAAACATTGCCAAGGATGTAATAATATTCTTAACTTATTCTATAAATACTTTTCGTTTTGGGCTGGTACTTATATAGTATCATAGACGTAGGTGTACAAATAAAAACCTATTAATATAAAAAGGGGTTCCCATACAAAAGTATTAATATTAGTATATTTAAATTTAATTGCTTGGAAAATATTTCAAGCGAAAAAAAGAAAGTGAATTGAATGAATGACGAAGGAAATGGAAATGGCTCATATGAAGGCCATGGTGGTTTTGGAAGGAGAAATGATAGATTTTCTGGAATGTCTTCGACACCAAAACCTGTAAAGGTAGGAGATGAAATTGACGTAAAGATAGAGGCAGTAGCATCCAAAGGTGACGGAATCGCCAAAAAGGATGGTTTTGTAATCTTTATAAAGGGTGCAAAAGAGGGAGAAGAGAAAAAGATAAGAATAACAGATGTAAAAGAAAGATTTGCAACTGGAGAAGTAATTTCCTGATTAGAATCTAATTAAGTTTGTTTCAGCCTGTTTTTGTCAGGTTGGTTTGTTTTTGCAGGGTTTTTATATTTTATATAACCTGCTCTTTTTATCTGTCTGTTTATAACTTTTTATCACTTAGAATTTCTTATTTCATCGGCAGCTATTATCAAAGCGGCAGGTCCAACCCTCTCCATATTCTTGTCTTTGCTGATTTCTATCGCTTTTATTATATAATCTACAGCTTGTTCTGCTAGAAGTTCGCTCAATGCTATACCTGCTGATTTATCTACAGGTTTACGATAGGGCATGGTGCTATTCAATATCTTCTCGAAATCCACTTTTCTTAGTGCAGTCAATACCCTGCCCTTAATTTCATTCCTGATAGGGCTTTCTATATTCAATCCATATTCTTGCGTATCGTTCTTAACCATCTATCACACCATATCATAGATAATTTGCAATTTTTGTTTATTTAAGCGTTTTGCGGAACTTTCTAACAATATATTATAATTTTGGCAGTTTGCGGCAATATACCTATTAACTATTATTATACATTGAAATCTTTTACCATGCAATTAAAAGGAAAAGAGGCTGTTTGAGGAATCTTTCAGGATTGTCTAGACAAATCCTGTACAATTTTATAATCATTTCCCCTCCAGCTTATTTTACTCATTGAACGTGCATACGCTAAATTGACAAGGTATATTATGTTTATGAACAAGAATATGAAAAGTGCATAAGCCTTATGCTTTGGTGCACGCATATAGGTCTTGATCTCCCCTATCGCAAAGGGGATAAGGAATATTAGGAACAAGTAACTTACGGATATGGAAAGGATTATTGAAGAGAAAAAAAGCAACTCTTGGCCCGAATAGAGAATTACCCCGTATTTGAAATTTGATTTTGACCCAAGCATTGTCAAAGCAGTCTGCCTGTTTGACCATTCCATAAAGGAATTGAATTTGTCATCAGTATTAACGGTCAGCCCAACATCTCCTATGTATACTAATTTTCCCTTCGATTTTGATTTTCTCGTTATGTAGATGTCATCAGATAGGGAATTGGAAAATTCGGACAGTGATTTGCTGTCCATCAATGAACTCCTAAATGCCAGTGATCCTCCCCACCCAAAAAGGGTAGTGTCGGATTCCATCATGCCGTTCCCAACAAAACTCCATACCATCTTTACTTTGGACCAAAATCCGCCCACTGGGTTGAAATATGGGTATGATGTTGTTGCTACAACATTACTTTCACTGAAGGGGGCAATCATTCGTTCCAGCCAATAATTTGTGAATTCCACGTCCGAATCCGCTATTGCATACACACTGTATTCAGGATATTTTTTTATTGCAGTTGATATTGCTTTTACCTTTCCGCTTCCCTTTCCAATGTCACTATCAGATACAATTAGGTTAAGTCCAAGTTCTTTTATTATAGGGACCGAGGGATCGTTTAAATCATCCACTACACATATTACACTGTAATTTTTGTAGGTTTGGGATTTTAATGATGACAAGTTTTTCTTTAATGTTAAGTCAACACCCCTGCATGGCGATATAACTAGCACCTTTTCTTTTTGATTCCCTTTATAGATCACTTCAGGCTGTTTCTTCTTGGCATATGGGTATATGGCGATTCCAAGCAGCCCTAAGAATACAAGAGACAAGAATGAGGTATAAGCAGTTAGCAGCCAATTTAAAGTCATCAGTTCATCCCAGCGATTTTGATAAATCTATATTATTTTCTATCATTTCCATTGTCTTCTTAAAGTCTTTTTCAACATCTTGCCTTAGAGCCCCTTTTTTATTGAAAAACTTCAGTATATCCGATTTTGTCTTTGCATTGCTGACACCAGACAATTCAATGACAAAGTCACCAAGCATCAACGTGGATGGATCATATATCTCCTTGAGCCTGCCCCAGTTGTCTTTAAGCCAATCCCAATATATCTTTAGGTTACCCTTAATCAGGCCCGCCGATCTTACAAGGCGGTATGAGTCCTGCATCCTTATATTTCCAGATATTGAGTAGTTTAGCACATCTTTTACCATTTCTGGCTTCTCAAAGCTCCCCATTGCCGATACAATCAAGGGCTTCTCTGAAGAATCCGCATTTTTATAGAGCTTTTCAAGTTCTTTGAATTCCCTTTCTCCTCCATTAATAGCGATGTTTATGTACATTGCTCCTCTTATATTGCCATCTATAGAGTCAAGTTTATTCTCATTCATTTTGAATAATTTTAGCAATTCCGATGATGTCTTCTTATCTTTCAGCAGCACTAAATTCATCAGTGCAGAAGCCCTCAATTCTTTATTTTGCAGGGGCTCGCCTTTTTTCATATTTAATCCCACATCATTAATGGCCCTTTTTGATATTGAGGTCATTATTTTGCGCAATTCTTCAGACTTATTTTTGCCATTTGCGGTAAGATAAATGCTGTATAGATTTGACAGGACGATTTTTGTAGAAGGATAATTGATAATTTCGATTGCCTGTTTGATTTGCTGAAGGTAATTATCAATTGGGATGCTCCCTGACTTATATAGAAGGTAAAAATTAAGCAGCAATCCTGCCTTGCTCAGATCCGGCAAACGCTCTTTTTCTACGTAGGAAAGCGCAGATTTTGCGTATTCCTCTGGGTATTTTATTATATAAAATCCGGACTGGTTAGGATTAATTAGGAGATGCTTGAAATTGCCTTCTTTTACCCTTATGGATTTATTTTCGAGTATAAGTTTTGATTCTTTGCCATCAATTAAGTATTTTATTGGTACCTTCCAAAGGCTTTGCTTAGCTTTTGGGGAACCTGATATCATAAAACGGCTTTGTGAAATCTCTATTGAACCTTTTGGCATTTTGACCTCAAGCAGCGGATACCCCTCCTGCTCTATCCAGTTCTTAAGTATTTTCCCTATCTCTGCCCCTTTTAGTTCAGGATCGCTTACAGAAGCTTCTTGTATTGAATCCCATAGATCTTCTTTTTTAGCATTTTTGTATTTGTATTTATTTAGATAAATGTTAAGTCCTTTGCTGAATACCTTGTCCCCAACAAAATCGTTGATCATGTTTAATAAAGCCCCTCCCTTGTTATAGCTTATGACATCGAATATTGAATCCGCCTCTCCTGACTCCTTGATCTGCGTGCTTATCGGATGAGTGTTCTTAAGCGCATCGCTGAGCAATGCACTGATGGTGCTGTCATAATAATCGTTTTCAATTTTCCAGGATGGGTATATATTCTCCAGTGCCTTGTAGCTCATAAACGTGGCAAAGCTTTCGTTTAGCCATAAATCGTCCCACCATTTCATAGTGACAAGGTCCCCAAACCATTGGTGGGCAAGTTCGTGGGCTACTGTGTCTGCTACATTATGCTTTGTAGATTCCGGTGTGGTTTTCTCATTGGCAAGCAAGCTTGCTTCTCTGAATGTTATAGCTCCCCAGTTTTCCATTGCACCTGCCGCAAAGTCCGGTACTGCTATAAGATCAACTTTCTTTAGGGGATATTTAAACCCGAAATATTTTTCATAGAAGCTTATTGATTTCCTTGCGCAATCGAGTGCAAATTTGCCATCTTTTGATTTTCCTTTTGTGGTTACAACCCGGAACTTTAGCCTTCCCGAATTTCCTTTCAGATATTCAAATTTGCCAACACCTAGGAAAACTAAATAGGTAGACATCTTAGGAGTAGTCTCAAAACTGACGATCTTCCTCTTCTTGGACTTTATGTGCTTTATTGACTTTACTGGCATATTTGATATTGCATCATACCCTTCATCAACTTCCAGTGATATATCGAATCTCGATTTGAATATTGGCGCGTCAAAGCAGGGAAAAGCTGATCTTGCACTATTAGGCTCAAACTGTGAGGAAAGCATATATTCTTGTTTTCCATTAATGGAATATGAGCTCCGATAAAATCCATACATCTTATCGTTGTTTAATCCCTCAAAATTTATCAGCAAGTCGCATTTGCCGGAAAATTTTTGATTAAACTTCAATTTTGCTATCTTAGAGTTTTCATTGTATAGGATTTTTGACGCTTTGACCTTTTTGCTGCCTGAGACTATCCAAGATGATTTTATCTTGATTTGGTAAGAATGTATAGATATTTCATCGGTGAGGGATTTTATTTCTATACTTATCTTTTCATTTCCTTCATATGCAAATTTATTAAAATCCGTTGACAAGCTTATTTTATATTTAATTGGCAATATATCTTTGCTTAATCCGTCATAGATAAATTCCATTAAAAAACACCTTAGTACTATTTAATCTTACGGCAAATAATTAAGCACTTGCGGGAATTATTTTGTATTTATATACCTTTTCAACAAATTTATATCGTATCAGGGCATTTTTCACCAAAAATCATCTTGGGGCATTCCATAATTTAAAAGGCAAGGGCATGGCTGGCAATAGCAATTATAAATCTAACATTTTTAAGAGCAAAAGCTCTAGCAATAAAGCAAAGATATTTGCAGGTGCCTCTGTAGGCCATTTCGCAAATGATGGAACACTTCTTGTATTCACGATGCTCATGGTTTATTATATCAAAATACCTCATGTCAGCGTTGCTGTTCTAGGATCCATAGCGGTTGCTTACCAGCTGCTTTCTGGATATCTAAGTACAAGAGTAGGCAAATATGCGGATGCTAAAGGAGATTACAATAAGCTTATTTCCGTTGGCATATTGATTGAGGGGCTTGGGATCTTCCTGTTTGGCATTTCATTTATATTCGGTTATCTGCTCTATGTATATGCATTTGCCTTGTTGGCTGCATTGGTTCTGGGATTTGGGCAGGCATTTTACCATCCCCTTGGCGGTGCACTTTTATCCAACACATTTGGAAAAAGCTCGCCTAAATATATGGGTGCTAATGGAGCCTTCGGCAGCTTAGGTAGATCAATACTGCCTTCATTAATAGCTTTTTCAATATTATTGTTTGGGAATACTGTGGGGCTTATTTCCATATCCGCATTTTACCTATTGCTTTCCATTATCATATTCGTATTGCTTGCTAATAAACGCAATAATAATGGTTCCAGTAGTATGAATAAAGTAAGGCTTTTGGACAGGTCTTCAAGTACTGATGACATCACCGTATCTCAAAAAGCCATGGCAAGCCACAAGCCTTTCAGCTTCTATAAAAAATCTGTTTATAAGCTGACATTGGTAACGATTTTGAGATCTGCTTCAATCATGGCAACCCTGACTTTTATTGGAGTTTATATAAAAATCATAGGAAAGCTGACCCCAACGGAAGTTGGAATCTTCCTCACCGTGACTTTCTTTTTTGCCGTCATAGGACAATATGTATTTGGTGTAATAGTTACTAAAAAAGGAAACCGCAAAACGGTGGTTTATACCACGCTTATATCGGTTATTGCTTTCGGCTTTTTCCTGCTTCTTAGAGGCCCAGTTTATTCTTATATATTTTACTCTGTCTTCACCTTTGCTGCCCTGACTTCCTTCCCTGTATTTATGAGTTATTCTGCAAATATAGTTGAGAAAGAATACAACGGATATTCAAATTCTGTTGTTTGGGGTATAGGAACTATAGTTGGAGGGGCTTTAGGTGTAGGATTAATAACAATATTGTTATATTTTGGGTTTAGTATATTTATTGGGATGGTTGTTGCTGAGATAATTGGAATAATTTCGATAATCTCATTGCCAATACTGCCCAAAACGTTGAATATAAATTGAAGTGAATTTATGTCAGACATAAGCATAATTATACCGACTAAAGACGAATTGAATGTCAAGAATATATTGAAGGATATAGAGAAAAACTTCAAAAAAAATGAAATAGAAATTATAATAGTGGATAAGAGCAAGCCTGAAATAAAGCGTAAAATTAAAGATTTGGGATTCCCAGTGATTGACCAAATATCAAATGGTTATGAGAATGCATTGGTTGAAGGTTTTAAAAGGGCAAAATCTCCTATACTTGCAACTATAGATGCTGATGGTACTTATTTAGTAAAAGATTTAAAATCGGTTATATTGGAATTGGATAAGGGAGATTATGATTTTATTAGCGGGGATCGCAGCTCAGGATTAAGGAAAATGACGTTTTACATAAGTTTTGGCAACAAATTTCTTACAAAATGGTTTAACTTCCTATACCATAGAAAGATGCATGATGTTCTAAGTGGAGTATTCGCGATGAAAAGAGAGGTATTTGATAAAATAAAATATGACGATGCATTTAGGGCAGGCACCTTGTTTTTTGAGATTGAAGCTGTAAGAAGGGGTTACCGCATAAAAGATATTCCGATAAGCTATGCAGATAGGGTAAATACTAAATCAAGGATAACAAAATCAAAACCCATATACGGATTCTTTATAGCATTTTATTCGATCAAATACGCTAGGGATTACAGACCTTTGGTTTTATTTGGGGCTATTGGAATTCTTTTAATTATAGCTGGAATAATAGTTGGGGCATTGGTAGTGCAGAATTACTTTGCGACTGGCGTTCTTATAGAGGTTGGCAGAGCACTTATATCGTTTATGCTTATAGTGCTAGGATTTTTATCGATAATAACCGGCCTTATATTAGATATGTTATTGGAGATAGAAAAGATACTGCTTAAAAAATGATAATGCAGTTACTTGCTTGTTTTGGTTCTTTTCACCTAAGGGATTTATCCTTGGTTTCTGGAGCAAACTTTAAGCTAATCAAAAATCCTATTAGTGCAAATATGGCAAAGCACAATACCACAGTTTTTAACCCGTAAAGCGAATCTATAATAGGAAATGAGAATATTGCAACGATTGATCCCAATCTGGAGATAGATGTGGCAAAACCCATAGCGGTCCCCCTTATCCTTGTAGGGAACAACTCAACTGGGTAGGCATAGGTCATTGGGCTTGGCCCTATATTGTCAAATAAGTGCACCATACCAAATGCACCGAATGTCATCAGTAAACCTACAACCATGTATTCATTGACAAAGAAAAATATGATCAAGGTTATGAACGCTCCTAGAAACCCTATGAGAAGCAGGGGTTTCCTACCTAATCTTTCCACATAGTATATTGCTATCAAAAACCCGACTATAACTGGTATCGACTCTGCCATTCCTGTAAAAACTACATAAAGATCGGCATAGTGGGAAGCTATCTCTGTGGAAAATATCAATGGTGAATATGTCCATATTCCATAGCTTATAACATTGTAGGAAAACCATGCCACCGCAATGAAAACAGAATATGCTAGGTATTTGCCTTTAAAAATATCGCTGAGCTTTGTTCCTCCTTTTTCCAATTTGGGCATCCGGCTTATTTTTAGTCCTGTGTCTTCTTTTATCTCTTCCTTCACGATTTTCTCTGCTTTCTTCCCATACCTGTATTCAACCCAGTACGGGCTTTCGGGTATCTTTTTCCTTGAGTATACTACTATCAATGGGAATATTGCCCCTATCATATACATGAAACGCCACGCATTAATCCCTGTAAAAAGAACCAGTGGCACTGCTATTATCAAAAATAGTATCGACCCTATCGAAAACGAAAATATATTTATTAGAAGATATCGGCCCCTTACCTTTTTTGGGGAAAATTCGGCTTGTATTGATGAACTGATAGGGTAGTCTGCTCCAATACCTATCCCAACAAGGAATTGGAATATAGAGAAAATAATGTAATTTGTCGATAATCCTGTCAAAAACAGGAATATTGAAACAATGATTAGGTCATAGATATAGATGTATCTCCTTCCGTAAAGATCTGCTATCTTTCCGAATATCATACTCCCAAAGAAAACCCCAAAAATAGAAGATATTCCCATTATTGAAATTTGATAGCTTGATAGGTTCATTACTTTAATCAAATATAAAAGAGCATATGAGAATACTGTTAGAGTATAACCATCCACCATAATCCCAATCGAAGAAAGGATGGTAATTTTCTTCAACATGGGCGTTTCTGGTAAATCCTCTATTGTATTGTAGACAGCCATTTAATATAGATGGCAGGTAAAAATATAAAAATGGTGCAATTGGTGAAGCGATTAAACTGTTTCCTCTAAGGGGACTAAAACATATAATTGTAGATAAGTATTTATTATTATACTAAAGTAAACTATTGTAAACTTTAGTATAGGGATTATCTTGGGTTCGATTCATAATATTGGTATTATAAAAAGGGTTATAGGTTTGCTTAAAGTGTTAACGATTCCGTTCATCCTGCTTACTGTTCTTATTTCCACTTATTCGAGTGCTTCTACCCTAAATAGCAGTACAATAGGGATTGTGTCCCAGTTAGGATACGTAAGGGGTTTGCTCTCCCAAATAGGCCCTCTATTGAGTGCAGTACTGTTTATATTGGCAGGTATATTCTATGCAGTGGGCCAGTTGATGACACCTGAGAAAAAAGCTTCATTCCATACCACTGCAATAAACCTAATAATAGGTGCAATAATTGTTGCAGTTTTAAGTTTTACCTCTACAACTTTGGCTACTGCCTCAACGCACTTCCTATCCAACTCTACATTAAAGTGACTATTCATGCTTGGGTATACTATAGACATTTATGCGTTAAGCATAATGATAGCGATAGGAGGGATATTGCTGGGCTTGGGCTATGCATTCAATGATCTTAACCTAAAGAGGTATGGGAAGAAGGAGCTGCTTGAATCTTTGGTAAACGGCATAATGATAGGGGCTCTTATATTGGCTTTTGGTCAAGGCGGTGTAATATACAATGCTATGGAATCAACAGTAACTTCGGTTTCGCCAGCTATTGGCTGTGGATCGATGTCCAATAACTATGCTATATGTTTTGCATATAACTTTCTTATAAATCCTGCTTACATATCAATAGATGGAAGGTCCTATCCATCCCTTATAGATGATTCGCTTGGCCTTCTTGTGCCTCTATCAACAATTTATACAATATTAGGCATAATAGGTTCAATGAGCTTCAGCTTGGGTGTTGTATCTATAACACTTCATTCGGTTATGGCGCCTCTTTTGAGTGTAGGCAGGGACATTATAGAGATACTGACCTTTGCAAATATCTCAATATACATGCAAGCAGCATTACTGAAAGTAATAGGTTTGATATCCCTTTCTTTATTAATGCCTATTGGGATAGTTTTACGAAGCTTTTATTTTACAAGGCGGTTAGGAGGATCAATAATAGCGCTTACCATAGGGTTGTTTGCGGTCCTGCCTATGATGTACCTATTAAATGCAGTGATAATATCAAATTACTCAACTGCATCTGCAGGTAGCATGGCAACACAATCGTTGGCTACAGCAACGGCTTTTGAGGGATCTATATTCTCTGATATAATTGGGAATTCGGCGGCAGGTATTGGAATCGCGTCATTTTATAGTTCACTTTCAGGCTTTGCCAAAGAGATGAACCAGTTTTTTGAATCCATAGTTGATGCCTTGGCCATTTTGATTATAGAAGTTGTCTTTCTTCCAGTACTGAGCATTATAATGACAATTATATCGACCAGGGAGCTTGCACGGATACTTGGCACTGAAATTTCATTTGGCAGATTTGATGTATTTTAGTGGTTTTATGAATTACGGCAGTTTAAATGAAAGCTTAATATATATTGTCCTGTTAGTCTTGAACTTCATATTGGTTTTGATTGCTGCTTTGGCCTTCAATCCAACACTTATAGCTTTGGCTCTAATCTTCCTTTTGCTTTCGTTTTTTATAATAAGGTTTTGGGACTATATAAATGCACTTATAATAAACCATTCAAATTTCATAGAATTATTCGGTGGATATGAGCTGGATTTAGCCTCTTCAATAGCTGTTTCTTCATCCAATGGCATATATAATGCAGTTTCTTTAGGGTATTTCAAATTTGATGGAAGTGATGAATTTGACCAGGATAAGATAGAATCAATCATAAGATCAAATCCCGTCCCGTTTAGGTTTGTAATCAATATTGAAAAAGTGAACCAAAAAAAGATCTTGGGCGACCTAAGAACAAAGAAGCACATCAAAGAGATAGAATTGGCCAACTTATCAAGGGAAAAGGATTTTGCAAAATCCAGCATTATAAGGCGTAAGATAGATGTTATCTCACAGGACATTGCGGATATCTCTTCCGGAACCTCTTTCAAGCTTGTGTACTATCTGATTGCCTACGGCAGTTCGGAGAACAAGTTCAGGGCTGAGACTATGGCAAGGGAGAACTTGGAAAAGATCTCGGCTAGTTTCAGCTCCGCGTTTAAATGCACCATGGAGAATTTGCATGGAAGCGATCTTGTCAGCTTCTTAAAGTTTGAATCGATGATATCCCATGATTTATGATAAATTTTATAATATCTCCAATTCGGTTTTGCTTGCGAAGCAGATAAAGATATCTGCAATGTCAGAATCTAAATTGTGCGAATTGCCCGGCAGTGATGGATTTTACGTAGGCAAAAGCTCAATATATAATTTGCCCTTTTTCATAAACTTTGACAAGCTTATGAACAAGCACATTATTTCACTTGGTATGACGGGCTCGGGAAAGACAAATCTGCTCAAGAACCTGATACTTAAGATCTTTGTTTATGAAACAAGCCCATCAATAACTATATTTGACTGGTCCGGCGAATACTCAGATATAACAAATTATACTGTTGGAATAAGGCATGATCTTAAAAGCCTTGGAATTAACCTTCTTGATCTTTATGGGACCGATCTATTCAAGCCCCTGGTCATTAATGCATTGGAGAACTTTTGCGGGCTTTCAAGCAATGACTGCAACGAGATTTATGATAAAATATCAAATGGATTGGGCAAAGGTAAACGGGATTTCAATGAAGGCATTTCAGGATTTTTTAGAAGAATCCGTAAACCAGGAGTTGGGAAGAAGGTTTTGGCCCTGGATCACTATAAACTATTTAACCAACACCCTGGCATTGACTTGAACGGTATTTTGGATAAATTCCTGTGCTTTGACTTATCGAGCTTGGATGAATTTGGGAAATCCAATTTTTCAAAGCTGCTTCTGCTCCTTTTAAAGCTTGAGATTTATAGGAAAGGGATAAGCACTGGAAAGACTAATTATTTGGTATTTGATGAAGCATGGAAGTATATTAAGGATGATTCAATATTGAATGGCCTTTTCAGGGAAGGGCGAAAGTATGGAGTAAGCCTGCTCATAGCTACCCAAATGGCTTCTGATGTATCGAATGAACTCCTATCAAATGCTGCTTCTGTCTTCATATTCAGGCTGCATAAGGAGGACTATAAAGTTCTGGGCAATTACGGAATTGATTCAAATAGGTTTAGCGGGATAACAGAGAATTTGGGAAGGGGGAGCTGCTTAGTCAGCCAGATATTGAAGGGAGGGACTTTTTCACAGGCTGTTATAAGTGATGTGAAACATTTCAATCTTTCTGATTACTTGTTGGTTTCAGGTGATAATATGAATTATATATCCAGAATCAGATTCAAAAATGCAGTCGAAAAGTACTGCACGAATTCAGGGAGCATCCTACGTTTTATGGAGGAGAATAGTAAATTGGATTTATCTAAATTAATAGAGAAGCTGATTTCTGATGGCAATGACCGGGTTGTGATTGTCACATTGCTGCGCTCTGTCGGTATTGACGATTTTGTTATAGCCTCGGGGTTCGACAATCTAAGATCCGTCTATTTTGAGTGATTTATATGCAATTTTCTTCATCGTTTATGGCAAAAGGTAAGCTGCTTACGGACTTTCATTCTTTATCCGAAGATATAAGCTACCTGCATCTATTCAAGATAAATAGTTATGGCACTTCACTTGACTATTCCATAGATATGAAAGGAGAGAAACTATCTCTTGTATTCTCTACGAACATGATATCGTATAGCTTTTATTACGACACTCTTTCAGATAACTATTACTTACTAAACTTTTCAAGGTTCATAAGGCTAATAAATTACTTGAAGAGGCATTACAGGATAGACTTTGAATCTGTCTATCCATACCTCTCAAATTCTATTAGCATAAAGCTTGACGAGGCAAAATTGGGCTATTTCAAGAGCGAACAAAAGGTAAAAGGCAACATTCTGGAATATTTGGATAACCTGTCTGAATCAAACTTTAACCTTAGCGAGAAATTGATACAAATCAACAGATACAATAAGGATATTTTAAGCGAGCTTTCGATTTATAAAAAATTTTCTCAAACTGTTGCCTCCAATCTCAGAAAGGCCAATTTTGAGAATGATAGCTTGGAGGAGGCGGCCAGCAGGTCATTTGGAATTGATATTAAATTGGCCCATGCAGTATTGAAATCGCTTGGTTACCTGTGATATATATGGACACCCGCCTGTTGCTTATAATATTTTTCTTGCTTCTTGCCACCTTAGTGCTTACAATGCATTATCTGACATATCTTCATATAAGCTATCTTATAGCAGGGCTTTTGGTGCTTGTCGGATCAGTGATACTTTCCAACCTTGGGAATGATGTGAATAGCTACAAGTATGATATATTTTATAGGGATAAGAGGACATTTAGGTTAACGGATCAATTTTTGGAGCGTGTTGGCATTTATAGGGACCAAAGGCCTATGAGATTACAGGATATAAGCGATATTTTGGAAAGGAACGCTGAATTGCCATTGGAGGATGGGTTTTCTAGGAAATTTGAATTAAAAAGTATGTTTTTTAGGAGAGGGTTTTTGATCTATGGAGACTTAGTTTTTGGCAATTATGGCCAAGTCAGGAAAAAGCTAATTGCAAAAATGGTATACGATAGGTCCATTTATGAACACTTTCTATCTTTCTCTGATATGGATAGAACGGTTGCATTGAATAAGGTATTTGACAATCTTGAGCTTGATAAAACCGCCGCAACCGATTCGAAATTTATATTTGTGCTTAATCCAGATGAACTGGAAAAGTTCAATTGCCTACTAAACCTCCCATATGCAAACAATTCCCTTTTGGCTTTAAGGATGGCATTTGGGGATGTTGAGGTGATAAGTTGATTATTTTGGATCTTTTCATTAAGGCTGCATATGCGATATCGTTTGAATTGATAAGTGCTTCCTCCGTTCTTTTATTCGTTAGTTTTAATGGCAGCAGAAAGCGCGAGCTTAGGCTTGGAATTGACATAGCTTATGGCAGCATGCTGCTTTTGACAATTGCGTTGTTTGTTGGGATGATACCGTGGCACTGAATATAACTAATGGGATATATCACCATAAAAAGGAAAAGAATCTTGTGGATTCCCTATTATTGGCCGTTTCCTTGGTCCTTCTCCTATTGCCTATTCCGGTAATCGCCTCAATCCTGCTTAGGCTAAATTTAACGCTGCTTGCCCTTATTTGGCTAATCGCAATCTATGTGGTGTCCTATGGTTACGTGAGAGTTGAAAGGTTGTATATACAAAGGAAATATTGGATAGCGGTAGTTGCAATGCAGTCTTTGGCTGCAATTATATTGGTGATGGCAATATGGTGAATGCCAGATTTAGTGTTGACTCTGTCCCGGATAATGGCATTGACGCGAGCCTTTTCTTTGATGCAGTTAAAGGAATTCCCTTCGCGATGGTGTTTGATTTTAATGAGACCAAAACCTATATTGAACTGTTGTCTGATGAACCTGATTTATATGTAAAAGGAATATGCTACAGGATACCGGGGCTGGAATTGTCAAAAGCGGCCACTGGCCCTTCAAAAGGAAATTTCCGGATTGGTTCATTCTTGAAGGTAAATCTCGATTCGAGAGAGGTCTTAAAAACCAGCCACGGCATATTTGAGGACTGTTTTAATCTTGGTATAGAGAAAGGGACTTTTGGTATATTGTTTTTGCCGGCTAAAGACCAAGAAATAGAGTACAGTAGCAAGGAGATTGAGAATTCCCTTACTTCCATAGAAACAAAAGAGACCAGTTCAATCAATTCAAGAATAGCAGGTTATAACTCTTCTTATTCTACGCAACATGACGTATTTTACAATTCAGATGATAAAATAGTATTGGGTTATATATTAAATTCCATAAATAAAGCATTACTTAAAGGAAGTGCTGTCTATAAGACCTTATTCTTTACCGATGTGGAAAACCCTTACATCAATAATTATCTGCACAGCAAATTTTTAATTTTGGAGAGCGGCCTTGTATACAATTATGGCATATCGGATATTGCTGAATACCTATCAAAGTCTAAGCAAATCATCTTAGGCAGCAATGAACTGGGATATCTGCTGGATTTTGAAGGCATCCATAGGGTAAACCATATTATTGAAACGGGAAACTTTCCATCTAAAGGGGACATCGGAATAGGGACAATCATGAAACATGCGGTGTTGGATTCTAATAGGGGCCTGTATTTAGATAGGTCCATTTTGAATCTTGGCGTATTGATTTCTGGCCTTCCTGGAACTGGCAAAACTCATGAGTCTATGGCTATTGTCGAGCAGGTCATCAAGTTAGGTATTCCAACAGTGGTAATCTCTTCTACCAAAGAATGGGATAATTTCGCTTACGACAACAATTTATACTGCGTGAGACTGCTAAATGATAAATCACCAATTAATTTCTTCAGCTGTCCTGACAAATCAAATAGGGACAAGTTTTGGAGGGATCTTGCAATGCTTTTGGCTTCGGCTTCTGACGCGGGACCATATAGGAGGCCTTTGGAAAAATGCCTGATTGATGCTTTTAGGAGGATATATAAATCAACTGGGAGCCCTAGCCCTGCCGATGTTATAGAAGAGACAATAAAATCAATAATAGATATGCATGGGAAGAGGACAAATACCGGAGTCAAATACACAAAGCATGGTGAAAATATAAAAGCGGCGCTTGAGAACCTTATAGATTTGCTAAGCAACGCGGAATATTCATCCGAATTTGGAATCAAGTTTGAAGATATGCTTGGCAAAGGGGCAGTTTTCGACGCATCAGAAGCTGGATCCAATATGAAGAAGCTTGTTTATTCATTGATACTGAACCAATTCTACTCTATAATCTCGTCTACGGATGAATCTGGGGACAATAGCTTAAGGATGCTCCTTGTAGTAGAGGAAGCAGAATTAGTTTTCAAGGACGATGATTCTCCGGCTGTGGAAGACATGAGGACAAGAATACAGGATTTCAGGAAAAAGGGCATAGGATTAATATTCATAACACATGGCGCTTTGGAGATAGATTCGGATTTAAGGAGGCTGCTACAGATAAAGCTTTATTTTAGGCAATCTTCAGATATGGCCATTTATGCGGTCAAGGACCTCCTTTCGGATATTGATAATGATAGGCTTGTATCGAAGATAAAGCATATGCCTTCAGGAGTGTTTGGGCTAAGCTCAATTTCAAAAGACGGATATCATAGATATCCCATGGACTTGTTGTTCCTCAAATCCCTGTTTTACAATTATGCAGGAAAGCGGGACAGGGATCTTATAAAGGGTTACTTAAAATCAAATAGTATACCAATTCCAGAGGAGATATACGAAAATCTAGTATTTAGCGGTTATCCGGAATTAAATACAGCTGATTCCCAATCGGAAAAGAATTACAAGATTCTGCAGCGTATAAGCAAGCTTGTTCTGAAATACATGGGCAACAAAGTTTATGAGGTGCCGTTTGACAAACTTGAATATGGATTTAATCTAATCAAGGACAGGGTATACGATTTAGAGTTGTCAACTGAAAACGATGTTTGCCTGCTGCATCTTGCAATAAAGCCGTCGGGAATTGGGATGAAGATTGGATTTACTTTAAGGCATGGTAAATTGGGGATAGTTGAGAATTGAATAAGTGCCTGTGTACTTATAAGCGCCTTTGCTTAAGCAGATCTGTTAGTATCTTGCTATTTTTTACCCATTCCGAGACATTGATGTCCAATTTTTCATTTATATAACGGAACATTTCAGAATAGCTGTCAAGTTCTACAGGTTTTGTCTCAAGAGTCTGCTTTACATGCTCGCGGACATTCCACACGCCTACGGGCAGAGTATACCCCTCGTGTACTTCACGCAATATCAATACAGACGCTTGCTTCTTCATAGTCTTTAGTTTTTCCCCAACCTCCAGCCTCGCAGCATAATAGCAGCCTCCAATTTCCGCGTATTTCTTCCTTCCCCTATAACCCTCATATGATGAATATATGGAGATTTCGTTAGAATTCACATTCCAAGTTGTTTTTGGATAAAACGCTTCGATCGATTCATATTCCCAATTGCTCGGCATGAATACTATCAGCCACCTGTTGTCCAAAGCAACGTTGTAGAATAACTTTATGTTATCTATCTTTTCATTGCCCTTCACTTCTTCACGCAATGATTTTGATATTAAGTCGTCAACCATTGTTATGCTCCAGCGGGTCGGGACGAATTTCCTGTTTGACTTCAAGCCAAATAATCCTGCCGAAACCCCTTTTTGAATTCTATAAACGTCTACCTTGTTTTTATAAAGCTCTTTAACTGCTGTTCCCGCATTGGCGTCATAATCGGAGTATAATCTCTCTATATCCCTATTTGACCTTGAATTAGACACCATCATGTCCTTTATCTTTACGGTAGGTCCAAAAGGGCTTAGATCCGCATCAAGCTTTGGCCTTACCAATGGCTTGCCTATGAAGTTTATATCAGAATCAGCAGGCTTGTCTGATAATGCAAGATCCCTAACCTCCTCCTCAACCCTGCCATTCTCGACATCATGTATATTGCTGATATGCATTCCCCTTACAAGCTGCAATCTCATCTGTATTATTTTCTCTATTGGCAGGCCTTTCCATAAAGATGGGTTCGCCAACATCGAAGAGTCTTTCATGAATGGCGAGATCATTGGTCCTATAAACACCTTAGGGTAGCCAAATCTGCCTATAAATATTTCTGTTGGGGAAGATCCACTGACATAATCCTTGTCAAGTATACTGCTATACTGGTTCCTATAGTAACTTGAAATTATAGACGGGTTCTTCATATTCCTATATACTTCCATTGACCTCCTTACCTTTACCACAGGATTGTTAAAAGAAAGCGAATTTATCAATTTGTTGAGGTCCTCCATTTTATCATTTGGCCAAATTTACTTATGATTTTTAAACTTATTTACCTTAATCATAATAGGTAATATGCAAACAAATATTTTAATTGATAGGCTTAATAAGATTTTTAGATCGACGGATCTTGATGCAATACTTCTGTTTAACGTAAATTCACCATTCATAGATAGCAATTTCTACTACTTGACAGACTTTAATAGTGGGATATTTGAAAGATCGTTTGCAATCGCATTCAAAGATCATGTAATAGTAGGCACTTCGGATTTGGAATATGAAAATGCTTGCATAGGATCAAACGACCATATCAGCGTATACCGTATAAATACCACCAGCGAGGTAGATAACTTCCTTAGCAGAAATTTGAAAGATCTTAAGGTGGGGTATAATGAGAATTTCCTTCCATATATTTATTACCAGAAATTTAAGAAGTACGCAAAATTCAATAAACTGTTCAATGCATCAAAATATTTATACGAGGCAAGGAATATCAAGGATAAATATGAAATAGAAAAGATAAAAAAAGCGGTTGATATAAGCAAGAAGAGCTTGGATGAGATACAGTATTACTTTAAGAAAGGGGTTACTGAAAAGGAATTGGCGGCCCAATTCAATTACCTGCAACTTAAAAATGGTGCGGACAAGAATTCTTTTGGGACCATAGTTGCATTTGACAAGAACACCGCTCTCCCCCACCATTCACCGGATAATACAAAATTAAAGGATAATGCTGTTGTTCTCTTGGATGTTGGATCGAAGTGGAAGAATTACTGTTCCGATCTGACCCGGACCTTCTTCTTTAAGCCTCAAAAGAGGTCCTTGAAGTACAAAAAGATGGCGGACATATATGATACAGTGGAAAAAGCGCAGGTGCTTGGATTGGGCTTGATTAAGGATGGGGTTGATGGCAAGAATGTATTTGAAGAGGTAACCAAATTCATAAATACTGCCAATGGTGGCATTTATAAGGGCAAATTCATACATTCCCTTGGACATATGATAGGCATAGATGTACATGATGCAGGAGCTGCGGCACTATCCTATAGGAGTGTAAAGCTTCAAAATGGGATGGTACTCAGTGATGAACCTGGAATTTATATTTATGGTTTTGGAGGGGTAAGGATAGAAGATGATGTATTAATAGATGGCGGTAGGGGAGTATTCCTCTGAATCTGCATTCTCTTGGATGATGATCTATGATATTAGGAATTGAGAGCAGCGCACATACATTGGGGGTTGGAATAGTAGACAATGGAAAGATATTGGCCAATTCAAAAAAGATGTACGATATAAAGAATTCCGGGATGATCCCTGCAAAGGTCGCTGATTTCCATGCAGAAAATGTTTACGAAGTCATAGAGTCGGCACTTGAATCTGCCGGCATAAATATCAATCAACTGGATGGGATAGGTTATACAAAAGGCCCTGGGATAGGGCCGTGCCTGCATGTAGGGCAACTGGCAGCTTTGTATCTTGCGTACAAGCTAAAGCTACCTATTTACCCAGTAAACCATGCAATTGGCCACATTGAGGTAACCAAGCACTTGGCTGGGTTCAAGGATCCACTGGCACTATATGTAAGCGGAGGCAATTCTCAGGTGCTTGGAATAGTGGGCAAACCTAGAAAACATTACCATGTATATGGAGAAACTCTTGATATAGGGGTTGGAAATATGCTTGACAACTTTGCAAGGGCGGCTAAGCTGGTTCCTGCCTGGGGTTCTACAGTTGCAAAGGCAGCAGAGAATGGAAAGTATATAAAAATGCCTTATAATGTAAAGGGTATGGATTTTACATTCACAGGGCTTCTTACAAATGCCGTAAAATTGCTAAGCTCGAACAGGGTTTCTGACATCGCATTTTCACTTCAAGAAACCGCTTTCTCAATGCTTACAGAGGCAACAGAGAGGGCGCTTATGCTTACGGGTAAAAAAGAGCTTGTGCTTTCCGGTGGTGTTGCGCAGAGCCAAAGGTTGAGGGGCATGCTTGGTGAGATGGCTGAATCCCACGGTGTAAAGTTTTATGATGCTGACAACCAGTTCAATGCGGACAATGGCGCCATGATAGCTTTGGTGGCAGAGGAGATGCATAATTCCGGAGCAAAATTTGAAAATAGCCAGCTTGGGATAAACCAGAAATATAGGATAGACAAGGTTGATATTTTATGATAAAATTGCTTAAGTTGTCTGAGGGGAGCGAAGCTGATATATATATCCAGAAGATCCTTGGGGTAGAAATGATAATTAAGTACAGGAGAAAGAAACCATACCTGATAACTGATATAGATGAGGATCTTAGGAAACACAGGACCAAGAAAGAGGCAAAGATGATGAGTCTGGCTCACTCGAATGGAGTGAACTGCCCTATACCTATGGTGATATCAAATTATTCCATTTACATGAATTACATCAAAGGCAGCAGTTTGAACAAGGTTTTAGACAAAATTAAGGACAGTGAATTTTTTGAGGTTGGCAAGCTTTTATTCCTGCTCCATAAAGCTGGGATAGTACACAATGATTTTACCCCCGCAAACGTTATACTTGAAGGCGAACAGTTCTGGCTGATAGATTTTGGGCTCGCTGAACTGTCCTCGAATGCGGAGGAAAGGGCGATAGACCTGCTGCTTATGAAGAGATCAGTAAATAAGAAGCAGTACTTGTACTTTGCAAAAGGCTATTCAGAATCAAACCCTTTTTCAGAAGAGGTAAATAATAGGTTAGCGCTCATGGAGAGAAGAGGAAGGTACCAGGACAGAAGTTTGAACATGAAGTAATTTGAACCGCAACGGTTTCTATTCAGAATTTTCCGACATTGGCAAATGTGCTTTCGATGCTTTCATCTGTGTTTGAATGGTAGTTTGCTGCGCTCTTTCCGGTAGGTTCCCTGACCATTATTGAATATGCCACCAGCATAAGGCTGAAAAATGAAAATATTGCTATTAATATTTCATAGAGCTGCAGGTATGTTGCAGACAGGTAAACGAATAACGCTATAACTAATATATTGGCGAATATGCCAAATTTTGGGCCTGTTTTAGGATCTATGAATGAAAATAACCCTCCAAAAAATTGCAGCAGTACAAAAATTAGGCTTACTGAAAGCAGCAGGTACGAGAAATTGGCTGACAGCTTTAACGCACTAATTCCATATGTCTTTATGAATTCCAGCAAGTATGATACTTGGCTGGATGCCAAAATAGCTATTATTATTATAGGCAGTATCATAAGTACTGACCCGAGCATTAGGTATTCACTGGAGTTGCTGTCAAAAATCTTGCTGCCTGCCTGCCCATAGCCTGTTGAAACTTTATCTATATCTTCTAAGCAGTAATAATTCCCGTTATGGCTGACTAGGTCTTCATAACAGAATGGCCTATGGCAGTAATTGCATATTGCATAAGCTGGCCTCCAAGGGTGCCATACGCACATTAGATTTGCAGCCATTCTTCTGCTCTCCAACTGTGCCTTCGTTTCTTTGTGCTTCTCGTTTGCCATATAAGACTGGTCCATCATCACGCTTCCGAGCGCTTGGTTGAACTGCTGGTCAGACATCTGTGAAGCTACAAAAGCAGGAGCTTGTGGTGCATTTGGCTGCTGGTATGTAGGGTAATTCCCTGCTTGGGGTTGATTCTGGTAACTTTCGTATGATTGCGTATTTGGGCGTGTTTGTGTTTCTGGCTGCACTGCCCCATAGGTGCTTCCATAGGCCTTAGGCTGCTCGAATTTGGGCTGGCTCCCCGGCCTACTTTCAGGTTTAGATACAGGATTGATTTCCGGTCTTTGAACAGGTTTATTTGTCGGTATTTTATTGTTATCGTTTGTTACAGGATTTGAGGACGCAGATTTGTTTTGAACGGTGGATTTGCTGAAATTTATATTTGGGTTTGTGCCTGCATTAATGTTAGAATTAGGATTGCCTTGGCTTTGGGGTTGCGGCGAAGCGTTAACTGAACCGGACTCTCTCTTTTTTCGAACCTTGAAAATAAGGAGATCGTCCTGATTCAGGTCAGCCATTGCCAATTACCTCATTCCAATCTTCGATTTGCTCTTGACATTGCCTGTCTTTTTTTCATTTCGAAGATTCCCCTATGCTTAGCGCAGCTTATACAGTAGAATACTTTGTTCCTTTCTGTGAACCTTATGTCTTTATTGGTCTTCATATCTGTACTAAATACTGTAAATTTCTCTACGTCTACAGCTTTGCTTCTAGGTACCTTTCTGCCACACGACTCGCATGTTACTAATGTTTCCCTTCCTCTTCTTGCCAACTTAACACCTTTATTTATTTTGTAAGTTTAAAGTTTTTAAATGGTTGTTTTATTTGATTAATACCTGTTTACCAGAGAATGATCTTTAAAATATAGCAATCCATAATTGCAGCTCCTTTGTAAATAGAATAGCAACCATTACAATATATAGGTATGCAATAAGATATATATAGGTTTGTATAAGCTATCTCGGTTGTATCGCTTATATTTAAGTGGATATTTTCTGGGAAGTATTCGCTTGATTCCAGATATCTAAAAACATCAGGTTCATAATTTTTATCAATCATAATTATTTATACAGGTGTTATATTGAAATTAGGTTGCAACGATGAAATAAAAAATCTGCTTCCGTCCATAAAGGGGGCTATATGTGAAGATCTTATATACAAGATGAATTATAGCCAGGAGAAAGCTGCTGCTTTGCTTGGAATAACGCAGCCGATGGTCAGCAAGTACATCCATCGTAGGTATTCTGCTAATTTAAAAATCACAATATCAAGGATAAAGAACAATAAAATGTATATCAGAGCAATAGATGGATTTATCAAAGGGGGCGGAAATGCAGACGTGGATTCCTTAATAAATGCCCTATTATTTGATAAAGAATTTGTAGATGAATTGAGGACCTCGGAATCATCTCTTAAATAGAACTATTTCGTTGCCCGCACTCTCTATCTGAATCCTTGCCACATCCTGCTTCTTCCTAAATCCTGGCAATATTACTTCCGGAAACCGTATTGTCCTTGTTTTATCATAGATTTCCTCCATGTAATGAAAGAGCTGCTCAGACCTTTTTACATTTCTTGACATTAAAAGGCTGATGATTTCCCTTTTTAATTCTCCAACTACATCCAGCATTCCTAATATATAGGACTCTGTTGGTATCTTAATCTCATCCAAGACTACAAAACGGTCATTTATCAGCAGGTTGTAAAATATCTGCGCTTCGGCATATTCTTGGTAAGCCTGCAGCGTGTAATACCTGAATCCCGAATCTTTGCCCAATAAACTCTTTACACTTTTAGAGAGCAGATTGATTTTGTCTTTTGATTCCTTTTTATTGCCATTATGAAGTAGTGTTATCGCTATGCCAGAACCTCTTATTATGTCCCTTGATTCCAAGGAGATTTCGTCATATAGCTTTTCCTTGTCCTCCAGCTGCCTTTCGTATTTTTCTATCTCTTTATCTATTGGACTTCCCTCTTTATTTGCCATCTTTATTGCCTCTCCCCAAATTTTTCATTCCGTAAAAAAACAGGTATTGCTGCGCGAATCCTCTGTATTCCCCCCATTTTTCTTCTGAGAATTTGTAAAGGTCTTTTATTTTCTGGGGCTTGGAATTGAAATATAATCTTTCTAGGGTCCTCTTCATCCATACGTCTATAGGAAATGCGTTGAAATTGCCATATCCCATCAGGATTATACAATCTGCCACCTTTGGACCTACTCCCTCTATATCCATAAGAGTGCCCTTAAGCTCATCATAATTTTTAGGGTTAAGCTTGCTGAGATCGATATTTTCGGAGCACACCCTGGCTGCATCCATTATGTACTTTGCCCTGAACCCCATCCCGCTTCTGAGCAAATCTTCTTTGCTGACTCTGCTAAGCTTTTCTGGATTTGGAAATGACTTGAATTTTATTCCTGTACTCTCGTCAATATGCTCTTCTCCAAACATATTTACAAGATTTTTGATTATTAACCTTATGCGCTTTACATTGTTGAACTGCGAGGTTATGAAGCAGACGGTTGTTTCCCAAGGGTCATTCAAAGTTACTCTCATCCCTTTGTAAGCGGAGATTGCACGCTCCATATTTTCATCGGTTGATATCTTTTTATAAAGCATTGATACGTCATCATCAAGCCTGAATTTCGTGTAGACCTTGCCAAGTTTCCATGAATTAGGGTTGTCAATCATTATCTTTGTATTATTTCCTTTTAGCTCCTTGAACCTTAATTTTATAAGAGAATCCCCTTCGACGTAATTCAGCTTGCTCTCGTTTGCATAGTAATCTCCATAAAAAGTCAAGGGCTGTGCGCTTTCGAAAGTGTACTTTATGTTGAATAATCTTGCGTATATCGGCTTTTCATTGACAGTTAATTCGCTTTCGTTTTTCATTTCAATTGCCTATGTCATTTAGCTTTACGCGTACCTGGGAGGCATCTGATATATCCCTTATTGTTACAGTGCCATCCTCAAGCGTATTATAGTCTATTGTTACGCATTTGCCTATTCCTATCTCATCCGCTTTTGCATACCTCTTTCCTATGCTACCGGTTTCTTTATAGAATACATTATAGCCCTTTTCCTGCAGTATTCTCTGCGCTTCTATCGATTTTTGGATTAATGAGTCATCCTTTTGCAATGGATATACAGCATATTGGAAGGGTTGGATGGATTTGTTTAGCATTAAGACCTCCCATCCCCTCTTTTCGTCCTTATACAGATTGTTTGAAAGCACTGCCCAGAAAAGTCTATCCAATCCAAAACTGACTTCTATTACATGAGGAAGCACACTCTTTCCACCATCTAAAACTGCCATATCCGTATTTGACATTCTGCTGTGATTGGAAAGGTCAAAATCCGACCTGTAAGCATTTCCCGCGACCTCCTCGTATTTGCCATTTATCTTTATTTCCAAATCAATATTGCCTTTTGAATAGTGGGGCAACTCATCCGCCATTAATATTCTGAATCTCGTCAAATCCTCGTTTATGCCAAAAAGGTCCAGTATCAGGGATTCTTTATAAATCATATAACTGAATATTTTATTTGGGATAAGCTTTAGCTCCAAAGCTTCTGACAGCGATACCTTCTTCGCCTCCTCTCCTTTCTCTTGGTCCTCTCTTGTCAGAAGGTAAATTTTTTTGTTCAAAAATTCATCATTTACCTTTTGGTTTTCTATTAATGGCAGCTCATCTGCTTTTTCTGGATTGAAAAAGTATTCGAGTTCCATCTGTGAGAACTCCCTCATCCTTATCAGGATTTGCCTAGGCGAAATTTCATTCCTGAAGACCTTGCCTTCCTGCGCTATCCCTATAGGCAGCTTGAAATTATAGCTTTTATAAAGTTCTTTGAAGTCTACGAATATACCCTGCGCAGTCTCTGGCCTTAGATAACCGATTGTGCCCCCTGTTGGCCCTATCTCTGTTTTCATCATAAGATTAAACGCTGTAATCTTTGAAAATTCACCTTTGCACTTCGGGCATGATATATTGTATTTTGATACCAACTCCTGCAGCTCGTCAGATGTCATGTGGCCTACTTTCTTGGCAAGGTCGTAATTTTTCTGCTTCTCAAAAAACTCCTCCAAAAGCTTGTCGGCTCTGTATGTTGAACCGCACTTTGTGCATTTTAGTATAGGGTCGGTAAATGTATTTATATGTCCGCTTGCCTGATATACCTTGTCAGATCCTACTATTGTAGATTCTATCTCCAAGCTCCCCAAGCCTTTTACAAATGTTTTTCTCCAGATAGATTTCAGGTTTGACTTTATGCTTAGACCTATAGGCCCATAATCGTAGAATCCTGCCAGTTCACCATATATCTTAAATGAAGGTATTATTATCCCCCGCCTGGAACAGAGATTCATCAATTGATCTACATTTTCTTTCTCCATAATACAACCTTATTAAATAATGCTATTAAAAGCTTATAGAAATATCTTTATTTAACATTTGTTTAAATATATATGGTGTTTTATTGGCTGATGATAATTTTGATGAGATTAGAAAAAATATGCTTTCAGAGGTTAAAAATGAGATAAAAAGCGGATACTCCAGCGAAGAGTACACTTTGATACAGGCTGTGAACGCCTATGATGAGGTACTTCGCTCCTATAACCTGTTTTCTGAGAGGCTTACTGAATGGTACCTTCTCTATTACCCAAACATAAGGGTGCAGAGCCCGAACTTGCTTGCGGATCTTATAAAAGTAATAGACAACAAAGACGAATTGACTTTGGAAAATATAAATTCAGTTGTAAATGACGTCAATAAATCGAAAACCATTTACGAAAAAGCAACTGCAGAGAATATAGGAAAGGAGATATCTCCGGAAGAGGCCTATATAGTGGAAAGATATGCGGAGCTTATAAAGAAATCGAATGAGACTTTGGAAGAGCTCCAGAAATATATAGATACCACCGCAAACAAGCTAATGCCCAATACAGTTTACTTGACCAATAGTTTGACTGCCTCCGAATTGCTAAACAAGGCAGGTTCTATGGAGAAACTTTCAATAATGCCGTCCAGCACGATACAATTATTGGGTGCGGAAAATGCGTTGTTCAAGCACATAAAATTTGGAAGCAAGCCGCCGAAGTATGGCTTGCTGTTCAAGCTTCCTGAGATAAATACTGCAAGGAGGGATACTAAAGGAAGGATAGCTAGGGTTTATGCAAACAAGATAAGCATAGCGCTCAAGGCTGATTATTACACAAAGAATTTCATAGCGAAAGAGCTCAAGGAGAGCTTGGATAGCAGCATAAGCAGAATATCAAAATCTCCAGTAAAAGCAAAAAGCAGCACTCAAACAAATAGGAGTTATAGTTCAAAAAGGCATAATCAAGGGGATGGAGAAAGGCACAGGAACGATTTCCACAGGGATAACAATAGAGATTCATCCAGAAACAATAATAGGTTTAGGAGAAAAGACAGGAAGAACCATTTCACAGGAAAAGCTGATAAGAAGCCAAATTTCCACAAATAACCTTTTATAGAGGTTATTTGCTAGTTCTCACATATTAGTATAAGTCCCGATTTTTTAAGAAAGGTTTAAATATCTATAACACAACTAATTAATGTCATGATTGTATCATGATTGTTATGTGATTGGTTTGGGAAAGATTCATGGTGGAATAATGCATTCAAAAAAGGAGCTTGAAAAAGAGATAGCAAACATAAAGAACCAGCTCAAAATGATAAATGCTACCAACTTGAATGATTACAAGCCAAGCCAAGAATCAGATGAAGATTTTGTTTCTTTGTTCAAATACATGTTAGAAGAGAACAAGAAAACAACTTTGGTATTGGATAGCATACTTAAAAGGATAGAAAAGCTGGAATCGGATGTCAGCGAAGTATATGACGACGATGAAGAGGAGGAAGAGGAAAGCAGCAAGGTTGAAAAGACTGAAAGCTTTGTTGATCAGCCTAAAAAGGAGATACTCCTTGCCAGCACTGACGTGAAAATAGTGCAGATACTTCAGCTATCCGAAAACAGCATGGCATCCGCTGAAGAAGTAAGCAGAAAGATGAATTACAAAGGGAAGAATGCAGCTTCCGCAAGGCTTAATAGGCTTTATAAGATGGGCTTGATTGACAGATATCAGCTCGGACATAAAGTCTATTATAAATATGATCCAGGCAAGACGACCAGTACCCTGATCATTTCACCCCCACAGTATTGAGGGGCTTATGGCCCCTCCTTTTTCTAATTCACTTATTAGGATTAGCTGAAAGCATAATTGGGAAATCAATCCTTTATAGATGCAATATCGCCGAATGCCTGTAGCTGCTGCCCAACCTCATCCAATGAGTTTATTATATCTATTTTAACTCCGTAGCTCTCCGCTTTTGCCAACAGTTTTTTTATATCGTTGTCATCAAGCTTGCTGTCGTTTACAATTATTTCTCCAGCCTCGTAGTTGTCTAACGCTTCCTCAACGTTCTTCGTGCCATATTTTGAATACCCAAGGGACAGGCCTTTCAGGAATTTCTCCATAAGCTCGAATTCGCTCTTTATGAGCTCGTTCTCCATAAGCTTCTTTACGCTGTCGCTCTTTATGAGCTCGTATACCCCCGATTTCTCCGTATTGCTCGTGTCCATTATCAATATGTTCTTGTTGAGCTTGCTTGAAGTCGGCACATTGTCTATATAGGATTTGATGTCATTCTTCGTGAACCCAGGCCCTGCAAGTATCACTGTGCTCACATCCATGTTGTTTATTACTTCGATTACCTTGTTGAAGAATTTCGTCTGCAGTTCTGCGTATTCCTTCTGGCTCATGTTCTTGCTCAGGTTGTTGTATACCTCGCTGCCGAACTCTATCCCGTAGCCAAGTATCTTTGCATAAAATGCCTTCTCGTCATCAACAAGAACTATCCCCAATTTTGGCCTGCGCGACTCCTTTGCCTCCTTGTAAAGGAGATCCAATATATAATCCTCCCACTTAGCTTTTGTTATCTCCACTTTGTCCCCTGAAGCTATATTGAGGGTGTGGTGGCTGTTAAGCGACACATATTCGAGAGGCTTGCCATAGGTTATCCTGCCTAATACCCTTAACCTTGAAGCGCTCCTGTCAAGCTCTACCTTTTCAACTTTCACCTCAATTACGACATCTTTCAGTTCCCCTACATCTGTCTCGCTTGCCTTGTATTTCCTCACGGTTTTGGTCTTTACCAAGTCACCTGGAAATATTATCCTTTCAAGAGCCCACAGGTCCTCAAGAGTCTCGACTAAAACGGAAACCTTTGATTCATCCTTATAATATTTGAGTATCTGCAATGACATCGCTTTTTAAACTTTGACAGTATAATTTTATTGTGTTACTAATTTATTACTTGTTAATATCGCTTGGCTCACTGTCTAAGGCATTGCCTGCCATAATAGAATCTTACGGCTATGCATCGGTAGTCTTGCTTATGGCGCTTGAAAGCGCATCGCTTCCATTGCCAAGCGAAGTTATACTGCCCACTGTTGGTTTCCTTGTCAGCAAGGGATTGATGGATTTCTACATTGCCCTTATAGCTGCGTTGATAGGCAACTTCATAGGGATAATGGTCGACTATTATATAGGGTATTACCTAGGCAAGGATTTCATATACAAGAACCTTAGGCTGTTCCATGTCAAAAAAGAGACATTGGACAACTTTGATTCATGGTTTGACAAGAATGGAGAGATAGCGGTATTCTTCTCAAGGATGATACCTGTGATAAGAGGTCTCATAAGCTTCCCTGCCGGTTTTGCAAACATGAACAAAAAGAAGTTCATCACTTATTCAATGGTCGGAAGCCTGATATACGATGCCTTGCTTATTTTATTTGGAATGTATGCATTGTCAGTAGGCAACATAGTTGAATTGATGGCGGCGATCAGCATATTTGCAGTTATATTGATAGCAGTTTACAAAGCATTCATGCATTACCTAGCGAAATCAAAATAGAAACTGCAATTAAAATACAAATGCTCCCACCGAGATTTGAACTCGAGTTTCAGCCTTGAGAGGGCTGTGTCCTTGACCGGGCTAGACGATAGGAGCACATATTGCAGGTTAATTTTGATGTTAATATTATTAATAATTTTTGTTGGCCATGCTTTTCCGGTTGCCGCATTGCTTATATTTTTAGGTTTCGTTCTTTGACTGCATCTTATTCTCCTTCAATGCTTTTAGCACTTTTGCTTCCGGCCTTGCAAGAAGGAACAGTATAATTATAATAGGAACAACCAGTAGCATGGTTTCCCTAAATCCTACCGCTGATATCAATCCTCCAGCTATTGTCGGAACCACAATATTGATAAGCATTATCACGGCAAAGAAATAGCTGTTCGCCTTGTTCCTGCTGCTCATATCAAAGGACCTTCCTATCGCAGATATCGACAATGGATAGGTCAGCCCATGAGGCACCCCTAATACTATTATTCCTATTGCATATAGGAACAAGTCTTTGCTCAGGAATACGGTTAACAAACCTATCGCTGTAAGGAGCATTGAGAGCTTGATATACCTCCATAGATTGGAGGGTACAAAGTATGATAGCGCAAGCCTTGAGATAAACGAAATTGTGAACAAGAGGGAGAACATAAGCATTACAGCACTTGATGACAATCCCAAGGATTGCTCCGCAAATATGCCGCTGAAAAACACTATCATCGCAAATGGGGCATTATACATCAATATAGAGTATATCGCAAGCTTAAATCCGTGATTCTTCCAGACCTTGACACCCTTTCCGGAATCTTCGCTTTTTGCGATGGGGAATTTCATGAACGGCGAAAGTATCAAAGCCACCAAGCTTATAGGCGCAAACAGCAAAAATGCATACTTCAATGGGAAATAGTCCAAAACTATCGACTCTATGAACGGGCCTGCTATCAGGCTAGCGCTCAATGCTAGAGTGTATATGCCCATCATTCTTTCCCTTATTTTCCGGTCTTCCGAAACTCCTGCCGAAGTTATTATATTCGGCATTATTATTCCTGCTGAGAAGCTCAGTATGAGTATGTATACCCAGATGGATAGGTAATTTGAAAAGAATATGAGCACAAATGAAATAGTTATAAGGGCATTCGCGACTATGAAAAGATATCTCCTTGTCCTTGAGCAAAGCCTGCTGTTCACGAAAGCTGTGGAAATAAAAGTGACAAGCGATGAGAACCCCGCCAATATGCCTACGTCTGTTTCCGTAAAATTGAAGTACTGCTTTACGAAAAGAGGTATTGTAGTCATAAATGCATTGTTAGAAGACCTAACTGCAAAAGTAAATGCTATCAGAATAAGCATTGAGTAAAGCAAGTAGAATTTGTTCTTGTCCAATTGATCGCCTAAGGCCTGTTCGCTTTCTTCCCTTCCATTATCTCGTTTATCGAGTATTTCTTTATTACTTTAGCTTTAAGCAGATTTATGTCTTTGTAATCCTTTTCCTTTGCTATTCTCTCCGCCTGCTTTAGCTTATTGGCGTACTTGTTGTATGCGTTAAGCGCGGATGTGTACGCATCCCTCTCATGCGGGTTCTTTATCTTCATAATCCTTGCTTCCAATTTCTTGTTCTTCATAGACAAATCTTCATTTGGCAAAAATAGCGATGCGTTAAAAGAAGCAGTTATCTTGCGTATTATATCACTCTTGCCGTTATGCTTGTCATTCGCTATTACTATTGGTGTGCCTACCTTCTGTATCTCGCTCACGATCCAATTGGATCCCGCATCTCTCTTATGGGAGCTGAAAATGTATTTCCCACTTAAGCTTAAGCATGCTATCGCAGATGTCTTTCCTGTATCAACACCCACTATTATATACATCATATCATTTGCTGGAATTAAGTTGCGATAACGTGTAATTTGCAGCAGAATTGAACTTCTCGGGTATGGTCTCATATTGGCAGTTAAGTATTATCTCCGGTGTCTGCGTCACATTGTAGTATTTGGCTAGTTCTGCCTGGTAATCCATTGTATCTGTTATGTTATACATGCATGACTTCATCTGGGTCATGTTCAGGAATGAAAGCTCTGCGTATTTGGTAAGTGTGGAATTGCTCATTGGTGCATAGTTGAAGTTCTTGTTGATATCGTTTACAAACATTCCGAAATTTGGCTGTGATGATGCACATGCAAGGTACCTCCCAAGCAGTTGGGTCTTATTTACACCATAAGTCGGATACAGGCTTTGGCTGTACCCTGTGAATATAAAGTAGTATGTCGTATTTATCTTGCCTTTGTAGCTGCTTGTCTCGTTCATGATCTTTGATAATGATGTCAATGCATTGTATGCATAAGGATCTGTTATGTAGTATGCAGGTACAGGCTCTGTCGTATTGCATGCAACCTTGTTTGCAAGTTTTATTGCTCCGCTCCCAACGGCGGTATTGCTTGATATTGGCGATGGTGGTGGTATTAACTGGCTAAATGGCTCAACCAATGTGAGGTTTGAGGAATAAAGCAGTATAGATATGTTCAGGGTTTCGTTCCTTGCAACTGGATCCTTATAAGGCATTACGACAAGCCATTCCTTTGAATTGTTTAGGTAAGAAACGCTTGAATCGTTTGGCTCTATGTAATATGGTAATAGCGATAAGGATGAATTAGTCCTTGCATATCCTGCTATTACGGTCTCAGCTGCAGTTAATGCCTGCGATGAATTGTATTTCGGCTGCACGCAGGTGGAATTTACTATTCCATACTGGCAAACTTTAGCTGTTGTCACTGTTTTTACAACTTTAAACGTGGACATCACAACAAGAAGCGCTATCAGTATAACGACAAGTATTATCAATGATATATGAAGATAATCCAACCCTCCCATATGAGAGGCTGGCTTGATTATAAGCAGGGGCTCCTTCTTTTTGGTTTCTTCGTTTAAATTCATATTTCCTTTGATGTTGACTTCTGGAACCTTTACATTTGATTCCGAAATATTCTTTTTGACGGCTTTGGGCTGCATAGCAACTGCAGGTTTTTCTTCAATGCTTTTCTTTATATTTTTGTTGGTTATTTTATTTTTAGCAGAAATGCCCTTTTTTGCAGCCTTGGGCCTGCCTTTACCGCGTGTTTTATTTATTTTTGCGGAAGCTTTGTTGTTATTTGACAGATGTGTCGATTTGCTTGCTTTTTGTTTTTTAGACTTTTTAACCTTTTTAACCATTATATCACCTGTACGGGCCCGACGGGATTTTCATATCTCCAATTTGAACCCGTGACCTTCACCTTAGGAGGATGTCGCTCTATCCAAGCTGAGCTACGGGCCCACAGTTTATTAATACTTAAATTGTATAGGCAAATTATTTATTATTTGGCATTTATTGGGATTCTCCATATTCTAAAAACTTGGGGCATTTTCCCAAATTGCAATTTTACATGCGGTCTATTGGATTAATTCCAAGTATACGCATTGACTTTGAGGACACTTTCTCAAAGGCGCTCACTAGAAGCAGCCTTGCATATCTTAGTTCTTGGTCATCATTCTTTATAACAGGGCATGCCTCGTAGAATTTGCTGAACGACGTTGAAAGCTTTGAAAGATAGTCTACAATCAGATTCGGCTTCATTTCCCTTGATGCTCTCTCCAATATGTCTTGGCTTATAGATAACAGCTTGATTATTTCGGATTCGTAATCTGTGGAGAGCTTTGAGAAATCTGCTTCCCTTGGGTTTAACTTGCCTTTGAAATTTTCCAGTATCCGGACTGCCCTGGCATGGGTATATTCGCAGTATGGGCCGGAATTGCCTTCAAAGTTGAGTGCATTGTCCCATGAAAATATGAGCTCTTTCTCGTTTGATATCTTAAGGAATTCGTATCTTATTGCGCTAACTGATATATTCCTTGCCACAAAGTCCTTTTCGGAATCTGTAAGGTTGAACCTGCTCCCTATAAGGCTAATTGCACGCGTATAAGCTTCATTTATCAGATCGTCCGCCGTATACCCTATCCATGTCCCTTTCCTGCCTGCAAGCTTCTGCCCTTCCAAGTTAACCATTCCATATGCCAAATGGTTAAACCCCTCTGCCAATTTTTCTCCACCTACAAGCCCTATTGAAAGCTTTACCAGGGACTGCTCATAGCTCTGCCTTGAATCTATTGTGTTTACAGTTATCTTGGCATTTCCAAAAGGTTTGTCCTCACCGCTTATTGATGTTGTGTATAAAGGCTTCCCGTTTGGCTGCTTTTCCATGAATTCCGAGAACTTGAATACTCCATTTATTATTCCGAGTTTCCACATGTGGAAGGCGATATCCTTTGCAAGGTAGTCCGGCGTGCCGTTGCTGCGTATAAGCACCTTGACCTGCTCCTTTAGCCCTTTGATCTCTGGAGGCAGATTTTCCATTTTGTTGTAGTTTATTACGATGCATCCCTCGTATTTTTTATCGTTGGACTTCTCCACTATGCCTTTTTTTAGGAGCAGATCCATTGCTTTCTCCAGCAAATTGTTCCTTACTATATCGCTCTCCCATATCAGATTATCGTGGTATATGTTGAGCTTGAAAGCGGTTTCATATTCAGCCGTAATATAATTTGATACGGAGTCATGCAGAAGATTTGATTCATACGTCCCGTCAATTTCCATTTCTTTGGATAAAGACTTTATTTCCTCCTCTATGTTATTGCTTTGCATATAGGTGTTTGTTGCCACATATATTTTTCCTATGTAATGGTCGTATTTCTCTTCAGGGTCG
The DNA here is from genome assembly GCF_002214165.1 of Candidatus Mancarchaeum acidiphilum. NCBI lineage: Archaea > Nanobdellati > Microcaldota > Candidatus Mancarchaeum > Candidatus Mancarchaeum acidiphilum. Next base: position 682,608 of record NZ_CP019964.1, read on the forward strand.
AGATTTATATTAAGCTTGTCCTTGTTGATCAACCCCCATAGGGCTTCTGCGGACTGCAGGCCTAAATCGTCTATATAATCCTCCCTTTCCACCTCATAGCCACAGCTTTCCATCATATTTGATATAGTGTCTCCAAGCAACGCACTCCTGACTTGCCCTACGTGCCATGGATGTACAGGATTTACACTAGGCGATTCCACTATTACTTTTATCCCTTTCCCTGAATCAGACGCCATAAAGTCTTCGCCTTTTGAATCAACAAGCTCCAAGACCAATTTGGAAAACTTTGCCTTGTCTAAGTAGAAGTTTATAAATCCGCTTTCCACTTTTGCTTCTTTGAAATAATCTATGTTAGAAAGATAGGGTTTTATAGAAGATACTAAAGAGTCCATGCTTATTCCATTGACCTTGGATATTTTCATAAGCATGCTTGATGACAGATCTCCGAATTTCTTTGATAGGTCTATAGTTGATTCAATATCTTCTAATGAATAATCCAGCTTTATAGAGTTTGAAAACTCCTTTAACCTTGCCGCTATAATACCTTTTACTTGAGAAAATGGTGAATCGGACATTGTAAAACCTGATTAAATTTTTAAGCCAAAAAGCAATAAAATGCTCTATATTACAATAGTATTTACTAAAAACTAAAAGAATATATGGTTTCCTGAATAAGTTTATATTGTAACGTTAGTACATTCAAATTGTGGTGATTTTATATCAAAGGTATTCACTTATAATAAAAAATTGGTTGTATATCTGCCTTACGATGTAATATCAGGGCTTGGCATAGAGGAAGGAGACGACGTAGATTTCTTTAAATACAAAAGCAAGTACTTTATATTCGCAAAGAAAAGCGACATAACAGATCTTCTTGTAAAAACTTATCAGAACGACAAACAGAAATTGGGCATAAGCGTGGGAGAATTGGAGGTCTTGAAAAAGCTTGATACTATAAGGTACAATTACAGGGATATGGAAAATATAAAATCTAAACTTAGCGATAGAGATATAGAGATACTTGAACAGCTGGTGAACAAGAAAATTGTTGTCCCTCTCGCAAACAAGGAGGGGGTTAGGTTATACAGCATATCAAACGATATATACAATAAGTATCTTCTGCGCAACAAGAATTTGGCGAATGGAGGTTACCAAGAAAAAAGAGAGCAGGTTAAGGAAGAACCAGCATCATTGAGTGATGGCAAAACAATTCCTGTAAACACTGGGCGTACTTTTATAAAGCAGGATTCAAAGAATGAGATTATTGATGAGAGCCAGAAATTTATAGATGAATTGAGGGCAAAGGGGTACATAGTAGTAGAAACTGAGTCAGAGGCGACCAACATCTCCATAGCCTTGGAAGATAGCATAAGGCAGGGTTTGGTAGTTGGTACTAGATCATTCAATAAAAAATTCTATATAGCCCTTAAAAGTTTCATAGTTAACAACTCAACAAAGGTTCTTCCGCTTCTTAAAGATGAGGCGAAATCTATTTCAGATATATCGAAGGAAACAGGCATTGATGAAGATGGCATACGGACAATGCTGTATATTTTATCTGAAAACGGAGAGGTCACAGAGCTTAGGAGGGACATATTCAAATTGGCTTAACCTGCTTAAGCATATATAACAAAGTGGTTTACGGCCAGTATTATTACAGCTACCACTATTATTGTGACCAACACGAATTTTGGGTTTATTTTTGGGCCGTTTGTAGGTGCATCATAAAAGCTGAGCACTCCAGCCGAAGATTGAGGTGAAGCTAAACTTGCCATTTATTCACTTTATTAAATTTTAAAAACTAACAATAGGTATTTGCTAAAAACGTTTATATAACTTATCCTTTTGACTTTAAGATATCCCCTTTTTCCTTGCAAATGTGAATCCGTCCATGAATAGGTACTTGGAATTTGAGACCAGCATTGTATAAATTGCGTCTTCAGGTGACAGGGCTATTGGCCTCAGGCTCAAGTTCATTCCAGTATTTAGCACAGATCCATATCCAGAAAGATTCTTTAAGTGCTTGAGCAGATGCTCGAAATTTTGATTTTCGTCTGAGACTGTTTGGGTGTCCACACTGCCGTCAAGCCTCATCACTGAATGCATCGCCTGCTTTGCATCCTCGTTTACATAATGCGCTATATTCATAAAATCCCGTCCTTCCCCATTTTTATAATCAATTAGGTAGGGAGCGTCTTCTGAAAGCAGTGACGCTCCGTAATTATGGAAAAGCCCTTCCCTTTTGATATATTTGTCCATCCTTCCCTTTGATAGGTCATTGTTGGTTGAAGATAAAATGCTCCTGTTCCCTAACCCAAATCTTGAGTATTCGGATCTTCCCTGGAACCAAAGTATATAATTTCCCTCTTCTATAAGCTCGGCTGCGTGCTCGGCCTGGTCCCTTGGATTCTCCCTCTCTGGCTTTAGCCTATTAGACTTTGCCGCATTGCTAATTTCATCTTCACCATATGACTCACCCAAGTAAGGGGTGAAATTGTATTGGCAAATTCCGTTCAGCTTGTAATTCAGGTACATGGCAGAACCTAGAGCCAATCCACCCTTGCTCGGATATGGGGATACATGCAGCCTGCCAATATTCTCCAAATTTGCAATGCTATAATTCAGCTTTGTGTTGGATGCCATTTCTCCCCCTATTGCAACATCCTTAACGCCATACCTGTCTATTACACTGGCAGCAAACTTTGAAAATAAGTATTCTATCTCCTGCTGGACCATATAGGAAAATCTTTCCGGTGGGTATTTCCAAGCTATTTCCCTAAGCAACTTATATTCCTTTATAGGGCCGTACCTGCCATGCATGTATGTGCCGTCCACATCCAAGAGGCCTTTGATTACATTGTCGTTCATACTATATGGATATGAATATACAGACATTTCCATCAAACGCTTTGCGTTTGGATCTCCATGTATCCCAATTATTGAGCTTGCCTGCGAGTAAATCCGACCGACTGAGTCCTTTGACTTGATATTGATCTGGCTCTCCAGCTTGCCCTTCTTGAAGGTTGATACCATACCGGACAAGCTACCCCCAGTTAGGTCCATGGTAATTACTAAGGAGTCACTAAATGGTGAGGTAAATGCTGACAGTGCTGATTCCGCCATCTGGCTGTTTACTTCGTGTAAGTTGAAGTCCTTAAATCCCAGAGCATTTAGGTTTCTGTAAACATTTTTCTTTCCAAGATATCTGCATAAAGGCGAGACTCCTGCATCCTCCGATATGTATCCTATTTTACGCTTAAAATGTTCAAAATTAGGGCTCCCGTAGTTACCTATTTCATAATTATATATTTTCTCGTTTAGCCTCTTTGAGATCCTCCTTGCATTTCCTTTGGTATCCGTGCTGCAAAATGCAATTTCGTTCACATCTGAAGGCTTTATTTTTGCATACTTCAAGGCTGCTTTGATGGAATTGCTTGGGAAAGTCGGTTCGAGTAGAGTTCCTGTAAATCTCTCTTCATTCGATGCATAGATTATTTGCTCATTGTCGATTAGAGCTGATCCAGAGTCTGTCCCATCCCAAATTCCTAATACATACATTGAACTCCTTATTAAACTTAATACAATATAAAATATTATACCAAAAAATAAGCCGCTAAGTAATTGTTTTGTAAGCTCTCAATTTCCATTAAGAAAAATATTTAAATATACTCTTTTAATTAGTATGTTAAGCAAAGGTAATAATATGGGACACAATGTAATTTCGTTTGTATCTGCACAGCAGGACAAAATTAGACTTTTGGCGCTTTTGGGGGCAGTAATTTTTGGGTTTGCTTCAATGACAGCAGGAGCTACCTCATATTCAAATGTAACTAATACTATATGTGGTGTTTACACAGAGATAAAGACAATAGTGTTCATACTTGGTTTGGTGCTGGTTATATTGGGAGCTATAATGTATGCGGTAGGGCACGTACTGCCAGCCACTTCAAGAGGTTCTATACAGGGTTATGGAACGGGAATGATAATGGCAGGTATAATAGCTGTAATAATAGCAGTTCTAGCACCATACATATTGAGTACAATAGGTGGCAACGCGTATGCAAATGCAATCGCAAGCTGCAGTTGAACTTGATATTGTTTGGATATTGCCTTCATGGCTTGCCCTTAACCTTTTGGGTTAAGGACTAATCAGGGTTGTTTTATGGATTACAGATTTTGGAATTACTCCTTAAAAGTTTATAGAAGCAATTTCAAGCTGTTCTTATTCTTTTCTATCGCATTTCTCATTGCTTTTTTAATACCATTATTCGCTTCGGTGCCCGCGTACAGCGACTTGGGATCAATTTACCTTAGGTCATCAAGCGTTTACTTTGGAAGCAGCATATTGGGTTTTATTGTCATAATAATTTCCACTCTATTCTCCCTCTTGTTTCTGAGCTTTGCAATAGTATCAATAAATTTGATAGTCAAGCAGCAGAGGACCTCGGTTAAACTTAGCAGCAAGATGTTGAAGGGAATAGAGGTTTACATATCAAGGGTGTTTGTTCTGCTTTTGATATTTACATTTGTAATAATGGGAGTAAACCTTTCTATGTATGGATCGGGATTTGATGGTATAGCCACGGCTGTTGCCATACTCATATTGACACCTTTCTTCATATATACGCCATCCAGCATTGTAATAGAGGACAGGAAAGTTATTAACGCGATACTTTTCGGGTCAAGGTTCCTGTTCAAGAAATTCGGATACTTCCTTATTTTTCTGGTTTTCGGAATAGTTAGCTTATCTGTTGTAGGGTTTGTCTTTGACCTTATACCAAATCCCGTAATTTCAGGATACATGCAGTTAATAGTAGACTCTTTATTTGTACTTCCATTTTTAGTATTGCTGCTTTCGGAGATGTATATAAGCAAATTTGCAATGCTAAAATGATAACCTTTAATATTTTTATATTTTATACTAAATTGCATTTGTTATATTGGAGACTGTGGTGCCTGTGAAAAGACTCTATTTAATTTCACTCGTTTTGGCATTTATGCTACTTCTGAGTTATAGCGGCGCTGCGCCTACTTCATCTACTGGGTCTAGGTGCATAGTCACAGGCACATCAATACCCCTGGGCCAGTGCGTTCTTTCAAGTTTCCCTATCGCACTTCTTGGAATTGGCATCTCACTGCTTATAATAGCAATCGCCTTTATGGTAAATGCCATATTTAACCTGAAAGGGCTGAAAGCTTGGTATGTTGGTGAGCTTTGGGAAGTCACAAAGAGCATGATTGTCATAATCGTGGTTTTCACAGCAATACTCCTATTAAGCTCTATAGCTATATTGAGCGTTCCCTCAACCAGCACGTGTGTTAACAGCTACGCACCTACCTCATCCATAAGCAATAATCTTGGAGGTTTGTATGGATTGAGCGATTGCTACTTGGGCGAGGAGTTCAATGATGTAAATACCTCTTTTTACGGTCTGTTCGGATTGAGCATGGGATTGGGTTCCGTCAAAAGCTTGCAGGTTGTTACCTTTATACCAATCCCTCTACCTGTTGTCTTTCAGATGGGCAGCATGGCGAACCTTTATGTCAGCAATATAATAGACCATACCTCATTGGCTTTGTTCTCTTTTATAAAGGATTTGATGGAATTCCTGGTACTTCCATTATACATCATACTTAGGATAATACAGTACGGTTCAGGGGAGTCCCTTTTCATGTTGGGTTTGGCAATATTCCTTCCGATAGGCATAATACTCCGGGCATTCCCCACTTTGAGAGGCATTGGTGGGGAATTGATAGGTATTGGCATTGGCATTGGGTTGGTATTGCCTATATTGCTTTTGTTTATCAACCAGCCGATAACTTCGTACATAGCACCTATAACCACGTTCCCGTCTATAACTGGGACGCTTAGTTCGGAATTCTCATTATCGACCAGCTCAGCAGGCTCTCTGTTGGGTAGTTTGTCAGGGGATATAATAGCTGCGGCAGTAAATGTCTTTGCACTGCAGGAGCTTACTTTAACAGCACCGGTAACCGTAAGCCTTGGATTGTCAAGTTCAACGAGTTATATAACTACGTGCTTAAGCGTTAGTGGATGCACTTCTACTTTTGATCCCGCTTACGCTTTTATATATGGTTTTTATATAGGGATAGTAAACTTGGCCACCCCTTCGGTATATCCAATATGGAATTTCTTGATGGATATATCACTTCCTATTTTATTGTTTTACCTTTTATTAATATTGGATTTGATATTGACTATAATAATATCAGATTCAATAGCAAGATTTTTAGGAGGAAGAGTAAGATTAGGTATAGGAAAATTCAAGATAGCGTAGTGTTATTATGAGTGTTGCAGTAAATTCGTGCCAGCTTTTCGGTGGGTCTAGCTATGTAACCGGATGGCTTGGAATGATATACCTTGTAATGGGGGTATCAATATTCATAATAGTTGTAGTTTACATCGTCAGCAAGCTTCTTACTTCATCACTTAATGCTAAATTGACTGCAGTGGTAAAATCAGAAATAATGCAGGTATTTTTAGTCGCAATAATAATACTTATATTGATGTCGTTCTTAGAAACATCCTGCAGCCTTACTACAGGAGTAAGCAAAAGCTTGACAGGTATGGATTTGACGCCATTCCAATTCTCCAGTTATTATCTGGGAAATTTGGCATTTGGTAGGGGAATAGATATACTTGAACAAGTATATACATATGCTATAACTTATGCTATAGATTCCAGGATTTGGGGGATTATAGGCACTCTTACAAGCCTTACTTCGCCTGACATACCTTTAGGTAGCCTAGTCAAAGTCAGCTTTCCTATAGGCGGGGATTTGGGGGGCATGTATTCCATAATCTCCGATGGGTACATTGCAATCCTTGCTCCTATATTGGTAATCTCAATCGGAATGCTCCAGCTGCAGTGGCTGGCCCTGCCAGTGATAGAGTATACGGCATTTACAGTTATACTGCCAGTAGCCCTGGTACTCAGGATATTCTCGTTCTCTGGTGGAGGATTGAGGCGTGCATCTAATGACTTCCTTGCTCTAGCGATAGCGATGTACCTGATATACCCATTGATGATTTCGTTCGATGCATATGCAATTAGCTTTATATTCAGCCCTGCAAACCCTGTTTACAGCTGTACGAACTGCCTTAACACACCGTTTACTGTCAATACTACCAGCTCTGCCGGATTTTTCTCTAGTATATACAACTCAACTTCAACCGCGTCTTCAACAGGGTTTTCGGTCACTAGTCCGTCTATAAATACGTTGCTTAGCACGACCATTCTCTCAAGCTATGCTTCCTCCCTTTTCCCTCCTGAAGCGATAGTTGAATTCAACTCGATAATATCAGAGATGGGCCAGTATATTTTCACTGCCCTGTTCATGTTTGGCATTGACATAGTTGTGACGGTGGCATTTGCGATGGGATTGTCAAGAGGATTAAATTCCGGAATAGAGGGCGCTGCGTCGTTCTGGTCAGGAATATGAGGTTTAAAAAATGATAGATACAATGCTTGCGATAACGTCCTTTTCCAATACAAGGACAAACCTTATACCGCTTATAGCCCTGGCTATAGGCCTGGACGCATCGTTTGTGAGCATTTGGTACATATTGGGCAGCCTGTTGAACAACAACTCGCTCAAGCAATCCGCAATAAACGAGATTTATCAGCTTTTTGGAAACATAATTATAGTAATATTGATAGTATTCCTTCTGCTCGCGTTCAGCAGCATATTCTACAACTCGCTGCAGGGAACAAAGATGATGAACAGCACCACTATATACAGCATGTGCCAGAACATCAACAGCTCTTCGAGCCTTTCAATACTAAATCCCAGCGATTCTGGCAGCGGCAGCTCCCTGCTTTATAGCGGCAAGTCGGGAAGTTTCCCTGGCTTATGCGAGATGGTCAAGAACCCGACGACGACAACTGAAAAGATAGACTACCCGGTTGCTACTTCAGCTGTGATACTTGCAAATTTGACAAACCAGACTTTTACAAACCTTAACTATCTGTTCGGTGTCGAGGCTTACATTGGTTTCTTAAGCAAGCTTACACCCACTGATGCAATATGTACAGGTGAAATAGCTCCCCCTGACATAATACCGATTTCATGCGTGGTTCCATTTTCAAGCCTTCCTATACTGCTGTTCATAAGATCCCAATATACCCCCTTGTCAGGTTACAGCGCAATTTATTCAGGGCTGGCAACTTTAGGGGGCTTGATTACTACTGCCATGGAGTCATTCACCGCCCAACTGCTTATAATAGTCTCATTCATTTACGTATGGCCAATACTTCTTTTCTTAGGGCTCGCATTGAGGTCTGTATTCTTTACTAGAAGGATAGGGGGATTGTTTATAGCGCTAGCCGTTGCATTCATATTATTTTACCCTTCTGTAATGGCCCTTGAGTACCTTAGCCTCAACCGTGTGGTTGCTCCGACTGATGTGCTTACAGTAAACAGTACAGTAGTAGGAAGCAATGTCATAGCGCCCGTATACAATTACACCGATACCTCTTCAAACAAGTTGGGTAGCTTAGACTTCTTTGTTGAACCCAGCATAAAGAGCGTTGCGCAGTCAACATCCTGCTGGGCGGGGACAGGTTCGGGATTGATATTGACAGAGTCTGGGATGATTCTTGAAACCGACTCTGTTTCAAACCTCGTAGATTTATATAAAGTTTTTGACGGTGGATTCGATGGGGATGTTGGGGCATACTCGTTAGGGCTCGCGACATGCAATGAACAAGGTGCAATAAGCACCCTTTTTGCTTCATTTGATATATATGGAATTATGGGCATAACTGCATACCTGCTACCGATATTTAACATAATAATAGTTATTTCCGGAGTAGTTGGACTATCTGGAATGCTCGGAGGGGATACAAATTTGGCTGGATTGAGTAGATTGTTATGACAAGATTAAGATTTGCGGCGGTTGGCATTTCGCTGTTCTTAGTGTTATTCATGGAGCTTGGCACCGGATTTGCACCTGCAGCCACAACCAGTTATCTGCCAGCCAACCTATGCGGGAGCATGTACAATGTGGCAGGGAATCCAACAGGGTTTGTAAAATATGAGAGCTTGACTGGCTTGTTGGCGATATCGCTCATACTTTTGACCATAATGCTTCTCATCACTGGAGTACTGTGGGCATTTGGCGGTCTGCTGGAAATGCCAAAGCTGAAGGAGTCAGCAAGAAGCGAGATTGGTGAGGTACTACTCACAGGATTGATAGTTGTTATAATTTTAGGCTCGTTTTCGCTGACCAATTTTTCGGCAGGAGATGCCCTTCCCCTATCGAATGGGCTTTTCAGCTCGCGCATCTATTATGATGACTGCAATGTGATATTTACTGGGGTACAGAAAGGTATATCTGAAGATATAGGGCTTTTGGCTTATGACGATGTGGTTAAACTTATATCTTCTTTAACCTTGACAATCGAGCCTGGATATTTTGGCTATTCGTTCTCTCCATACGCCGGAATGGGTTATGGCAGCAATGTAATAGGAGTTACAATGAGCATAGTTGGAGGCGTAGTAATGCTTTCATTCGCAGGCATCTTAGTATTGAACTATGTGTTCATCATAATGCCAATATTCCTTTTCATTGGCATTGTGCTTAGGACAATCCCCTGGACCAGACCGGCAGGAGGGGCTTTCATAGGCATGTTCATAGGGTTTTTCATACTGTTCCCCTTGCTTCTGCATTTTATGATAGTGGGAAGCATACAGACAATCAACCTGGCCACGGTTTCATCAAGCACACCTACCAGCCTTCCTGGATTAAGCGGACTCACCAATGTGCTGAATATAATGGGAGACATAGAGGGATATGTTAGTGATTTTTCAGGAGGAATTGCCGCAGTGAATTCGGTTATAACTGATATCATAGGGCCTTTACTTTATATAATATTGTCGCTTTTAATAACACTTATAATTGCATTTGACTTTACAGATACTATGGGAGACCTTTTAGGCTCACCCAGCTTAAGTTCATCAGGAGGGTTGAAAAAGTTAGTGTAGTAAATCAATAATGGATGTTTAAGAAGGTAAAAAAATGTTTGGAAAAAACAAAAACCATGGGAAGTTTGCGATCGCGCTTCTGCTAGCATTAGCTTTAATTGGATCTGCATACTTGTTTGCCGTGCAGACTCCTATCGCATTTGCTGGCCCTGCCGGATATGGCGCTTCACCAAACAACGCCAACCTTGTTGCTGCCAATTCGGGAGTTGAAGGTTATGGTCTTGCCAGCAGGCTAAATGTACAGGAACTCTCATTGGTAAGTCCTACAGGATTCGCATCAAAATGGCTTGCTCTTGCCTTCATATTTGCAATATCTATTATAATGGTGGCAGTGTTCGTATATGAGATAAGCAACATATCCAACAGCACAAATGGGAAGATGTGGGCAAGGACACAGATCTATGAAGCGGTCCTTTCAATAATAATGCTGCTTATATTCATAGGCATAGGCTCAATACTTATGGTAAATCCAAAGGCGGCTTATAATTCGGTAGGGTTGCTGCCTTTTCAGTGCAACACTGCGAGCATAAACACGATTTACAATTTGTCGGCATGTGATATGGGGACATTTAACTCAAATGTCGATTCGCTTATCTATATAATATATGGATTTACATTCTCTTCTGGCCTTGAGCCTGGTTTTTCGGTAAGCGTGACTCCTTTGGGGATTGAGGGCCAGCAGAAACTTTGGTCGGTATCTGGCGGAATTTCCAGCTTCATGCCCTCCTCTTCACTAGACATATATAGCTATGTTATAGTGGCACTGATAACACTATTGATACTCAATTATGTTCAGATGATACTTTTGACAGGGTCCCTATTTTTCCTTGCGGTTTTTGTGAGCTTGGGGCTTGTATTGAGAGCATTGGGCTTTTCCAGGAGTTTTGGAGGATCATTAATAGCTCTTGGAGTGGGGCTGGGCATAATCTACCCTCTTCTCGTATCAATTTCATATGGATTCGTGGTTGCATCGCAGTCTGCCATAGTACTGCCATCCTTCAGCGCAATTTCCAGCTCCGACCCTCTTGCAATCGTAAGCAACTTCATAAGTTACATGTTCGGAGGGTACCTTGACTCAATAGGATATGTTTTGGTAGGACTTACATTCCTTCCATTCCTAAACTTCATAATACTTGATTCGTTTATGATAGACTTCTCTTCTGCGATAGGAGAGAGGATAGGTTTTATGTCATTGATGACTGGCTTGGTGTGATATTATATGAATAGGTTTTTTAAATTTACAATTCCGGCGCTTTTCTTGATTTTAGTCGTACTTCTGAGCTATGGCTTAATCTATAACCAATTTAATAACACGCTGAAGTCAAATTACGGTTATGAAATATTGAATTTTGGAGGGGCTGGAGGGAGCTCTTCGAGCCAATGTGGCCTTGTCCCTTCTTCAATATCGAAAACGATATCAAGCAATGAACCTTGGTACTGTCCTATAAATGAGGAGATTTTCAATGACTGGCAGACTTATCTTCCTATAGCTGTGATAGTGCTTTTGATTGGGCTCTTTGTTGATATAATAATATTCGGTATAGGCGTAGCGCTCAAGAATGACAGAGTCAGGAACATTGGAGTTGGGGAGCTGTATGAAACCTTTGCCAGCGCTATAATAATCTTTTTGTTCCTTTACATATGTGCGGTTACCTTTGGACTTATTCCTGGCGTGTATGTAGGCAACATAAACCCATATGCAACCGCTTTCCACCTGATGCTTACAACATCCAATTCTGTTGAGAAACTTTACACTGGCCTTTTCCATACTTACGCCATGGACAAGTTTATTACTTCAATTGAAATAAAATTTTATGGAAGCAACCTTGGGGATTTGGATTTGAATACTTATGGGCAATATATATACGGAGTAGCCTATACCCCTCTTGAGATCGGTTTCATAGAACCTGCAAGCTTCATTATGTCAATGCTCATAGATGGGACTGCAATTTTATACTCGGAGTATTATCTTCTTGTGTTCTTTTCTGTCAGCGCCATACCTGTGTTCATAATACCTGGAGTAATATTCAGGATAATACCTCCTACTAGGGGTCTTGGGGGAATGATGATTGCCCTTGGAATAGCATTTTACTTGGTATTCCCAACCCTGTTTGCTGCAGTCTATTATTTCTCTTCAAGTTCATTTTTGACACAGATAAGTGTAGCTACACTGCAGGCGGAGCAGATAAATTCGCAGGGAATCGCCTCTGCCAAGGGCTTCTCAAGCACAAGCCCTGCTGCTGAAAATCTAAGCAGCATACAATCAAGCATGAGTTCTTTCTGGCTACTGGTACTGTTCTACCCCGCACTGATAATTGCGGTATCCTACGCATTTGTGCAGACGATAGCGCAGTTCATAAGCGGATCGACATATTCAAGCCGTAGGATAAGAGGTTTCGTGTGATTGCATTGATGGATGCAATTGGCATTTATTTGTAAAATAAGCATTAGTTTTTTAACTTTTCAATTTAAAATTATAATAAATAATGAATTAGGTAATTTACTTGAACAATAATATGTTATTTGGCATTGAATACGCTATTTCGATATTGTTCTTGGTTGCTGCAATAGTTATGCCATTGAGCATTGGCGGCTATCTAGTCAAGATAATATTGTTTTTAATCGCCATGATCTTTGATGTCATAGCGTTCACCTCCCGTTATTATGCTTACTTATTTATACCGTTTATAAAAGGAAGAGGGAAGAGAGTGGTATTAAGCAATGAGGATGCATATTATCTCTCCGCATCTGCAGATTCTATATTGAAGAAGGTAGGTGACAAATTCATAGCTACTGTATATATCTTATTGCCCGTTTATACTTCTTCCACTGAAATGAATGACGACCAAAAGCTTGAGTTCACCCAGAAAGTTAGCAGGATGGTAGGGATTACACGCGACCCGGCAAGATTCACTACGGAGGTACTGATAATGAATAAGGATGACTACCTAAGAGAGCTTAAAGATGCGATTTCACAAGCGGACAATGAAGTTGCACAGCTTAACCTTAACAAAAACCCGGACAAAAAAAGGATGGAGCATTATAAGGGTAAATCCGTTATGCTCAGAAACCTACTAAATGATATGGGAAAGGTTACATCTTATGAAGAAATTTCTTATGTTACAGTATCGGCATACGGCTACAAAGAGTACGAAGCCGTAGCAAATGCACAGCAGAAAGCAAGGGAGCTTATATCAGGTATAAGCTCTGTTTTCGGTGTCCCTGTAAGCATAATCACAGGAAACGAGCTACTAAAGTTTGTTGAACCGGAATACCTTATACCATATGTTACGGTTACTACGCAGATGAACAGTGATTTGGAAAGCAAAGTGATATGATGGATGAAACTACGATGATTTATCTTGCACTTACGCTTGTGGTGCTTCTCCTTGCATTTGGGACAATTGGGAGCATTGCCAAGGGTATATATTATGACATAGCAATACTGCTTATCATTATAACCGCAGGCTTGATAGTGATAATCAGCCAAGTGGATTATGTTATGTTCACAATGCTTACCTCATTGTTGGGCACTACGATAAAACCTGCAAATAACTATATGATAAATAAAAAGCAGGATTCTATAGTAAAAAATGTGAATAACCTTTATTATGCAACAGGATATGTAACTGCAAACCTGTTCCCTTACGTATTCAAGAATGAAAATCCTCCAGAAGATGAGGAGGATAGGATGAGCCAAGCGCCTGAGTTATGGGAAAATATAGTAAGGAGTCTTGGATTTCCATTCAAATTCCATGTTTTTTCAATAGGCCTTAATGTACAGGCTTCCAGGGACGAGCTTGAAGGGAAAAGGTCTTACCAAGAGTTCCAACTATCAAGGGCTTTGCAGGGAAATGCAAATGAGACAGTAATAACAAGCCTGCAGAGGCAGATAAGGATTCTGCAATCCAAGATAGATATGATATCTTCCGGAGAGAAACCTATAGCTACTATCATGTATATAGAGACGACTGCCGTGGGTATTACCGATCAGGAAGCTCTTGATAAGCTTTCATCCCAAGTAACAGCCATACAGGTTGCGTTTAGCTCGTTTGATGTTGAACTCAGGAGGATAGTCGGGAGAGAATTATATGAAATATTCAAGTTCAACTTTGCACTCCCTCTTACAGTTAAAGATGCTTCAAGGCTGTTTGACCAGCAGGGTTGATTAGAAGATGATATTATGTCTATTGTAAAGATGCAACACGTGATGAGCAATGAGGTGTCTAAGAGGTCATTTTTGTCAAGGCCTCCAGAGCCGCCGGCAAATATACTGCTTAATGATCCTATGAATTCAATTTATATAGGCAATACCAAGATATTCAAGATCCCGTTCGCTTGGAATTTCGACAATGTCACCAACCCCCATATAGCAGTAGTGGGAATAACAGGTGCAGGAAAGAGCTATTTTGTAAAGACCTTCCTGATAAGGGCAAACTATATATGGGATACGAATGCTGTGATAATAGACTGGGCTTCGGAGTACAAGGCATGGGTACAGCAGAGCGGTGGCACAATACTTTCATTGGGGAAGGGGGACTATATCAATATCATGGACCTTGCAGGTATGAAGCCATTGGATAGGGTCAAGCAGATAATGGGCGCATTTGAGATACTTACGGATATCGCGTCTTATCCTGAACAGCGCAGGCTGACTGAAGAGGCTTTGGAGCAGGCTTACGCCAATCTGGGCTTCAACTTGGCGGAAAGGCCGCCTGAAGGCAAGGATGCGCCGACGCTTAAGGATGGGATAGCCCTGCTTGAAGAGCAGCTTCAATCGGGAGGATACCAGTACCCGGCAGAACTTGAAAATGCAATATATAGGCTTAGGCAGTTTGCGAGGCCAGGGGAGGACTTCTTCTCAAGGAAGAGCACTTTGGACATAGAAAAGATGGCTAATTCTGGATTGGTCGACATAGATCTTTCAGGATTGTCTGATGATACTTTTAGGGCATTGGCAGCATTGTTCATCTTGCAGACATTGAAAGAGAAAATGAGGTTTGAAGGTTTTGCCGAAACAAAAGGGATAAAGACCTTCGTGGTGCTTGATGAAGCTTGGAAGGTGGCCAGCGATGACAGAAGCGATGCAATCACGATAGTCAGAGAGGGAAGGAAATACCAGTTCGGGCTCATAGTGGCATCCCAAAACCCCACGGATATTAATGAGGCGATATACTCAAACGTGGGCACTAACTTCATACTTAGGATAAAATTTGAAAGGTTCCTTGATTACATACAGGGCTCTTTGAACTTCTCGCCTTATATCAGAAGCGAGATAAGCAATTTCGGAGTAGGTCAAGCCGCTGTGGACATGTCATTCACAACATCGATGAGGTTCCCAAACATATTCGTTCTGGACAGGATAAAGGGTGAAGAGCCATTATACATATACACAATAAACTTGACAGATGTGCTGACACAGGCAGAGGTTTCGGCCAACCTTCTCCCAAGAGATTACCAGTTTGAGGAAGATGAGCTCAAGAACAAGATGATAAACTATAACGTCAGCGGGGACATAATAAACCAGCTGTTTAAGAAGCTGGACAGCCAGGGGAGGACCATAAACATGCTTGATTTCGTGAGAACCCTTTACTCTTACCATCTTAGGGTGGCGGATATAATTGCGTTGCTGAAAAGCATGAGCATAGAGGACCTTCTCATAACAAGGATAATCTCCTCTTCAGGTGTAAGAAATGAGTGAACAGAACTCTTATACGATAAGCAAGGCAGACCTCAGGAAACTGCTGATAAACTACAAGATTAGCGAGGACACTATCGCCCGGTTTTTTGGGGAGCTGGAAAAGTCCCATAGACATATAAATGCACTCGCGTTCGTATCGATATTGGAGAAGTCTGGAGTAGACTTAGATAATATTGTAAACATATTGCGCCGCCTTGGTATGGATGACGTCAGGATAAATAATATACTGAATGATGAAGACGAACAGAAGCTTGCAGCAGAGCCAGGAAGGATATTCAATGCCTCAGTTGAATTCAGCGCAGAGGATGAAGTTAATGAGTAAAAGCAGCATATCTAACAACAGGTGCATAATATGCGGCCAGCAGAAGCCAGGGTTGCATGTGAAAGATGATTTTGTACTGGATTCAATAAGATGGATCAAAAGGAACATAACCAAAAATGAAAAGGGGTACAAACTGGTAGTGTGTAAGGAGGATTACAAAAAATACCTTAAAGAAAGGAACAAATATATAAGAAGGCAGATATTTTATATAGCGATAGGGATAGTGTTTGCGGCATTGCTGATAATAATGTCGGGTGGTTCGATAGGTGCAATACTCTTTGGGCTTGCTATAATATTGCTGCTTTATCTGCTTTCGCTCCTTTCATATATTCCAGCAGTAGATCTTCCTGAAAAATTTGTATCAAAGGATTTAAAAGGGAAATATGATAAATGAGTATTGTTGTGTTATAAGGTGTATGAATGCCTGAATCTATGGGGATAATAAAACCTAAAGTAAAAGAATTCTACTTAAATAGCAGGTTAGTTGGAAGTTTCGACGATATGCTCGGCAGGTTTTCTGATGTAAAGACATTTATATCGAAAAAGCAGCAGGACAATTCATTAGTTTTAGTCTCTATAGAGAGCAGGGATATGCAGAAGAATCCTTTCCTGTTCATAGTTCTTGTATTCAAGCCTGATTCTATAACTGTGCAGTATTCTATACCGCTGGACAGCAGCGAAAAGATGAGAAAGATTTATGTTATAAGGGCTGTGCTTGAGCTGCTTGCACTCGTTACAGACCTATATATTGTAGACCAGAGTGCACTTTATACTTATATCAATTCTTCTATAGATGATATATTGGGCTCATTAAGTCAAAGCTACAGTTCGTTGTTCAATAGCTATGATTCGTTGTTCAGCGAATTCAGGGAAATACGCAGGCTTAACCTTGAGCTTCAAAATTCGAATAAAACGCTTACAGCAAAAGCGGTCCAGATGGAAGACGAGAATAAAAGGCTTAATGAGCAGCTGGATCAGCTGCATAAGTATTCCGACCAGGCTTTGATGGTTATGGTCGAGGATTGGATAGACGAGCATAACAACACAATAGACTTGGATGCGTTTTCCAATACGCACCACATACCAATATCAAGAGTCGAGCAGATACTTAACAAGATGGTCACGGAAGGTTACATATCCATACAGGGATGAATATGATATACAATGTCAGGGTAAATCAAAAGCTTAAATATGTAAGAGTCTACCGAATAGTTAAAAGGCTCTCGAAAGGAGAAAACGGCTTGACAAAACTTTTCGTAAAACTGTTTGCAAAAAAGGGGAATACGGAGTGATGGCTGAATGAAAAAGAAGATAGCTATTTTAATTTTAGTCGTGGTCATGGCAATAATCTTTGCAGGGATATTTGCTTATCTCTCCAGTCTCTTCGCACAGCTAAAGCCTCCTGCGCCTCCAGTATTGAAATATATAGCGCCTAGTGAAAATGTGTACCTTACAGGGCAAAATCTGCTGTTTTACAATTATAGCTACGACATCATGCCTTACACTCTTTTGGACTATGCAGCATCAAATGTAACCGGGCTGTACATCAATGAATCGATATTGCAGAAATCCCCTCCTTCCTACAACGAGATATACATATTGAATTATACTAATGACTGCTTGTCATGCTCCAACCCGACCGCGGAAGTAAGCTATATTACCAATGACCTTATAAAATACAGAATCATAAGCAATTACAGCCAAGTTCAGGTTGTGTCCGCTTCACAGGTTGCTTCTTTACCAAATAACTCCATACTAATAATAATGAACGGGAGGCTCCCAATATCAATGATGGGCAACTATAGCTTGTCGGACAACAATCCGCAATTGGCAAGGCAATACAATGAAAGCAATACCTCTGTAATCGGATATGCATTGATGAAAGGCATTTCAATAATCTATATAGGGAATGATTTTTCAAGCTTAGTTGGGCCTGGAGATATCGTGGTCCCGGATAGCAGGATGCCCTCTTATCTTTCAACTTCCGGTGTTTCGCCGCTGCCAAAAGAAAATGGATTCTATTTTACAAACAGGACTTTTGTATTTAATAATGGAAGAACGTATGGGCCTGTATCATATACCTATGTTTATAACGGTACTATAATTGCATTCTCCAATTACCTCAGTTCATGGCCTTCATTGAACGATTCCGCTTACGATATAGCTAAGTCAATATCCCAATTGTACTGGATCCCCACTTATATATCTGGAACAGCTACGGTAAATGTTGGATTGAACAATGTGGTGTCAGGATCTGAAGGAGTATTTTTGAACAGCAGCACCTTGGGCTATTCATACCCCCTAATAAAAAAGCTGAATTCCGGGATAATAAGAATAGTCGCCTATACCAATAGCACCTATGGATTTGGGAATGGATCAATCTATAACTATCTTACTTATAAACCGGATTACAAGGTATACGGAAAATTGGGCATACAGAATAACATCGTAGCGGGATCCACAGATCCTGTTGATATGGACATTTTCACCAATTCATCAACAAATGTAAATATAGTCCCCCATCTGGCAATATACTATACCAACATGACCAAATTTGAGGATATATACCTTACATCTTTTGAAGCCTCGGGCAACTTTTCCTTGATACAGTACAAGACATTTACACTACCTCCAGGACAGTATATAGCGATTCTAAGGAACGACCTCGATTTTGACTATGCCTCTGCATTATTCACGGTCCCTCCCATTTCGGTAACCCTGTCTCCGTATTTCACAAAAAATGTGTTCACCTTCACTGTATATTCACAGGGTAAGCCAATCTCTGGAATTCCATACTCAATAAACGTCGATGGCAAATATACACAGAATGGAACAGTGGAGAACGGTGTAATAAATTATACCTTGCCTAAGACTGCACCAAAGCTTACAACTAAATCCACGTTTAACCTAAATATGCTTTCTACGGATTTTGTAAACACTGCAACACCGCCAACATTCCATATAAACTCTGAATACATAGAAGCCGGAATTGTATTCCTTGTCGCTTTCATAGTCATAGTATTTGTGCATCCGGCACCAAGAGACGAATTTTATATTGATGTGTCAAATCTGCCAGTAGCCAAAAAACAGGACATACGTTTAAAGGACATAGATCTGATTGGAGCATTTGACAAGCTTAATACTTATTACCATTGGAGGTATATGCCTTTGACAGTGCATGAGTTCAGGACCGCTGTATCAAATTACATCCGCTCCAACAATATACCTGTGAACCTTACTCTGAACAACATCAATACGATACTTACACAGATGGTAGAGAAGAACGAATTGGTTTCTGTAAGAGATCTTTATGCGCCAAAATCATGGATCACATTGAGCAAGCATGACATTGCATATCTGGCCATATTCAAGGAGCTTAGGATGTTCATGATATCGCATGCGATAACCTTTACAGACCTGGATAGCAACGACAAGGCAGACATGGTAATAGCAATGAAGGACCAGAAGGCGAATATAATAATTTATTCGAAGACATCAAAATTCAAGGAGGTATCTATAACTCCAGGATTAAAGACCTTTATAGTATTCTTGAGCGAGGAGGAGCTGAATAAGTTCAAGGAAACTGTTTACAGTGTGTCCTCTTATGATATGGATCTTTTCAGGATTTACCTATCTTCAGGGTTGGTAAAATTGGTGAGCTTGGACAACCTAAATGACCTGCTCTCCTGATTCGCCTGAATCGGTCTCCTCTATGTCTTTTTTCTTTATGTAATGAGATTCTACAAGGGTTGACAGCTTTTCCTTTATCATGCCTCTGTCCATGTCAGTGATGAATGCCAAATCCGAAGACAGGTGGTCAACATATTTGATTATTGATTTATACTTGCTCATCTCAATCTTGTCCCTCTCTTTGTTCTTCAGGTAATGATGCATCTCCCTTGCACAGTCCATCAATGCAAATTTTATCTCATTGACTATAGATTGGTCCTGCTGTATGGATTCCTTGCCGACCCCTGAATAGGGTATATAAATTGAGGACATGTTGACCATTATGCTTACAGGCTGCTTTTCCAGGTCTATGTCATACCTCTTCCATGATACTTTCTTTACCGCTTCTGTAATCGCACAGCTTCCCGCGTCAAATAGCAATGGAACTTTATTCGCAAACCTCATTATATTTGATGTATAATCGTTGTCTTCTGTTTTCTTCCCTGCATTTCCGCCTATCGCTATAGCCGACTCTATTATAAATGGTATCCCTCCATAGAACACCTTTGGCTTCCTCTCTGTCACTGAGATGTATTCTGGATTTAGTATGTTAAGGACTGTCGTTTTGATTTGGGATTTTCCCAGTATGCTTAATGATGAGGCATCTGGAGCTATCCAGTCTATTTTCTTGAATGCGTTTATAAGCATCTCTGCATCATCCCAGTTTATTTCAGAGGGGGGCTTGTCAAAATCAATATTGCAAACTTTTCTTAGTTCTTCGATTTTCTTGGGGCTTACACGAGTAAATGAGTTCTGAAGAAAAGTCGAAATCTTTTTCTCTTGTGATACCTGTGAGAATTCTATTATGTCATTTATGGACAGCCCTAATGGATGGGGCTTTACTTCCTTTGGCTTTTTAGGTATTGCATTTATTGAACGTGTAAATATGTATTTTTCGGATTCGGGATCGATGAATGCTATCTGGCAGTGTGGATTTACAAGCGCCGTCCTTTTCAGGTACTCGTAAACACCTCTGTCACCTCTTTCATATTTTATCTCTCCAAAAACCCCCTCAACTTTAAGCCCTGTGCCACTATGATTTATGTCACTCATATTGGAAACTACGGGGGTGTTGTCAATGGTATTGATTGATAAATCACATGCATAAGATTCGTTTAATGTTGTGGACTCTATATGTATAGGCTTGCCTGTTGTCATGCTAGAGAACAATGTGCACCCTGCGGCTCCTATACCCTGCTGGCCTCTCTGCTGCTTGTAAGAATTGAATTTAGTGCCAGCAAGAATGGTGGCAAGCGCTTTTCCAATGTATTTCTTTGGTATCCCCGGGCCATTGTCTTCTATGCTGATCCAATACTTGTTTTCACCTGCATCTTTTATAGAAACTGTTATCTCTGGAAGTATGCCTGCCTCTTCACATGCATCCAGTGAATTTGTGACATATTCGTGGACTATCGTGACCATAGAATGGGCTAACCCGGAATAGCCCAGCATCTGCTTGTTCTTCTTGAAGAATTCTGAAATTGAGTGCTCCTTGAATTTGTTGAATATTGAATCCGCACTCCCTACTGTTTCATTGGCATTATTAATTGGAGGCATTGCTATCAAACCTCTTTTGATTCAGGGGCCTTTCTATATCTTTTATGAGCAGCTTCCATTCTCCTGTAAGCCAACCTATGGGAACCGCCTTCTATTAAGGTCTTGGCGGCGGTTTCCGCTTCGGCGATGTTATCTGCTTTTCCTATGAAGCATATTGTATCCCCGTATATGCTTAGATATGCGGAACTTACCTCCTCTATATACTTTTTAGTCCTGCCATTATTGCCTATTAGCCTTGCCTTGATCTCTGTTCTCCTGTTTTTGTTTTTGGCATAATCAGCCAGGTCTATGAATGTAAAATAGAATTCATCATTCAAGAGTTTTTCGGCTATCTCTATGCTGAATCCCCTGCCAAACGCATAAAGTATATTCTTGGCATTGAATTCATCAAAGGCATCTCCTTCTATCTCTATGCTATTGCCTTGGCTTATTTTAAGATGGCAGTTGCATGTATCTTCCAATCTTTTTAATAGGTCATGATTTGATTTTAGTAATTTTAATCTTTCCGCCGGTATGTAAACTTCTTGCATATTAACCATCTGGTATATTTAGAAATAAATATCTATATTGGATTTATAGCAATTCATATTTATTTATTCGCTGCATCTTCATGATATAAATATGTACAGTATGGACTGGACACGTATTTTCTTGGTTGTAGCACATTAAGTAATTCTGTAGATTTACGAATGAAATAACGTTTAATGTCTAATACAGGTTAGTCAATATTTAAACTTTTTATTACAATCTGTAATGATCAATATGGCAACGTTAACTGATGCTAAATTAAATTCCAAAGTTGAGATTACAGGAATCTCATTCTCATTAGGAAGCTATTCTATATCAAGCAGGGATAAGGTAAGTTCTATCGTTGATAGCAGTAGGCTTAAGGATGAGACAGACAAGGTTGTGCTTGGGCTTGGAATAAACCGCACGAGCGTTGCCGCAAAAGGCGAAGATGTGATAACGAATGCGGCACTTGCGATAATAAAGCTTATAGTATCTTACAATGTTGATACCTCAAAGGTATCGAATGTGGTTATAGCAACTGAAACTCCTCACGATATATCACAGAGCATGGCAAACCCCGTATTGAAATTGACAAACAAGCTTATAGACAAGCTAAACAACAATGGATACAACATAAAGCATCTTAATCCCGAGATAGGAATGCATGTGCAATCCGCCTGCACATCGGCCGGATCTGCTATATCAAGTTATGCAATAAATGGGCTCAGTGGATATGCGATAATAGTTGCAACAGACAATGCAGAGTATAAGCTCGGAACTGCTGCAGATGAAACAGGAGGTTTTGGATCAGTTGCGGTGTTGCTTGAGCCATATGAGAAAGGCAAAAAAGGGATAGTTCTTCTTGATAAAATAGGGCATTACTCTGATGAGGTTCCCGATTTCATAAAGGTTATCTTTGATGACAATTATTCGTCTTCTGGGCTAAGCTTGGTGGCCAGATATCCGATAGTTTTTGGCAAATTCTCAGAAGAGGCTTATTCCCTTGCCATATTTGAGGCTCTTAAAAGGATATCTGAGAATACCGGAATACCTATAAATAACCGGAAGATGCTTGAGAGCTATGACCTAATATCACATCTTCCATATCCGAAGATACCTGAAAAGCTGCTTGCATATCTTATAAGGCACTTGAGCAGGACTGACAGCAGCTTGAAAGAGGATCTTTCTGTTGATTTGGGCATCCTCAATTCTTCAGGCACGATGTTAAAAGAGAGCTTTCTTCCTGGATTCGACAGTTTGGAAGACGAGTTCAAATTTATAATAAAATTTGAGAGCCTTTACAACAATGCTGTCGGCCTTTCTTCCGAGATAAAAGGCAGGATGTCTGAGAGGAAGAATGAGATGGATTCATTTTTAAATGCAGGAAATACCAAGGATGAAGTGAAAAGCATAATCTGGGAAATCGAAAACATAAGTTCGGAATTCGAATCAAATACGGATATATTGGAATTGCTTGGAAATTGCAAGGAATCTTTCTTGATGCTATTGGAAAGTGATAAGATTGGCGAAAAGGACATAGAAAATGCCTTCAAGCCAATAATGGATGTCATAAACGAATTTGAAAAAGAGGACAATGTATATAACAAGAGCATACGGTCGTCAAAAATATTCAAGCAGATAAAAGAGGAGCTACACATAGAGGAAGCTGTGAAGCTTTCAAAGGAGATAGGCAATATATACACAGGCTCAATATTGATAGGGTTGGTTAGCTATCTAACCAACGTTAAAAAGCCTAAGAACAACCTTCTGCTGACATTTTATGGAAGCGGATTTGAGTCGTATGTGATAGAGGCAATTCCTAATATAGATGAAAACTTTATCTCCCTGCTTGACAGGAATGTAGAGAATGAATTTGCAAGGCAGAGGATAATAGATGGGGAGACTTATATAAAAATAAGAAAAAACGCGTATGATGATGCCAAAATACCACTGTCAAGGGACAACATATTCAGGGTAGATTTCATAAATGAAGGGGAATTCCTTGATGAGATTAAAAAATATAAAAATTAGTTATTTTAATATTTTACTTTTCGGAGCTTTGTATTTGTACCTTGCTTTAAGATCCGGGAATGCCTTGAGCATCGTAGGCAATTCTATATCTGCGCTCAATTTCATGTACTTCAATGACTTGTCTAAGAGATAGGATTTTGCAAATGGCACTACAACTTGTGTCTTGCAGGCTTTTGACAAGCTGTCCTTTACCTGTTTTGTGTCAATTAAAGAAGCAAGCTTAGGCAAGCCCTTGTATCCTGATCCTGACTGCTTTGCTAGATTTTTAGCCAAAGAATCTATTGAGTTTATATCTATGCCTAAAAATTTGTACACCTTTGAATCTATTGAAGATTCTATTGAAGCTAAATTATAGACTACTTCTTCGGGGGTTACCTTATCATCAATTGATAACCTCTTTATCGCAACCCAATCATTATATTTTACTGAGAAGTCAATATAATTATCCGGTTTACCATCCATGATATCACTTCTGGACAATGTAGTAGCCTGCCACCTTCTCCCTTGCTACTCTCTTTATCAAGCCTTTCTGTGTCAGTGTAATCAATGAATTTGTTACAAGACCCTTTGGCCTGCTGCATTTTTTAGCTATATCGTCCGCGGTCTTTATTGATGTTTCCTTGGTGGCACCCATTGACTGCATCACGTCAACTATCAATTGCTCTATATTAGATAATTCTGCCATTATATCACTTTTTAACTCTAGTATCTTTTCTCTTTGGCCTAAGGTATTTAGATCCGCACTTCCTGCACTTCTCTGCTCCTGCCTTGTTCCTGGCTTTGCATTTCTTGCAAACCCAAATCTTTGATAATGCTGCATCAGCTACTGCAAATTTTCCCATAATAAGCACCTTAATTGTATCTGCTTTTTAAAATCAAATATTTAATACGTTGTGTTTTTAATAATTTGACAGTTATAATTATCAGGTAAAATTTAAAAATATATCAGGTATAACAGTGGGATTTATTCGGTGTAATTATGGCAAAAATTTATGTTTTAAGGTTAGGGCACAGGCCAAAAAGGGATAAGAGGGTGACTACGCATGTTGGGCTTGTTGCAAGAACCTTCGGCGCTGACAGATTTGTTCTTGTTGGGTCGGACAGCAAAGTAGTATCTGGGCTAAATAGTGTATCGAATAGATGGGGAGATGGAAAATTTGAAGCTACTTCTACTAAAGACGCGAAAAAATATGTTGAGCAATGGAAAAAATCTGGAGGTATTATTGTACACCTTACAATGTATGGCTTGAACTTGTCTGGATTTGATATGAACAAGGTTAGAGGCAAAGACTTATTGGTTGTAGTAGGTGCTGAAAAAGTTGAACCTTGGTATTATGAGAATGCTGATTATAATATCGCAGTTGCCAATCAGCCGCACAGTGAAGTTTCCGCATTGGCCATGTTTCTTGATAGGTATTATCAGGGAAGGGAACTTGATAAAGGTTATACCTCAAAGCTTTCGATAAAACCGATGGAAAATGGCAAATATGTGACTTTAATACCTAATGAGTTGGAATGCATCGATATACTCAAAAATGAAAAGGTAGATGATAAATTGCTGCTCCATTCAAAGGCTGTTTATGAATTGGCTGTTGAAATTGGAAAGAGGGCCAACGCAAACCTTAATCTTATAACAGCAGGTGCATTGCTTCATGACATAGGCAGGAGCAAGGCAAATGGCTTGGATCATGGGCACATAGGGGCAGAGATCCTAAGGAAAAAGAGGGTAAATGAGAAGGTTGCAAGAATAGTGGAAAGGCATATAGGAGCTGGATTGACAAAAGAGGATGTGGTAAAAAATGGCCTATACATACCTAAAAAGAACTATGTCCCGATCACATATGTCCCGATCACATTGGAGGAAAAGATAGTGGCGGAAGCTAACAACCTTATTTATGGCTCAAAAAGAGTAAGAATAGAAAAAACGATTGAACGTTATAAAAAAGAGGGGTTGAATAACTCAGCTGAACACATATTGAAGCTCCATAAGGAACTATCAAAAAAGTGCAAAATTGACTTGGACGACCTGTGTACGGATTAAACAATTTTAAAGGATGAGAAAAGAGGAGCGCTGTTCACTCCAAATCTATTCCAGAAGCTTTGTACCCTATATTTATCAATGCTTTCTTAGTCGCTTCCCTGTGGTCTCCCTGAAGTTCTATCTGGTTCCCTTTATAGGTACCTCCGCACGCCAATAACCTTTTCAGGTCTTTTGTCGTCTCTTCTATTGAATTCGCAGCTATCCCTTCAATCACAGTCATTACTTTATTGAATTTTGCTTTCTTTTTATAGATCTTTATTTTAGTTTCCGTCTCTTTATCTAAGACATCACAAACACAAAGCTCTTTGGGCAGCCCACATTTAGGGCAGATTTCTGACATCTTTATTTTGCACCTCTTTCATTGAGAATCGTGAGTATGCGTGCTATAGTTCTCTTTATATCCCTTATTTTTACGACTTTGCTTGACACTCCTGTAGCTGCAATCTTCCTCTTCTCGATAGCTTCCTCTAAATTCAAATCATCCAACTTGGTTTTTAGCTCTTTGTCAGATAATCCTCTAAGTTCTTTTGCTTTTATAATAAGCACCTCTTATTTAACTTTTTAATATTATTAATATTAATACTTTTCGCTTTTGCAATTGCGGACCTCCCGACTGCATCGGCCCAAAGCACACCCTTTTGGTATAAAACTTTTTATATTTAATTTCTCATTGCAAATGCGGTGATTTATTGCACATTTTACAATCAAATTAGTTGATGTAATAGAAAAGTATAAATACATTTTCTTACAATCTTTTTTAAGTCGATGGTTGAAAAGTCATATTGCTACTTTTCCCGCGGTTACTGCAGAGGTGCAGGAGGGATTCGATGGAAAAAGATATGAAAGATAAAATAGCCACCTTATTGGAAGAAAATAAGGGGAAGAGAAAATTCACACAAAGTGTCGAAGCGGCGGTAAATTTCAGGAATGTTGATTTCACAAAGAATGTGAACAGGCTTAACATAGAGATAAAGCTGCGCAACGGCACAGGCAAAGTGAATAAGGTAGCGGTATTCGCCGATGATCCTTCTATAGCTGACAAGGCAAAGGAATTGGGTGCCACAATAATAAGCAAGTCAGAACTTACATCTGTTGCTGGAGATAAATCCAGAATGAATGAGCTGCTAAGTTACAACCTTCTTGCACAGCCAAATCTGATGCCTGATATAGCAAAGGCTTTAGGTCAGTTCTTAGGGCCTAAGAACAAAATGCCAAGGCCTCTTATAGGACTTGATGTGGCAGAAGTTATAAAAGGTTCTGGAAACTCGATTTTCATAAGATCTAAAGGCAAGTACTTACCAACGATTAACTGCTTGATAGGAAATGAAAAAATGAGTGCGGACCAGATAGCGGAGAATGTGGATTCTGTTGTAGATGCACTGGCAAAGAAAGTAGGGAAGCAGAACATAAAATCCATATATGTAAAACTTACCATGAGCAAGCCAGTAAGGCTGCTTTGAGGTGTTCATCATGTTAACTAAGCAGGATAAAGAGAAATTTGTAAAAGAAGGAGTAGAAAAAATAAAAAAATACAAGGTGGTCGGAGTATTGCCTTTGAACAGCATACCGGACAGCTTGCTGCAGTCATCAAGAAATAAACTTAGGTCAGATATAAACTTCATAATAGGCAAAAAGAGCCTGCTAACCATGATACTTGAAAGTTCAGAGGAAACAAAGAAGCTTGAATCTGAATTGAAGGGAACATCTGCAATAATATTAAGCAATGAGAACCCGTTTGAGCTTTATAAGAGATTCTCGGCAAACTCAATGAAATTGGCGGCAAAGCCAAACCAGAAAGCAATAGATGACATTAATATAGCTGAAGGTGAAACATCGCTTCAGCCAGGTCAGGGTGTCACGGAGCTTAAAAGTGCTGGCATTGATGTAAAGATAGACAAAGGAAAGGTAGTTATATCAAAGAGCAAAGTGCTTGTCAAAAAAGGGGATACCATAAGCAATTTGGTTGCGAAGGCATTGCATACGCTCGATATGAAGCCATTTACAGCAACCCTTGTCCCGTCTGCAATAATGTATGAGCACTTAAAGTTCGGCAGGGAAGCGCTTAGCATAACTTCAGATAGCCTGAAAATTGACATAGCCCATGCATTCAGTGCGGCTTACAACTTAAGCTTGGACGCTGGATTCATAAACCTGTACACGATAAAGCCAATGATCAGCAAAGCTTATACAGAAGCTATGGCATTGGGGATAAATGCAAAGATTTATGATACAGGGATAACTGAAAAGCTTCTCGAGATAGCAGCTGCAGAAGCAAAGAGCTTGAACGAGAAAGTTGGAGAGTGATATTTAAATTTTTTATTTTGTAAATATGTTTTAGATACTAAAGGTGAAATAAATGGAATATGTATATGCGGCAATGCTGCTTAACGCAGCCGGCAAGGATATAAGCGAACAGAGTATGACAGAAGTTATAAAGGCTGCTGGATTGACTCCAGACGAAGCCAAAGTAAAATCTGTTGTTGAGTCCCTAAAAGGAGTGGACATAAAGAGCGTAATAGAGAATGCACAGTCGATGCAGGTTGCAGCAGCCCCAGGAAAAGCGGAAGCAAAGGCAGAAGGGAAGAAGGAGTCCAAAGCAGAAGCAAAGAGCGAGGCAAAGAGCGAAGAGGAAGCAGCAGGCGGATTGGCTGGATTGTTCGGATGAATTAAAAGCTAAAGTTTATTTGTTTTGTTTGCTTTAATTTTATTATAATTAAATGCGTGTTTTCGTGAAGGACACTGAAATAGTCATGCCAGGAGACAAATTAGCTACAGAGGAAGAATTCTTACCCGAGAGAGGAATATTCAATGAGAATGGGTACCTATTTTCTTTGTTAGTCGGAGACTTGTTTTTAGGGAGAGGAAAGATAGGTGTGAAGCCGCTTCTGCGTGACATAAGGACATTCAAGGAGGAGAATGTTGTGATCTGCATGATAACCGATCTGCTTCCTTCAATAGCATTCACTTCAGTGAGCAGCATTAGGCTTAATGGCAAGGACTATGTAGCCCTGAAGGAAGGCAAGATAATAAATCCAAGCGAGCGTGGCCATTATGGCAGTTCTAAGAAATTGAATTTCTCCGATTACAATGTAGGGGATGTGCTTTTGGCAAAGATAAAGTATAATGATGATGACTCCTATATGCTGGATATAGAGTCTTCTCCGGAACTTGGGGTATTATTCTCCGTATGCGAGGATTGCGGTGAACCGATGATTTACGATTCCAAGCTGCATATGCTCGCATGCTCAAAATGCAAACACGTGAACAATAAGGACGTGAGCACAGTATATGGCAGCATTGAAGAAGCTTTGAAAGTTATAGAAAAAAATCTGTGATATTATGGACTACAAAATACTTAAAGACGATGAAAATGAGCTGATGGTTGAATTTAATTCTCCAGATTTGACTATACCTGACCTTGTAGCAAATACCGCTCTTGAGGATTCAAAGGTCACTTTCGCAGGAGTGTACAAGGAGCACCCCGATGTAGGCAACCCCCAGTTGGTCATAAAGACAAAGGGAGAGAAGGCGGCAGAAGCATTCAAGGGGGCTTTGAATAAGATAGAGTCAAGCATAAAGGATATGAAAAAGCAATTGAAGTAACTGCTTCTTAAGTGGTGCAGTACATTGAAGCAAGGATCTAGGATTATATCCATAGCTGGCGGGCCTATACGATCAGGGAAATTTGCTTTGCTTGTTGGTATTGTCGGAGAAAAAAATACAATAGAAGGTGTACTGTCTTCAAAAATACGGGTTAACGGATCTGATTCTACGCATAAGATAATAAAAATGATAAGCGCTAGCAGGTTCAAGGATGAGATAAAGATTATTTCCTTGAATGGAATCGCTATGGCAGGATTGAACGTAGTTGATCTTGTAAAGGTAAAAGAGGAGCTCCATATCCACTTTCTTGTTATGACAAGGAAAAGGCCGAGGCCAAACGAGATTGCAAATGCTTTAAAAGCATTCTCATCAAAATCCGGTGATGATGTAAAGCCAAAAATGGATAGGATAACTGAATTTGGGGAATACGAGTTTTATGGTGATAAAAATATCTACGTTCTATCTGATCTGCCTAAGCAGTCCTATAAGCAGGTACTTGATTTCTGCATCGAATTCCAGAGGATTGCACATCTAGTAGCTAGGGGCATCAGTGAAGGAGAATCAAAAGGGAAAATATGATAATGCAGGGAGTGAGATTTGAACTCACGAACCCCTACGGGAATGGGCCCTAAACCCACCGCATTTGGCCATACTTTGCTATCCCTGCACTAAAAATTCAGGTCCTGCCATATCTTGCCATAAAGTTAAGGTATGGCGTAAGCATTGCCTCTGAAGCAGAAGGCTTGGTATTAATTATTGCATTCGATAAGTCTTTATAAGTTATCGTAACCTGCTTTCCTGTCTGCAAATCCCTTTCAAGAGCTTTCATCTTCACACCTCTGCATATTCCTGCTATGTCCGCACCTGTAAAATTCCTTGTTATCGCTGCCAGTTTAGAGAACCTTACATCTTTTGATAGAGGCGTATTGCTGAGGTACTCTTTGAATATTGAAGCTCTCTCCTTCAGGTTTGGGGGCGGTGTGTATACAAGCTTGTCAAATCTTCCATTTCTTAGCAAAGCTGTGTCCAAATCCTCAGGCCTGTTTGTGGCTGCCACGACTACCACACCTGTCGTTTTTCTTATGCCATCCATCTCCTGAAGCAGCTGGCTTGTTATCTGCGCCGAGTACTCACTGGAGCCTTCGCGGGACCTTATCAATCCGTCTATCTCATCTATGAATATTATGGACGGGGTATTGTCAAGTGCCCTGTAGAACAAGTCTTTTATCGTTGTATTTGCTTTTTCCAAACCCTGCCTTTCAACATCTGCGCCGTTCAATTCTAGTGTTGTAACTCCTTTGAAATCCTCTTTGACCGCTCTCATGAGCATAGTCTTTCCACAGCCGGGAGGGCCATAAAGCAGTATCCCGTTTATCGATTTTATATCATATTTTTTTATCAGGTCAGGATGCATCAGCGGTATCTGTATAGCTTCGACTATTGAGTTCTTTGCTTCTGACATGCCTATTACGCTGTCTATTGTTACATTTTCATCTGCTTCCTCGACAGGTTCAATTCCTCTCTGCCTTCTGAAGTCCAGATCAAACTCGTTGTACTTTTCCAACTGGGCAAATGTTGTGGATGGGCGTATAACCTTCAATGTCTTCATTATGTCCTCCTGCCTTATCTCCAGTATCCTATGTTCTTTGGATGCTTGGGAGGCTATTTCCTGTGCTACGGTTGCACATACATTCTGTATGTCTGCACCTGAATAGCGTTGTGTCTGCTTTGAAATCTCGCTTATATTTATGTCACCGGCAAGAGGCAGCTTTTTTAGATACATTGAGAATATCTCTTTCCTGCCATTGAAATCAGGAAGGTGCATGTATATTGCCTTGTCAAACCTCCCAGGCCTCAATAATGCGGGATCTAGCTTATCGGGTATGTTAGTGGCTGCAACTACTATTACCCTGTCCAGTCTCTCAAATCCGTCCATCTCTACCAACAGCTGGCTTATAAGGTGCTTATGCACATCGTCTGTCGATTCGTCATTCCTTGAGGCTGCTATTGTATCTATCTCATCTATAAACAGGATGCATGGTGTGTTCTTTTTTGCCACATCAAATACATGTACTATCTCCTTTTCAGATTCCCCTGGATAAGCCGACACTATGTTAGAAGCCTTTATATAAAAGAACGCGGAGTGGGTCTCGTTTGAAAGTGCTCTCATCAATTTTGTCTTTCCTGAACCTGGTGGACCGAAAAGCAGTACACCTTTTATAGGAGCAATGTTATAGGCTTTCGATACTCCCTTCTGCTCTAATGGTGATATTATTGATTCCCTGAGCTCAGCCTTTATCGTTTCGTAATCTGCTATATCATCAAATGTCTCTTTAGTGGAACCTGAGCTAAGGTCTTCGAAGGCTTCACCAAACTTCATCCTTATGTCATTCTTTTTTATGTTCAGCGCATTGCTTATTTCATAATTATATAGTTCCATTAGGTAAAACGCTATAGGGGCTATAAGGAAGCTTATAAATGGTACAATGTAATTTATCTTTACACTAGATAGAATTATGCTCAGGCCAACAAATATCGCTGGAAACCCTACACCTATTATAGATGCCTTGGCGCCTTTGTATTTTGACCTGCTTGATATCACAACCTTCTCTATCCCATATGCTATCGCTATGAACAGCAGCAATTCAAGAAGATACTCTGGCTGGTGCGATATGCCTACCGCAATTATGGTTATCATATCCGATATGGAACTTGTTACAATGCCACTGACAAGAACCGATGAGCTTTTCAATGCTAAAGGTATAAAGGTAAAAATGGTCGGCCTGACAAAAGAGGTAATTGAAAAATATGGGGCAATCCTAGACCATTGCGATAATATGTAAGAATGCACGGGCAATGCCGTGTACATTATAAATCCCGTATTCTGTATCCCGGTTATGGCTGAAAGTGCTGCAATAGAAAGGAACGAAACTGCATACAGCATTCCAGATCTCTTAAACCCTATTAATATTGGGGATATTATTAGAAAAGGAATCTCAAGCATGTATCCCAAAGCCGAAAAAGGCAACGATGCCAATATGAATAGTAGAACTATTACCCTATAATGCCTGTATCCGAGAATCAATGTAAGGCTTATAAGAAGCAGGAGAACCCATGCGAGTAATGGAAATTCTATTATAGATATAGGAAAAAGGAAAGCTGCCAAGCTTATTATACCTAAGTAAGGGTGGAATTGGGCAAGTATGAATATGATAAAGGCCAATATAACCGCTATCACTATTGGATATGCGGGGAATGCAGCGTTTACTGCTATAAACGCTATTATCATTAATATTGAATCCAGGAAATGTTTGTTTGAGAATATTTCTGAGAAGAAGCTGTTTATATTGTAAAAGAATATGGGTGCCTTGTGCCTTTTCTTTATCAGCATCTTCACATTGCTGCTTTTTATAGCTTCATCGGATGTATGTTTAGACATTCAAGGACCTGATTTATTATGCAATCTCTATACCTTAAATAATAAATTTATTACAATATTTATATATTGCCCTTATTTTTGATTTTTCCGCTATTGCAAGTGCATGGTTTTGAAAATTTTGAGAGGGCCTTTGCATTATACATAGAATGTATTTAAGATTATCTTTGTTATAGCTAATGGATGATAGTTACTTTATTGCAATCCATCTTGTCAATAATTTCTGGTTTGCTTGTCGGATTTAGCCTTGGCTTAATAGGTGGTGGAGGATCCATACTTGCTATACCTCTGTTTATTTATTTTGTAGGCATAGATGAGCCTCACAAGGCCATAGGGACAACAGCACTGGCAGTAGGCGTGAATGCATTCATAAATTTTTACCAACATGCAAGGGATAAAAACGTAAATCTTAAAGTTGGTGTACTGTTTGCCTTCATAGGTCTTATTGGTGTTTTCATAGGGTCTGAAGTTGGGCTTTACTTGCCAGGAAAAAGCCTCCTTGCTTTGTTTTCAGTTCTTATGGTAATAATAGGCGTATATATGTATTTAAGCAAGTGCAAGACCTTGCCTGACGAAAATTGCAAGTCGCTTGATGGGATTAAGAAGAAGAAATTGACATTTTATTCATCGCTTGTAGGATTTGCTTCCGGCTTCTTCGGAATAGGTGGGGGATTCCTTATAGTTCCAGGAATAATGTCTTCTACAAAAATAAAGATAAACCAAGCAGTAGGGACCTCATTGTTTGTTGTGGGCACTTTTGGAATAGGCACAGCAATAAGATATGCGTTTGCCGGTGACGTCTTGCCTGAGCTGTCAGTATTGTTTATAATAGGAGGTATATTAGGAGGGTATTTTGGTACACGTGTGTCTGTAAAGATGAACAAGAATCTGCTTAGGAAGATATTTGCGGCTATAGTGATTGTTTTCGGCATTTACATATTTTTGGAATCTGCAATTTTGTAATCAGATAGAATTGCATTTGATTAGACAAATGTTAATAAGTATTGCTGAATATATTTACTTACAATTACACTATCAAAGCATAGTGAGGGGTTAAATGAAAAATATCCCGGCTAAGATAAGTTATTCCTTTAGAAAATTGGAAAAAATTTACGGGCGCAGTATAGACCTTAAGCTTGTAAATGGCAAATTCTGTATTTTTGAGGTCTTAAAAACCCACAGCCCAAAAGGCAGAAGAAACAGTATCTCTCTTAGTTATATCGGCTGGATAACCAACAAAGGGGCATTAATACCTGCAAAACCTGAATTTCGCGGTTTGGATGTATCAGATTTAGAAACATTTAATGGGGTACCTGAACCTTCAGAACCAGATCAAAAAAATTTGGATGCTTACGATATTTATGATATTGAGGTAGATGGTTTAGATCTTAAAATTTTGAAGATTTTGAGCATGAACTCAAGGCTTGCTTATCCTAAAATCTCCAAATTAATAGGAACTCCAGTAAATACTGTTAAATATAGAATAAAGAAGCTAAAAAAAGAGTTAGGTATAAAGGATACGTTAGAGCTAAATACCGGGAAGTTAGGGTTCTCCAATTATTTGATTGCCGTAAAATTCTTGGATCAGAAACCTGAGGAACAGAACATCTTAAAGGCCACTTCAAAAAATCCTAGGGTGCAACTAGTGCTCTTAACAAAGAGCATCTACGATCTTCTAATATTTTGTTTAGCAGAAAACAGCAGTATAATTGAAAGTACACTTGATGAGATAAGGGGGGACCCTGCTTTGAGGTCAATCAGATCCGAATGGTATGTAACATCAATAAATCCAAATTATGGATTTTTACCATTAAGGCAAGAATTTTTTGATATTTTAATTAACAAGGCATCAAATGGCAGTATGATGGAAGAAAAACTTTGCCTGCCCGCTTTAAACTCAAAGGAATACAAGGTTCTTTACGAGTTAAATATTGATGGAAGAAAGGAGTTTAAAAGCATAGACCAGAAGTATAACTTGCCTGCAGGCAGCAGCAAAAAGGCTTACAGTAACCTGATTAATGATACAAAGAAAAATTTGATCTTAAGGCCAACTATTATTATGAGGAGCATCCCTAAGATTTATGATGCCGTTATAATTGCTAAGGTCATTGACAAAGCTGAATTCATAAAACATAAAGATGTCCAAATTGGGGCAATAGACAAACCTGAAACGACTACTGACAAGTTCTCTTACATATGCGATATTGGGATCCCTGATGGCATATTGTATCTGTTTTCAGTAATTAATGATAGAGATTTAGAAGAGGTTAAAAATGAGATTGAAACATCCATAAAAGGTGTTGAACTGGAATCATTGATAATTGAAAAAAATATATTGGGAGATATAGGCTACAGAAGATTTGTGTGCGGCATTTAGAATGTATGTTTGGCAAAAAGGCTTGGCAATTATTACAATACTTATTATTTCCAATGAATATAAGAGTGATACCTAGCATAAGTATAAATATCTTTTTTTTCTCAATATGTCTGCATTTGGATCTTTTTGGCAATATGCTAGAATTTATAAATTTTAACGTTATAAAATCACATATAAACCCAATATTAATTAAATAGACCCGTTGTAGCTCAATGGTAGAGCGGCCGGCTGTAGCCTGTGTAGAAAGAAACCGGCAGGTTGGGTGTTCAAATCACTCCAACGGGATGCAAAATGCATAAAAATTTAAACTTAAAATAACAATATAAACCAAGTCTCGGTAGTGTAGTGGTTAGCATGCGACCCTGTCACGGTTGCGACTCGGGTTCGAATCCCGACCGAGGCGCCTATTTTAGAGATTTTTATGCTAATATAATTTGGCACTAAATTCAAAATATGCTTGATACACAAACGCATATGTTGAAAATGAAAGCAATAAATAAATGTACTATGACATTAATATCGTGGAGAATGAGAGTGTCTTAGGATTTGAAGTTGGTGCGAGCAAAACAATAGCACTGGTAGGAGACCTTTCCGGAAACGTATTTTCAAAGATAATCGCAGACACTAGAAATGAAAAAGATGATAAAGAGGTATTGTTTAGGCAACTTAAAGAGCTGCAGAAAAAGGTTTCTAAAAAATATGACTTTAATTACGTGAGCATGACATTTCCTGGTGCTATAAATAGAAAAGGGATTGTTGCTTATACCCCTAACCTTCCTGGATGGAAGGGCTATAACTTGATGAAAGGCCTTAAGGAGAGATTTGATTCGGAGGTATTTGTAGAAAATGATGCAAATGCACAGGCGGTCGCAGAAAAGATCTATGGTTATGGAAGAAAGTACAGCAATTTCATATACCTTACAGTAGGAACAGGCATAGGGGGCGGCATATTTATAGATGATAAGCTTTACTCCGGGCACAATGGATGGGCTGGTGAATTTGGTCACATGGTGATAGGAGAGGGGCCTAAATGTGGATGCGGCAGATATGGATGCCTTGAAACACTGGCTTCTGGAAGCGCTATCAAAAGGATGGCATTTGAAGCAGGAAAGAACATGAGTGGAAAAGAAGTTTTTGAAGCTTGGTTTGATGGTGATAAAGCCGCAAAGGCAATTGTGGAAAAGGCTGCAAGCAGCTTCACGATTGGGATTGCAAATATCGTCAATATATTTGACCCGGAAGCAATAATTATTGGTGGAGGTATAACAAAAAACAATGAGCGCTATCTAGGTTACATAAGAAAAAAGCTGCCGAAAGAGCTTGGCAATTACAGGAGAAGAATAAAGATAATACGTGCTTCAGAAAATCTTATTGAAAAGGCACCTCTTGCACTTGCAGCATATAGATTAAATATAGGCAATTAGCCAGAAATTTTTACAGAAGAAGGAATAATTGCCTTTAACAAAGTGAGCGGGAAATCCCACACGCTTTAGCGGTGGGATGAAAGCGAACTGCTGAATAAAGTAAAGGTGTATAAATATGAATGGTTATACAAACAACATGGATTCCACAAGAGCCTATAAATTCAGGATCTATCCAGATACTAAAAGGCAGAATGAGATAGATGAAAGGCTAATCCTTGCACAGCAGTTCTACAACAAGATTCTGGAGAAGTCCATTGAATCCTATAAGAATGGAAAGGCAAAAGCCTCAATGGCACAGTTCAACAGGTTCGTCAAAGAAATAATCCAAGATGACAAGAAATACCTGAAACTATACTCGCAGACGAGATGCGAGATTGAATATAGGCTTCTCAAGGCATACCAGAACTTCTTCAGGAGAATAAAGGAAGGAAACAGGAAGGCAGGATTCCCAAGATTCAGGTCAAGGGACAGGTACAAGTCAATAACATATCCTCAGTACAATGGCTCTTTCTCAATAAAGAGGGGCAGGCTGAGAGTCTCAAGGATAGGAACAATGAGGATAGAATTGCATAGGAAGATAGAAGGCACAATCAAGACTCTTGCAATAAAAAGGGAAGGAAAGGATTATTACGCCATCTTCACCACAGCAAACGAAATAAAGATTCCGCAATTGAAGGACACAAACCCTGTCGGCATAGATATGGGTTTGCATTCATTTATTGGGATGTCATCTAGAATGAAGATAGAGAAGCCAAGGTTTGTTAGGAAGAGGGCAAAGCATCTTGCAAGATGGCAAAGAAGAATTGCAAAGAGGGAAAAAGGCAGCAAAAGAAGGGAAAATGCAAAGAATCATCTACAAAAGGAATGGGAACACGTTACAGAGCAATCTGATGACTTCTCCCATAAACTTTCTAACAAATTGGTAAATTCAGGATATACTTCATTCGCAGTAGAGGATTTGCACATTCAAAACATGGCAAAAAACCATAATTTTGCGCAGGCAATCTATAATGCTTCATGGAACAGGTTCATCCAAATGCTCTCATACAAGGCTGAAAGTGCCGGCATGAAGGTAATAAGGGTGGATGCAAGAAACACGACACAGGAATGCAGCAACTACCACTGCATAAAGGAAGGCGGCGAAAGGCTGGCTCTAAAAGATAGAGTCTACAACTGCAATAGATGCGGTATGCAGTTAGACAGAGATATAAATGCATCAATAAACATATTGCACAGAGCAACTACCCTCGGACAGAGGGGAAGTCACGCTCAGGGAGATATGGCCTCTGCAGTTCAACAGGAACTGAAAAGTCGCATCGCTGAACTGAGAACCGATAAAACACATCCTTTGCGGGATGCAGTGTTTGCATGAATGCAGAGGAAGCCCACACCGCTTGCGGGTGGGAGGATGTCACTTACAGAATCCTTTGATTAGTGGTTTTATTTCAGCAGAAGCTAAGCTTAGTGGCATGGAAGAGTCCTCCCTACCTAAAGGTTCTTTTAGTCACAAGGAAAAATTGATGTCTCTGGCTTTTACTTCATTTGGCCATTTCTCAAATGACTTCACTATTTTATTATTCTCGCTTCTAATCGTTTATTATTCGCAGGATTATGGTATAAGTTTGGCAGTGCTAGGAGCCGTAGCAATAATATACAACGTACTTTCAGGCCTTTTGAGCACTCCAATTGGAAGCTATGCAGACAGAACTGGCCAGTACCGGACATTGATTGCTATTGGGATTGCTATAATAGGCATAGCGGTAATTCTCTTTGCACTTTCATTTCAGTTCTCGCATTATGTACTCCCTCTTATGCTTATCTCTGCGGTAGTGATTGGTACAGGGCAAGCTTTTTACCATCCGTTAGGTGCATCGGTTTTGAGGGTAACGTATGAAGCAAAAACATCCTCTGCGTTAGGAATAAATGGGGCTTTTGGCAGTGTGGGCCGTTCAGTACTGCCAGTATTGCTTGTGCCAATGATA
This sequence comes from Candidatus Mancarchaeum acidiphilum, assembly GCF_002214165.1. Lineage (NCBI taxonomy): Archaea > Nanobdellati > Microcaldota > Candidatus Mancarchaeum > Candidatus Mancarchaeum acidiphilum. Next base: position 721,329 of record NZ_CP019964.1, read on the forward strand.
ATCTTATATGGTGAATTCCATGCGCTTCTTTTTATTGCAGGCTACCTTTTCATAGTAGCATTGATTATATTCTTAGGTCTTGACTTCATCAAGCCTCAAAATGGCTCTATAGAGAGAAAGTCTGAGAAGTCTTCAGATGACAAATTAGGTCAAGGCGGCATAGAGAGGTATGAGAGGGCAATTTTCATCTTGGTACTTATAGTATTCATAAGGGCTATGTTCCTTACTGGAACTACTACTTATATTTCTGAATACCTGGTAAGCCGCGTGCATTCTGATATTATCATGAGCTATATAATGGCGATAAGCTTTATCACTGCAGTGGCTGGTCAACCAATCTTCGGTAGGATAACTGAGATTAAAGGAGGAAAGTTCAGCATAATAGTGACAACGGTTTTATCCACGATATTCTTCATATTGTTCATGCTGTCGGGATCAAATGCAATACTTGATACTATAACATATGCGTCTTTTGTATTCATGGGATTCACTGGATTTCCAGTACTGCTTGGTTATGTAAGCCAGATAGTGCCTAAAAAAGTAGCAACAAAATCAAATGGGCTTGTATGGGGATTGGGAAACACAGTAGGAGGGGGAGTTGGATTGGCGATCATGTCAATAGTTCTGTTCTTGAAGATAACTCTTGTTGACACAATGTGGATTATGGTTATCTTTGGAATTGTATCGTGCATACTTCTTCCATTGCTTCCAAGAAAGGCCAAATCATGATTAATAGTTTTGCTTGGATATAATCATACCCGTTTGCGACCTGCCGCTTTTCATTTTTACAACACAAATAAATTATTATAACGGTTATAATAGCTATTAAACAGCTATGATGAGCCTTTGTAGTATAACTTGGATAGAACGCGGGCTTCCGGAGCCTGTGATCCGGGTTCAAATCCCGGCAAAGGCGTATATTTTGAGAACATTAATTACCTTATTTTTCTTTAATCCATGCAAGGTGATTGGCTTATTGCTCTATAAGGTTCAATTTCTATGTTAATAATTTATATTTCTATATTCATAATTCAATACCGAAGCAGGGATTTTATTGAATGAGTATAAAAAGAACGCCTTTCTGGTAAAGATATACAAAGGCGAATTGATGCATCACTATGTCTATAGCAGGCTTAGCGTGATGGAGACTGACAAAGAACTGAAAGAGATACTTAAGAAATTGTCAAAAACTGAAGAACAGCACGCTGAACTGTGGAAGGAGGTACTTGACATAGAGCATATTCATCTACGGAAGACCAAAGCAACCCCAACCCTGGCTTTGATACTGTTTTTGAGGAAGATCTTTGGATTGACCCTGCTTATAAATCTCATTGAATATGGTGAAAGGGACCTTTATAGCAAGCTTAAGTATATTATCAAGGAAAACAATTTTTCGGAGAAAGAAAAAAAGATAATAGGAAAAATTGAAGAGGATGAACGAGAGAATGAAAAGCCTATAGAGGACAAGATACTTAAAATGAGTCCTGTGCTGAACAATATAAGAGATATAATATTTGGAATGAATGATGGGCTTGTAGAGGTTACTGCTGCCGTCGCAGGATTAGGATCTGCGTTGTATTATGCCAACTACATACTTTTAGGTGGATTTATAATTGCATTGTCCGGCACAATGTCTATGGCGGGAGGTGCATTTCTGTCTACAGAATACGAGAAAAACCTCAATATTAAGAAGGATGACAACAAGCCCAAAAGTTCTGCAATGTATGTCGGACTTGCCTATATATTAGGATCGCTATTCCCACTATCTCCATTTATCTTTGGAATTAATGGATACTTTGGAATAGCAATCTCACTGATTATTACGGCCATAGTTTTATCAATAGTTGCATCTATAATATCGATAATAAGCAACAAAAGCATATCAAAGAGCGTGACCAAAACACTGATAATATCTATGGGTGCTGCGACTGTCACAATAATACTTGGATATTATGCAAGAGTATTCCTGCATATAACAATTTGATGTTATATGCTGGGTATACTTTTAGGCTTATTCATGGTTAGTAATATATATCTTTAATTTCTAATACTAAAAGTGCAATTCCTAAGGTGTTAATATGGCAGATAATAAAGATTTGGAAGAGAAGATAAAACAGATTAATGGGCAAATGGATATGTTAATAAATGATACATCAGTCCCAAAGAATGTCAGAGGGGCAATATCAGAGGCTAAAGAGAAGCTTAATTCTGATGGAGAGTATACAATACGTGTTTCCTCAGCAATATACAACTTGGATTCTGTTAGCAACGATATAAATCTTCCTCCTCAGGCTAGGACAATGATATGGGGAGTGTTGAGTCTGCTTGAATCTATAAAAGAAGGATATTGAAATGGAGGATAGTAGGATAAAAGAGTTTTCCGAAAGGTTATCCAAGGTGAAAATGCTCCCTAAATCTGAGATTAATTCTGAGGTCATAGGGAATGTGGATTTGGATAGGCTTGTAGACAGGTTAATTCTAGATATTGGTAGCTTTGTAGGGTTCCATTTTGTAACACTGGAAGAAGTGACGCAAGCAATAGGGGAGATTAACAATGCAAAAATACCTATGCCTGTTGAGGTTATAAAATCAAGCAGTTTCAAGCCAATAGCATCAGAGTACCATGAGAAATTTGAGATCGAGAACAGGGACGTTGAGCATGCGAATGGGAATGTCAACGACTTTGTGGATTATTTTAGGGACCGGCTGCATAGAATAAGAAGGATCCTTGAAACTCACGTGTCTACAGATGGAATACCTGTAGGCAACTTGAGCCTCCTTAAGGATATGGTTGGCAGAGATGTGTATATAACAGGGATAGTTTCCAGCAAGATAACCACCAAAAAGGGCAACATAATGGTTGTCATGGAGGATGAAACAGACAGTGTAAAGGTGATTTTCTCTAATTCGCCTTCAGAGATAGGAAAGAGGCTTTACAATGAGGCTTCTACATTGGTTGATGATGAAGTCATAGCAGTAAAGGGCAAGCTGATCAACCAATTCGTAATAGCAAAACAGATTATATGGCCCGATGTTACTATAACAGAAAGGAAGAATGTTGAGGAGGACCTTGGGATTGCTTTTATATCAGATGTACATGTTGGGAGCAAGCTGTTCCTGGAGCAGAATTTTGAGAACATGATTAAATGGCTGAACGGCGGTGCGCAGGATGAAAGAAGCAAGGAGATGGCAGGCAAAGTTAAATACTTGGTAGTATCTGGAGATGTTGTTGATGGGATAGGTGTTTACCCCAACCAAGATAGAGACCTTTCAGTTCCAGATATGTACATGCAGTACCAGATGTTTTTTGACTTGATAGAGGATATTCCCGATTACATACATGTGTTTGTATTGCCTGGAAATCACGATTCGGTCAGGAGAGCAGAGCCCCAGCCGGCTTTTCCTTCAACTATAATAAAGGACTACAAAAAGGACAACATACATTTTGTTTCAAATCCCTCATATTTAACATTGAATGGGATACAGGTGCTTGCTTACCATGGGACCTCTTTGGATTCGATTATAAGCTCTATACCTGGAATGAGTTATGACAAGCCGGAATACCCTATGCTCGAGCTGCTGAAGCGCAGGCATCTCTCCCCGATATATGGAGGAAATGTCATAGTACCTAGCAAGACCGACAAACTGGTTATAGACAAGGTCCCTGATATACTGACGATGGGGCATGTACACAAGAATGCAATTTCCAAGTACAAGGGTGTTACAATTATAAACTCTGGCACATGGCAGGCCAGGACGGCGTTCCAAGTCAAGTATGGGCAGATACCAACCCCTGCAAGGATGCCGGTATTCGAGATGAAGACCTATAAAGTTACGACTGTAAATTTCAGCAGTGATTCCAATGTATATTGACGATTATTTCAGATCTATAAACGAGGGTGTCAAAAAAGCTTATGAGCTGGCAGAGAGGGCAAGATCAAAAGGTTATGACCCGGAAACCTTTGTTGAGATAAAGCCCGCCCCCGATCTGGCTTCAAGAGTTGAAGGTATTATAGGTATAGACGGATTGGCAAAGATAATAGAAAAGGAGGCTGAAGGAGTAAAATCCAATGAGGAGCTTGCATTCAACGTTGCAAGGTATATCTGCAAAGATACAAGATTTGATGATAGGAGCATTGAAAAAAGGCTTTTGCTTGCGGCAAGGGTCGGCTTGGCTATACTTACCGATGGAATCCTGGTTGCACCAACAGAAGGGCTGCAGAACGTAGAATTGCACAAAAATCTGGATGGCACAACTTATGCCGCAATACTGTATGCCGGCCCTATAAGGGGCGCAGGAGGGACCAGCGCGGCGCTTTCCGTAGCGCTTCTGGATGCCGCAAGACGGGAATTTGGTATAGGGGATTATAAGCCAACACAGACTGAAATAGAGAGATTTATTGAAGAGGTGGGTATATATAATTCAAGGGTGGCAAGGCTGCAATATCTGCCTCCTGATGAGGATATACGTACCATATTGCAGAACTGTCCTGTATGCATAGATGGATTGCCAACGGAGGATATAGAGGTCACAATGCATCGCAATATAGAGAGGCTTGATGCCAATGGAAATCCGCAGCTGATGACAAACAGGGTCAGGAGCGGTATCTGCCTTGTGTCGTGCGAAGGGATAGCCCAAAAAGCAAAGAGCGTGCTGAAGCATACCAAGAATTCTGGACTCCCTTGGGATTGGCTTACAAAGATAATAAAAGTTGACAAAGGAACAACAACTACATCATCTGCTGCTCCGAAGACTGCTGTATTCCTGCAGGAACTTGTGGCGGGAAGGCCTGTTTTCTCTTACCCTGATCATCCAGGGGCATTCAGATTGCGTTATGGAAGATCACGGTTTACTGGTATAGCCTCAAAAGGGTTTAACCCTGTAACAATGTCCATGATGAATGGATTTATAGCTACAGGAACACAGCTAAAAGTTGAAAAGCCTGGAAAGGGCTGTGTTGCCGTTCCGGTGACATCTATTGAGGGGCCATTCGTCAAGCTTGATACTGGAGAGGCATTCAGGATAGACAAATATCAGGAGTACCTAAAGTACAAGGACAGAATCCAAAAGATAATGTCCGTGGGGGATATTTTGGTAACGTATGGGGATTTCAAAAAGACAAATACCCCAATGCAGCCGACAAGTTATGTGGAGGAATACTGGTACTTGCAGCTTACAGCAAATGGTTATTCGGGAGGGATCCCAGAAGTCAATTCCTTTAAGGATGCATATGAATTCTCAAAGAAGTACAATGTGCCTATACATCCAAAATATCTGTATGATTATTCTGATATAAACATTTCAGACATGAAGTTTCTAATAAATAAGTTGAAGGGACTGAAGTTTGAATCTGATAACCTTTTTGATGTCAAGTCTATTGAGTTCTCTGGAACCGACCTTGAAAGAGCAAGGAACATCCTTGAAGTCATCTGCATACCCCACTTCGACAAATCAGATAAGATTATAATAGAACAAGATGACGCACAGAGCCTTATATTATCAGCTGGGCTTGTAGATGATGAAAAGGTGAACCTCAATAAGTATGACTTAAGCAGCTATAATGACAAAGTTGATTCTCTGAGCCTATTAAACAGTGTAAGCCCGATAAAGATAATGAGAAGGTCAACAAGGATAGGCGGAAGGATGGGAAGGCCTGAGAAAGCTAAAGAACGTATGATGAAGCCTTCTCCTAACGTTCTTTTCCCAATATCTGATTATGGTACAAGGGAGAGGAGCATATACAAAGCATTGATGCAGGAGTACAAGAACCTTGGCAATAAATATATTAACGTGGAGATGGCGAACTTCATATGCGATAAAGGAGGAGAGCCAGTCACCTCTTTCTACTGCACTAAGCATAAATGCAGGGCACATATAGAGAAGATATGCAAGAACTGCGGAAACAAGGTTGAAGGCGACAAATGTGAAAAATGTGGAGGAAGCCCTATATCTTATAGTTCAAGATCCATCAGCTTGGTTGGACTTATGGAAGAGGCAATGAAAAATGTGGATGTCAATATAGCTCCTAAGAACTTGAAAGGTGTTATGGGATTGGTCAGCGGGAGCAAAGTTCCTGAAAGCTTGGACAAAGGCATACTTAGGGCAATACACAATATAACAATTTTTAAGGACGGGACATCTAGGTTTGATGCCACGGATACACCTCTAACCCACTTCTATCCACGCGAAATGAACGTTTCCGTGGAAGCGCTGAAAAAGCTCGGATATGATAAGGATTACTTAGGCAATCCTTTGGAGAAGGATGACCAGCTAGTGGAGATGATGCACCAAGACGTTATAATGAACAACAGGGGCGCGGAGTACCTTTTGCACATTGCTCAGTTTATCGATGACCTTTTGGTCAGATTTTACCGCCTTGAACCTTATTACAATATAAAAACTGCAGAGGACCTTCTTGGCCATTATGTAATAACCCTATCACCACATACTTCCGCAGGCGTGGTCGGAAGGATAGTTGGTTTTACCAAGGCGAATGTTGGCTTTGCACACCCCTATTACATATCTGCAAGGAGAAGGAACTGCGATGGTGATGAGGACACAACAATGCTGATGATGGATGCCCTTCTTAACTTCTCGAAAAGCTACCTGCCTACAACCATAGGGGGAACTATGGATGCGCCATTAATTCTCACGGTAAACGTTAAGCCGGAGGAGGTTGACGATGAAGTTCACAACATGGAGATAACAAAGAGTTATAGCAAGGAATTTTATGATAAGACCTTTGATTACGTTTCCCCATCTGATGAAAAAGTGCTTATAGTGGAGGATAACCTTGATACTGACAAAGTCTATAGCCATGTGGAATTTACCCATCTGAGCGATATAAATTCCATTGATGAGGCTCCCCTTAAAAGCGCTTACACTACCCTTAAAACCATGCAGGATAAGATAGACATGCAGTTTGAACTTATGGACAAGCTTTACACGATAGATAAGAAGGACACCGCAAGGAGACTTATAATGAGCCACTTTATACCCGACCTTATGGGAAACCTGCACTCGTTTTCGAAACAAACCTTTAGGTGCGTTACATGCAATGCCAAATATAGGAGGGTCCCGCTGTCTGGGAAGTGCACCAAGTGTGGTGGCAAACTGGTGCTCACAATATCGAAAGGAGGAATAGAGAAATACTTAAATGTCACGCTAAGCCTTATAGCGAGATATAGCTTGGAGGATTACATCAACCAGAGAGTTCTCCTTATAAAGGATGAGATTGAGACAGTCTTTGGAGGGATAGGCGAGGAGAGCCTTCCCACTAACCAATTCAATCTGTCAAAATTCCTGTAATGGTGTGGCAGGTTTAAACTCTTTTGGGCTCCATTTTGGTCCTCGCAAAGGCAGTGAGGCAATGGTATCACTGCTATATCCATAAGTATACTGTTTATCTATACTGTTCCTCGGACTTAAGCTTAACCTTGTTTTGATAAGCAATCCTGTGCTTTAGCTTGCTTATATATGGCTTACCATTTTTCAAGTACTTCTCATATTGTATAGGGCTTACCAAAATTCCATATTTATATGGTATTGTCTTCTTCAGGAATCCCTCTATTGCTTGTGGCTTTGAATCATTGAAGAACTTTGTTTTTACCAATATCCCGGAATCTCCTTCCGTAAGATATACCTCCGCAACTTCTTTGAATGACATAATCTGCATTGACAGTTCCTGCAGGTCTGTATTGAAATTTGGCTTTACCAAATAGAATCTATAATATACAGTCCTTTGCCTTATTGAAGATGTACTTCTCACAACCCTGGCTTTTTTCACCCTAGACCCTTCTAAACCCTCTTTCGATCTTTTTTCTTCCAAGAAAATCACTCGTTGTTTAAAAATTTATTTATTAGTTTTATGATTAATTTAACCTATTGATATATAAGCTTTTTGCAATTGAAAAATTGAGAAAGTTCGTACAATAAATTAACATTTCAGTAAAAATCTATATTTTTATAATTTATTTTACTCTATATTATGAAATTTTAATTAAAAAAAGCATTTTTAGACATATTACACATTTTTCTGTTTTTTCAGTATTTCGCGCAACTTGTTCAAAGGGAGGGAATTTGCAACCCTTTCTTTTGTGAGCCATCCTCTCCTGGCCGTTCCCACTCCATATCTCATGAAGTCCATATGGATAGTGCTATGCGCATCGGTATTTACTGAGTATATTACTGGATATTTGGAGGTCAAAAGTATGTTTGTATCGTTAAGGTCAAGTCTTTGGGGCGATGCGTTTATCTCAAGCATCGTGCGCATGTCCGCACATGCTTCTGCGACTTTTGGCAGGTTGACTGGATAAGGCTCTCGCTCGTTGATCAGCCTGCCTGTTGGATGGGCCAGGACATTGACTTGGTTGGATCCTATCGCCTTCACTATCCTGCTCGTCATCTGTTCTTCGGTCATATTCGTAGAAGAATGCACTGCCGCTACAACACAGTCCATTGATTCCAGAGTTTTGTCTAGGAGGTCAAGTGAACCATCCTTTAGTATATCAACTTCTGCGCCTTTCAATATTGTGAGCTTTCCTTTTAGCCTGTCATTTAACTCATCCACCTTTGAGAAGTATTCTTCAAATTGCTTGTCGTCCATCCCATGTGCTACTTTAAGGCTTTTCGTGTGGTTAGTTGTAGCTATATATTCATACCCTTTGCGCATGGCATAATCCGCCATTTGCTCCATCGTATTTATTCCATCTGTCTCCTTGGTGTGGGTGTGCAAATCCCCTTTTATGTCCTTGAGCTCTAAAAGGTCTGGTATCTGACCCTTCTCCGCAAGCTCAATCTCTCCGCGATTCTCCCTCATCTCTGGGGGGATGTAGCTCATGCCCAACTTTTCGTATATGTCTTTTTCGTTCAGCTTTGATATCAGTTGGTCGGACCTGCCAAAAAGGCCATACTCGTTGAGCTTGTATCCTTTTCTAACAGCGATGGTCCTCACTTTTATGTTGTGGTCCCTGCTGCCTGTAAAATACTGCAGAGCAGCACCAAAGCTATCAGGATCTATTACGCGCAGGTCGCAGGTAGTGCCTATGTTTAAGGCAACTGTTGTTTTGGTTGGCCCTTTCACTATTATAGAGGTAACATCCGCCATCTTGGAGAACAGATCCATAACCTCTGTCTTGTTATCGGATAATGCCAGTATGTCTAAGTCCCCTAAAGTTTCTCTCATCCTCCTAGTAGAGCCGGCTATAACTGCTTCTTTTACCAAATTGCTTCCTTTCAAGATGGATATTATCTTTTCTGCTTCGGGCAGTCCTTCGCTTAACAGAATGCGTCCCTTATTGGACTCTGCAAGGGTTACCCCTTTTGCTATTTCACTTTCGCTCTTCTCCCCAAATCCTTGAAGATCCTTTAGTTTATGCTTTTCCAGCGCATCCTTCAACGTCGGTATATCAGTTACGCCTAACTTTTCGTATAGCTCAATTGCCTTTTTAGGCCCTATCCCCTCTATTGAAAGCAAGGATGTGAAGTCTATTGGATATTTTTTCTTTAGTTCGTCATACTCCTTTATGTGGCCTGTTGTAAGGTATTCGCTTATCTTCTCTGCCAGACCTTTCCCTATACCTGGTAGTTCCATCAATGCTTTTATACCTCCTTGCTTATATATGTCGGATATATCCTGCTGCAAGGTGCCTATGGTCAATGCCGCCCTTTTATAGGCTCTTGATTCAAAATTAGAAGTCGATGTCTTCTCTATGCCTATTATGTTTGACATCTCCTCAAAAATCTCTGATATCCTTTTATTTTCCATAATACTAATTCGAACGAAAAATTTAACTAATATTTTATTGGATTAAATTTTACTCTTAATCGTTTATATTTAAATATGTAAATTTATAAAATTCCAATGAGTGAATCTATGAATGATGAAGATCTTGACTATCTAAGCAGAGTCAATAAGCTTTACTCATTCATAATTAAAAAATATCAGGATTATATTGAAAAATCCGAAACGCGGTCAATCGCTGACATGCCCAGGCTGATAACCCCTGAAAGCGAAAGGGTGTCGGATATTGCGAGCTTTATAAAAAGCAAGTTTCCTTCCTATTTATATGAAAACGACTTTTATGGGGCAAGCATACAGGCCCTTGAGTACTTGAAGAGCAATATTAAGGAAGTTGCCATGCCAGTGCAGTTTTGGCTGAAGCCGGATGATGTAATCAATGTCGGCTTGGGTGAGGATATAGATAAAAACGTGCTGCTTTGCAGCCTTCTCGTTGCTTTGGGCAACTACTCCTCAAAGGTGCTTGTTGTATCCAATGATAACAGGAAAGAGGTTTTTGTATACTACGAGTTCAATTACAGGTTCTTTTTAATAGATATTAAAGGGAAGATTGAGCTATTTGACTCTAACAAGGACCTTTTTAGCTATGCAGGAATAGATGACAACTCTGAAGCCTATGAATTCAATAACCTATCTTACTTCAAGATAGTCTAATGGCGCCTAAGAAGGCAGAATCAGTATTTCGCTTTTACCTTTTTCATCCTTTTCCTGCTTTCCTTCCTAAGCTTTGCACGCTTCTTTGATCTATAGTAGGATTTGCCAATTTTTCTGTTTGATTCTGGTATTGTTTTCTGCATGTTAACCACTCACTTTTATCAATAATATATTTTATCTAAACACTTAAAATAGTTGCGTTGACAATTCACGCAACTTGGATTTGGATTTACCCTATTTTTATCTGGGCTTTTGCCGGCCTTTTCCTTTCGTTTTCGGAAATCTCCATCTCCAGTACCCCATTCTTGTAAGTCGAGATTATTTTTTCCGGGCTTATCAAAAATGGCAGGTTTATTTCCTTGTGGAACTTTACCTTTTCGGTATCAACATCAAATGATATCTCTGATCCGTCTACATATATATTTATGTCTGAGCTGCTCACGTTTTTCATATCCGCAACAATCGAGACGCCCTTAGGCTTCGACAGAACATCGAATATTGGCTCATTATTTGAGTATGTTGGATTATATGGATCTAATGTAATTTCGTGAGGGTAATCAGGCACATTCGCTTCTCCATTGTTGAATGTCAGCTTGCTTGAGTTAACCGCCCCGTGCTTATTGTCTTTATGGTCCATGTCATCATGATTCTTAATCTCCACCCTTATTTTAAGCTCTGGGAGGCCGGGATTTATGTCTTTTTCCTCTTCTGCTGCGAATAGGTATCTGAACTCGTTTATGATATTGTTGAGCGTATCCGGATTCTCCTTTATCATGTCTTTTAAGGCATTAAGGTATTCAGGGTTTGACTTTAGCATTTCATTGAGGGTTTTAATAAGATCATTTAAAGAATCTGGATTGTTTAGGTCTATTGACCAACTTTTCTTTTTGGGCATCGCCATCACCACATTAGGTTATTATTTGGTGATATATAAATAACTTTCCACAACAGGTTTGTAAGGGCATACCTATAGTATTTTTGCTTAGAACTGTACTGGCTCTACATCCAGTTGCTTATTCCTTTCTGGTTTAAAGACCCCTTTGCTTTAGAGAGCAATTCTGCATATCTCCTGATCCTATCCTCTGAGAATTCGTGTTTCCTGCACATGAAATCAACTATTCCACCGACATCGGGTTTTAGTGAATTCAGATTGCTTATATCTAAATCACTCAATTCCTTCACTTCTGGGTTCAGGAACAGGTTTTCAACTTCATTGACATCAAATTCAAATTCTAGCTTATACTTTGACTTGATATATTCTATTACTTGGTCTAGTGATTCGCATTGCTTGACTATCTTCACTGCCGTCTTTGGACCAATGCCTTTTATCCCTTTGTTGAAGTCCGTGCCAAGCATTATCCCTACCCATATTAGCTGCCTCCTGCTTATACCTATGGAGCTTAGTGTTTCGTCAAGATTTACAAGCTCGGTATTCACGTTTATGTAGATGTTCTTCTTTGGCAGCTTCCTTTTGCCTGATATCGCTATGTTCCTGACTATGTTCCTGGCACCGAAAAGCAATGTGTCATAATCTTGGCTTACTGCGGAGAATACCAGACCTTTCATGGATAGGTAGCTCGCTTCTGCTTCTCCTTCGCTCGGTGCATTTATGTAGCCTATGCCCATCAGGCTTAAAAGCTCCTTTGAAGATGCTACTATCTCCTTGTTTATCCTGGTACTTCTCTCAGCATAGGAATGTGCTTCTTCCACATTTCCTTTCTCTACCGCCTCCTGCCATGCTTTATATGCCTCGTTCCTTTTCTGGATCCTTGCCTCTATTGTTTTCTGCTTTAGCATTGATGGTATCCCATCGTAAACGTATATCGGTTTTATTCCGTGCTGTATAAGCTCTATCGTGCGGTAGAATAGCCCTGAAAGGTGGCTTGTCACATTGCCATTGGAGTCGGCCAACGGGGTGCCGTCCGGCTGCCTTATTATGGATAAGAACTGGTAGATTGTATTGTATGCATCAATGGCTACGGTCCTGTCCTTCAAGTCGTCTAGGTTTATAACCTTCTTTACAATCAACTTGCTTAGATCAACTGACATTCAAACCGCTTGCTTTCAATCTTTCTTTTTTATGTAGTCTTCCAATGTCGACGCCTTTGACTTTGGCAGTGCTACTTTTTCTATTTTGGCACGCTTTGACATTGTGAGCTTTATTCCAAGCGTCTTCTCAAGCTTGCCTACCAATTCCTGTGGAGGTGTTGTTTTATCTTCTATAACCCTCTTTAGATAGCTCTCCTGCTCGCTTATCATCTCAGCCAGTACCTTCAATGGCAGCTTCTCCCTTTCCAATGCCTGCCTTATTTTCTCACCGTAATTATCTACAAGCTCGATATCGTCTTCGGCAGGCTGCTCTCTCTTATAGTCTGATGCAAAATACGAAGGCTTTGGGGATTTTGGGATGTCAAGCTGCTCCTTTCCTATTATTTTCTTTCCTGCTGCACACTTGGAGCAAACTCTTAAACTTACGCCTTCAACTTCTATCGTGTATACTATATCTGATATAGGCTTGCCGCATAGTTCACATTCTTCCATTTTATCCACCAGCTTAACTGCTTATGGATATTATTTGCTTTTAGATTATATAAACCTATTTGTGGACGTTTAAAGAATCAGGGTATAATTTATATGCTATAGAGATTGGATAGGAATTCTGAGCTAGCTGGCTTGCTTTTATTGGCTGAAGGGTCGTACAATTTAGGCTTTACACCAGTTATTACGGAAACCACTTTGACCTGATCTCCAAGATCATTGGACAGTCTGGCGCCGAATATGACATTTGCCTTGTTGTCCATTCCTTCTGTCACTCCCTCTCCTAATCTGGTGGCATCCGCTATTGTAAGGTCCGGGCCTCCAGTTACATGCACCAAGGCACTCCTTGCGTTCTCCAATTCTGCATTGAGAAGAGGATGCTCTTTGTTGGAACGAATCGCTTTTTCAACCCTGTCTACACCTGAGCCGTAACCTATGCTTATCAATGCTGTACCACTATTTCCAAGAACGCTTTTTAAGTCGGCGAAATCGAGATTTATAAGGCTTGGCAGGCTTATCGTATCCGTTATGCCTTTTACTGAATTCAATATTACATTATCCACTATGCCAAGTGCTTTGTCAATTGGAAGGTTTGGGGCATAGCTCAACAGCTTCTCATTCTCAATTATTATCGTTGAATCTGAATTCTTGGAGAGCTTTTCTATTGACGCATCCGCACTTATTCTCCTGCTCCTTTCTAAGTGGAACGGGTAGGTGACAAAGGAAACTACAAGCGAACCTTGTTCTTTGCCTAATTTTGCCAGATATGGTATTGTCCCGCTTCCGGTTCCACCTCCCATTCCCGCAATCAAAAACAGTATATCGTACCCCTTTATCGCTGATCTTACCTCGTCTTCGCTTGATTCGGCAGCTTTCAGTGCTACTTCAGGGAACCCGCCTGCACCCAATCCGCGGGTTATGCTCTTGCCCAAGAGCAGCTTCTTCTGGGCATTTATTATGCTTAGGTGCTTTATGTCCGTATTCATTGCTATCGTATCCGCGCTCTTGATGCCTGCATTGAATAGATGGTTGATTGCATTGCTGCCCATCCCTCCAAGACCTACGATTCCTATCTTGGCTGAAAGGTCATCAATTCTATCATCTGCAGGCATCAAAGTTCACCTTTTCATCCTATCATTTCCAGGTCGGAGTAAGGGTCGCTTGCAGATTCTCTCTGCTTTGTATCAAGCTTCCCTATTATGCTGGAACCCTTGACTCCCGTAACTATTGCGACAATTTCTATTCCATCATCAAATCCTGGAATTATCCTTGCGCCGAACTTTACGTTTGCCTTAGGATCCATCCTCTCGGTTATTATCTCTCCAGCCTTTGTAGCATCTCCCAATGATAGCGAAGATCCGCCAGATACGTGTATTATTGCACCTCCTGCGCCTTCAAAGTCTACGTCAAGAAGCTTGTTCTTCAGTACGCTCTCTGCAGCGAGATTCACCTTGTCCGTGCCTCTTCCTGTTCCTATTGCTATGAAGCCTACATCGCCATGGCCCATTATAGATCTTACATCTGCAAAGTCTATGTTTATCATGCTTGGCTGTGTTATGGTCCATACCAGTCCTCCTATCGCTTTTGCTATTACCTCATCCGCCAATGCAAAAGCCTTATCCATAGGCAGATTTGGGACAAGCTGCACTAACCTGTTGTTGTCCAGTATTATGACGCTGTCGCTGTATTTCCTAAGCTCCTGGATTCCTTCTTCAGCCTTTACTTTCCTTACTCTTTCAAGATTGAAAGGATAAGTGACCATTGATATTACAATTGCCCCCTGGTCCTTTGCTATCTGTGCAGCTACTGGAAGTGCACCTGTAGCGGTTCCTCCTCCCATTCCTCCGCACAGGAATACCAACTGCGCATCCTGGAATTCCTTTTCTATCAAGGACCTATCGACTTCTGCAGCCTTCTTTCCTACTGCTGGATCACCGCCTGCACCCAATCCGCGGGTTATGCTCTTGCCTATCATTACCTTTCTAATGCGGTCATCAATTATCTTAAAATGCTGAGAATCTGTATTGAATGATACAAATTCAGTGCCTTTAACTCCAGCTTTTATAAGCCTGTTTACACTGTTTGCACCTCCTCCACCAAACCCTGCAGTAACAATCTTTATCTCTGAAGAACTGAATTCATCAGAAACTGCACCCTTATCTGCATTGTCGTCTCCCACACTTGCGTTCCCACCTAGAAGGTCACTTACCAAATCTGTCATTTTATCGCCAGATTAAAATGTGATAGATAGATATTAAAATCTTTACTCTTTCACATTATACTAAACAATTAGGTTTTTATCTCGTGGATCAAAATTTCTTGATAGTTACTTTGGAATTTTGAATGAATTAATTATATAACCAGATTTATTCATAACGACAATAAGATTGTAGTTGGACAGGTTTGAGCTGTAATTGAGCAGCCAAATGTTCCGGTAATATGCCTTAGGCTGCGTTAAGTTTAGGTTGCTATAGAACTTCGCAGACGCCGTTATGTTTTTTAAGCCGTAATCTGTTATGTAGCTGTTGAGGTCTGACGTGTTTTCTATATAGGCGCATGTTAATGCCACAGGGCCCATCGTTATATCGGAATATGGTGTTTCACAGGTTTGATTTCCATATATGGAGCAATCGCTTGAGTAAACGCTTATCACTGTGGGCACCAAAGTGACAGCTGGATAGTTGTAAGACTCTATCTCTAGGGTAGGGCATACGGAATTTGAGTAGTTTATCAGCCTTAATGTTATATCCCAGCTATCATTCGCAAGCTTTGATTTTGTTATGTTCATTATCGTGATATTGGAATTGGGATTTTCCAGCTTAATGTCCTTTGTCACAATCGATAGGGCTTCATTCTCTGTAATATAATTGGGTTTTACCTTGACAAAATAGCTGTGTACTATGAATATTATTGCAATCACCGCTATCAGTATAATAGCCATGACCATTACTTTGAGAATTATGTCCATAATCCTATATTAGTAGATAAAATTTAAAAATTAGTTGAAATTATCAACCGAATAGGAATCCCACTCCAGCATTGGCATTTGATTCTTCCTCGTTCAGCCTTTTTATCACTATTCCCCCTTTTTCGGCATCTGCACGCTTTATTGTCTTGAATTTTCTCTTGAACATGTCTTCTGCCCTGTCCAAAAATTCTTCGTTTGCTTTTATGTAAAGGTAGTATTTGTCGTCTTCAAAACCATAGTAGGAACTCTCCTTTAGCTCGCATTGCTCCCTAGCAAATATGGTATTGAGATCCTTATCTGTCTTTATTTTCTCCAATGCCTCTGCCCTTTTCTTGTTTAACTCCTCTGCCTGCTGCTTGAATTCTGGATGCTTCTCCAAGTAGTCCTCTTTGTTCCATTGCTCAGGAATAGGTGGTATAAGGGTATTGTCAAGGTAAGGATCATATGAGAGCAATTTGGACAAAGATTCGACTTCTTCCTTGTCTACCGAATACACTCTTTCAGTCATGCTCACTCATCCAGAAGTTTTGCGTTTATGAATCCTTCCCTTCCAGGGCGATTCAAGACTACAGCTTTTCCGACGTCTGTGTTTATTATTGTGCCTTTTGTTATAGTATTCAGCCTAGCAAAGTTTCTGTTATCTTTGGATTCTACAACGACTTTTATCTTTGCTTTCTTGTACCCCTCTTTGGTAAGTACGTTTGCTGTTGCTGCTTTCTTCAGCTTTGATGTGATCTTTCCCCCTCTGCCCCTGTAATTGACTCTGACATCCTCTTCAGACATCTTTGTAGATATAAAATAGTTTCCTATCTCGTACCTCTTTTTGTCCCTAAACTTTACTTTGCGCTTTCCGCTGCCTGTGCGTATTGTTTTTGACTTCGAATGCATCTGCTTGCTAAGTAAACTCATTTTATCACTAAATTAAGAATTTTATAAGGTAAATTCTACAGCCTGTAAAAATAATGCAATAAATGTTTTGGTGGGAAATTATAAATATCTTTCACTTAGGATAAGCTTAAATTTTAAAATGTAAATATTCTTGTGTGAATTTATGGCTACTATAGACGATTTGAAGAAGATCGAACTCAGGGTTGGGACAATTGTGGATGTTGAGGTTCATGAAAAGGCAATCAAGCCTATATACAAGCTTAAGGTTGATTTAGGAGAACTTGGCATAAGGGAAATTGCCGCTGGAATAAGAGACAAGTACAGCAAGGAGGATTTGGTAAACAAGCAGATTATCGTGGTGGCTAATTTAGAGCCTAAGGATATAGCGGGATTTGTTTCGAATGGGATGCTGCTTGCTGCGGAAGATGATGAAAATATATCCCTTTTGACTCCCGATAGAAAGATGAAGCCAGGAAGCAAGATAAGGTAAGGGGTTTTTAGGAATTCTTATCTCTTCTTTGCCGTTTTTGTGAAAAACTTGTCAATCATAATGTTTATCGATCTTTCTGCGCTTTCCCTCTTATAATCGTTGATTATCTCGTAATCGCACTTTATCTTATTCAGCTCCGTTTCAGTAGAATCATTTGATTCTGTTGTGGTTGGCTTCCTTCCATAAAGCCTCTTGTATATATTGTCCCTGGCATCTTTGCTGCTCCTTATCTTTACCGTTATTGTGTTAGGGAAATTCCTTTTTATCTCACTATACTCGTGCAAAAATCTTAAATCGTCTATTATGAACGGCTCCAAGTTCCTCCTTTTTATCTTGTTAACCGCGTAATTTATCCAGACCATCTTGTCTATATCGCGCATCTTTGCTCCTAGAACCTGCAGGAGCCTTCTGTTTTTCTTTTTCATTCCAAAAAGGTCCCTTGCAAGCCTTTTTATCTCATCCGCTATAGAGAGCTTATGTGCCTTTATATTGCGCCTTTTCAGCTCCTGCACCAGTAGTTTTGACATATAGGTTTTACCGGATGCGAAAGGGCCGACAAACGCTATATTTACAGTACCATAAGATTTCTTCAATCTGCATCACTAGTAATATTTAAAATTTTTATATTTTATAGCTATCGCTTGTAAGTTCAATGCTTTATCTGGCTGCTAATGATATGAAAAACTCTTGTGCTCCATTCAAAATAAGTTTTTATACAATAGATAGCTTGCCGTAGGGATTATGTATTATTTGGACTAAATGTGAATCCCAACGCTAAAGTAAGCAAGCCTTAAACTGCTTTTAACAAAAATAATAAAAATAGGATTAAAAATTTCACTTTCCTCCTTTCATCTGATTCAAAAAGTCTTTCATCTTGCTTTTATCTGAAAGTGTGTTAAAGACTTTATTATAATCGCTTATGATTTCATCCAATTGCTTGGTTATATTTTCATTTATCTCGGAATTGGATTTGCTGATCTTGTCATTGAATTCTTTTATTTTGTTGTCAACTCCTTTTATCCCTAGGGACTGCATATCATTTGACTGAACTGACAGTTTTTCAGTTTCCTTATAGGCTTGCCTGAATTTATTATATATGGAATCTGTAAGGTGCTTAACACTGTAATATTCCTTTTGTCCTTCGTAAGATTCGACTAGCTTATCCCTTTTGTTCAAAAGGTCTGTTATCTTATTTTCCTGGTCCTTCTTATACTCCTTAGGTAGATGATATGTCAATAGATCTGCTGTTTCTTCATTTAGTTTTTCATTTTTTGATTTGAATATTCCCACCATGTTATCACAATTATATCTATCCCTATTTATATATTTAATAATTCGCATTTGATGGGAACTGTTCATAGATTATTACCGTTTTTGTAATAGCGGTTTATTTTTATTTTGGGCAATTTTTATTGTGATTTGTTGCAACATGCCAAAAATTTACCTTATTCCGGATTTGTTCTGCTTCTCGTTTTTGTATATGCTTAGTATTTCGTTAATTCTGGAATCTATCTCAGACCAGTGTGAACCTCTCCAGTAGGTTTTTCCGCATTTGGGGCACTTGTAAAATTTATCGTACGCATCCAGTGAATTTTTAGGTATTTTATCGCTTTCAAGGCTGGCCTTGTTTATCCTTATAAGTCTGGCTCCGCAAGAAGTGCATAGGCTGCCCGCTTTGATCCTGCTTGCATCTATGTCCATGCGCTTTAGAACATATGCTACTTGGTGGTTCAGGTCAATATTGGAAGGCACGCATATTGCTTTTACCCTTATCTTCTCTGCCCTCCGTGAAAACTCGACATCGCTTGTCAATAGCACAGGGTGCCGATAGCGCTTTATATAATTAAGTATCTGGGTGTCGTCAATATACTTGGCGTCGTTAACCTTTATTCCAAGCAGTCTCATCCATCGGGCAACCTTTGCCATCATTATATCTGCCACTATGTTAAGCCTGTATAGTGGGACGGGTTGGGATTCATGCATAATTAGGTTTTGTATATATTGTTATTTATATCTAAACCTTATTTATACATGCCCGTTCCATAGATCTTTGGGATTTTTAGTACATTTGGTTTGCCTAATTAGAGGCATTGAAAAAGCATAATAAGTTTAATCTGAAAAGTTAATTCAGATGATAAAGTCTATAGATTTGAAGAATTGGAAGGTCCACAGTGATACCCATCTTGATTTTGACAAAGGGGTAAACATACTCATAGGTATAATGGGTGCAGGGAAAAGCTCAATAGTTGATGCGATATCATTTGGCTTGTTCGGCACATTCCCTGCTCTAAATTCGGGCAGGGTGAAGCTTGACAATTTGATATCGAATTCCGCCAATGTAAACGAAGCCTCCGTAAAACTGGAATTTGATATAGACAATAACAGTTATACAGTTACAAGGAAAATAAAGAGGGAAAAGGGGGCAGATGCATTGCTGGAAAAGAATGGGAAATTCCTGCAGACACAGCCTAAAAGAGTCAATGAAGAGATAGAGTCGTTGCTCAAATTGAACTACGACACCTTTATTAAGGCAATATATGCTGAGCAGAACAAGCTCGACTATTTTTTGGACATACGCAAAGGCGAGAGAAAGAAAAGCATAGATGAGATGCTTGGGCTTGACCGTTTCACCAATGTGGATGAAAATGCGACCTCAGTAATAGGTATGATAAACCGCATAATCAAGGAAGATGAACAGCTAATAGGCAATATAGATGTCAGATCGATAAAACAGCAGATAGAGGACTTGTCGGTGAAGAAGCAGGATATTTTAGGAGAGATAGGCTCTTACAAATCCGAATTTGGAAAGCTTAGTTTAGAAGTTGAGAAATATGCAAATTCGCTCAAGGAGATGAAGGAAAAGAGATTGAAGAAGTTGAAACTGAAAGAGGAAATGGCAAGCATATCGTCAAAAATCAATACCCTTAAGGCAGAGATGGAAAAAATCAGTGTACCTATGCAAAAGGAGGAACTGGAGAACAATTACCTGATTGCAAAAAATAAGTTTGAATCGCTGTCTGCTGATTTAGAGAAGTCTAGGAAACAGCAGATGGACCTTGCGAGGGATATTGCAACCGCCAAATCAGATTTTGAGGCAAACAGCAAAAAGCTTAAGGAGAATGAGGAAATATTACTTAAAGTAAAAGAATTTGAGAAGCTTGATCTCGATAAGGCAATAGCTGAGGCTGAGGATAGAATAAACAAGGAGAATCTTGAGATTGCATCTGATGAAGGAAGCGTTAAGGAGCTTTCAAAGTGGGTGGCCGAACTTTCAAAAGATATAAGCAAATGCCCTGTATGTGACAGGGAGATTGGCACTGACCTTAGGCTAAAGCTCCTTGAAGAAAAAAACAGCTCAATAGCAGATTACAAATCGAAGATATTATTGCACAAGAATGAACTGAACGCATTAAAGGAAAAGTTCAATGCTTTCAATGAGGATAAAAGAAAGCTTGACATATTGAGGGGAAAACTTGAGGATATTGATAAGATTAAGCAGATAATTGATCTTCTATCTTCAAAGAGTCAGAACTTGAAATCGCAGTATGAGTTAGTGGCAAAAACTGTAGAGGGATATAATTCAAATAGAGAGCAGGCAAGGGAGGATGTCAATAAGATTGAAAAATATATAGAGGACTTGAAGAGGCAGGAAACCTTAAAAAAGTCAATAGATACAGAGAATAAGGCTCTCAAGGAAAAGAATGGGGAATTCCAATCGATAGATATATCTGAAGACAGGATAGAGAATTTACAGAACGAATACAACAACCTTTACTCAAAGCGCAATGAGATAAAGATAAGGTATGAGACAGGCAAAAAGCGCTACGATGACATACTTCTGCAGATAGCCGATAAGATAAATCAGGTAAACAGGGTTGAGGAAAGCGAAGAAAGGGTAAGCAGCAGAAAGCGCCTTGTTTCTTCGTTGGAAAAATTCAGGACCGCGCTCAAGGAAACGGAATCTGGTTTAAGGAACCGGCTTGTTTCCTCAGTAAATGATGTTATGGCAGACTTATGGCCCAAGATCTATCCTTATGGTGACTATGAATACATAATGCTCAATACGTATAAAGATGACTATCTGCTTGAAGGTATTGTAAATATAAATGGGAAAAAGGAAAAAGTTTCGATTGACTCATTTGCAAGCGGAGGTGAAAGGAGCACAGCAAGCCTTGCTCTCAGGATTGCATTGGGAATGGTCATAGTTCCGAACCTAAAATGGATAATACTTGATGAGCCGACGCATAATTTGGATGCTGCAGGGATAAGCAGGCTCGTATCCGTTTTTAGTGAAACACTGCCAGATATAGTAGAGCAGATTTTCATAATAACGCATGATGACAGCTTAAAGCAGGTACATCCGGCGAAAATATATATGGTTGAAAGGGACAAGGAAGCAAGAGCACCTGCTGCCATATCTGAATTATAACCGGCAATTGCATTGTTATACCGGAGTTTGGCCGGCCAATGTTGGATTAACCTCTAAATGCAGCAATTGGAGGCTTGCTTAAATGGCTTAATGACAGGCCGCTTCCCACAGATGATGCCAGATATGCAAATCCGAATAGCAGCATCATAAGCATCATTGCTATTGCTATGATTACAATGCCTGTCACAACCATACCTCCGAATGCACGCCAGGGGTCCATCTTCATCTGCCTGCCCATCACAATCGATACTACTGCTATGCCCCATATTGAAAGCGCTATTGATGCAGCTATTGAAACTATTGGTATGAATACAAGGAAGAAAAATATCACTATCAGAAGGTTTCCATACATGAAGCTTACAAGGACCTCTTCATAGCTGCCTTTCCATATCTTCAATGCAAGATCGGCAAAAATATAGTATATTGCAGCATATATAATCAGGCTCAATGGAATTATTACCAAAATAGCTATGATTGCATATGCAGAGTTCAATGCACCTCCTATAAAACCTGCAGCGATTGCACTTCTGTGCCTGAGAATAAAACTGAAAGGCCCGAATAGATATCCAGCCGCGAACCCGATTACAACGGCTATTATCAATGGTATAATTGAAGCCTTGTAGTATGTGGACATTATCTGGCTGAAAGATTTATGCTTGGAGTTTATTTTTGGATTTATGACTGAGTTAACCGCGGAGATAAATTCATTTTTAAAAAGCATATGGTCACTTATATCAGAAAAATACCAAATATTCAAACTCTAGATTATTTGGCTTCATCCTTGAGCTCCTCTTTGATGTATTCCATGAACACCTGCTCTGGCTGTGCACCTTCAAAGTAGCTCTTGTCATTAATGACTATCCTTGGGACTGCCATCACTTTGTATTTTGTTGACATCTCTTCAAACTCCGATGCCTCTATCATGCTGCTTGTTATCATAGGGTTTTCTATTGCAAGCTGATGTGCTGTCCTTACCGCCCTTGGGCACCATGGGCAGGTAGGGGTGACAAATACCTTTATATCTATGGGCTTGCTTACCTCTTTGAGCTCTGCCTTTGTCTTTTCAGAAAGCCTTGTAGTTCCATTTGAGACGTCTACTATATCCTCAAGCAGGGATGCAAACTCGTATCCTGCAGGTATGCCGAAGTAGTAAAGGTTGTATATCTTCTTCCCTCCAAGCACCAATGCGGGAACCTGGTCATTTATTTTAAGGAACTTCCTCTCTTTCTCTGTGGATTCGTCTGCGGCATTATATTTTGTAAGCTTTAATTTTGGGCTCAGGCCTACAAGGTCTTCGAGCAGCTCCGTCATCTCGGAACAGTAGGGGCAAACCTTCTTGTCAGAGTCGTAGAAGTACATTATGTTGACGTCTCCTTTCAATTCTTTGCTAAATTTCTCAGTTATTGCCTTTTTGTCATCATCTTTAAGTTTTACCATTTGCTCACCATTTTATAAAATAAGTTATTTTTATTTTGTATTTTCGAATATTTAATATTAACTGTGTTTTGTTGGTAGCTAGTTACTTGGAATTATTCGGAATAATTAAGGAAAAGATGCAGAGGTGATGCAAATCGCATTTAAAAGTTACATGCTTGATTTTTTGACTTAGCTTTGCAATATTTACAGATATTAATAAATACCTTAACATAAGAATTTATTATAACTCAAATTCTTAAAGATTATTAGGTGTAAAAAATGGCAAGATTAAGACCTGCAAGGACAGTTAGAGATATAAGTTCTCAACCATGGGCTAGATATTCGCAGAAAAAACCGAAGAAAAATTATATAAGGGCACTACCTCATACAAGCCTTCTTGTATTCAATATGGGAGTTGACAAGGAAAATTATGACCTGAAGGTTACCTTAAATACCACATATCCAATACAACTAAGGTCAAATGCGCTTGAAGCAGCAAGGCAGATAATAAACAAGTACCTTGAAATAAAGATACCTGGAGGATATTACTTCAAAGTGCTTGTATATCCACACAACGTTATAAGAGAACACAAGATGGCTACGGGTGCAGGAGCAGACAGAATATCACAGGGAATGAGCCATGCATTTGGGAAGCCTATTGGATTGGCCGCAAGATTGATAAGGGGACAGCCAGTCTTTATGATAAAGACAACAAAGCAGAACATGCCTATAATAAGAGAGGCATTTGATAGGGCAAGATCAAAGCTTTCAGGACAGTATAAGGTCGTAATAGCGTCCTAATTCTATTTCTGTTTTTGAATTTTACTTTATATTAAAGAATTTTGCAGTGGAATCCTACCTCTGGTAAATGGTTGGTTTTACGCCACTTTTGATAAACAGTGGCTTATATATTTTATTCCTGCCTTATTGTCGTTTTATAATCTGATTTGCATTTAACTATTTTTATATTACGGGCTTCATTCAGAGCATTTATGATATAAAAATCAATGAACTCTATTTTCATGTTAGATAAGAGTAGGTATCGAAATTTGCTGTCTCCGACATGTTGTTGTAAACCGTCACATTTATTGTGTATGGAGGAGGGTTTGGCGTGTATGGTGGATGGTCTCCTGGATAACTATAACACCCATTGCCACTGCAGGTCCAGTTATTAAGGTAGTTTACATAACAGGTGCGGCCACTGCAGCTTGGAGGCTTTTTGAGTAGCGCTTCTATTTCTATGGTGCTTCCGCAATTGACTTCTTCACTGCTTGGGGATACGGACCCCGGACCGGATGAGCTTAATCCAAGTTCATATGTTTTAAGGCTGAAAGTTGCAGCTTCTACTATAGGGCTTGACATCACAACAAAGGCAGATGTATATGGATATGTGGTCTGCTGCTCTGGCCCACTCCAACAGTTATTTCCACTGCAGGTCCAACCATTAAATGTTGCACAGCTATTTGAAGTGGAATATGAAAGTGATATATCAGAATATGGGGTTTCCCAATAAGTTGACGATGATGTGGTTGATCCTCCGGGTGAAGCAGTAGCTGTCCCATCACCAGATGGGCTTACTAGAAGTATTAATGCGACATCGTAGTTCGCCTGCTCCATGAACGGTACAGTTGGAACTTTAACCGTCAAGGTTGTATTATATGTGTAGTAGGTACACAAAACTACATTACACTCACCCTGAACCGTTGTGTAACAATCGCTGGATGAAATACCTGATGGACAATCAGACCCACCACAGGAATCATATTGAGTACACTGATTAGCAACATGGCTTGGATTATAATAGCCAGTCCAGTTGACAAACTTGTAGCCTGTATTGTTAACTTCTGAAAAAGTGATTGAAGATCCGGGGAAGTACCAGCCACTGCCAGGCGAAAGGGAGTAAGCTGCACCTGAAGGCGATGAGAGCTCAGTTAGGTATACATCGTAGTTGGCCTGCTCTTTGAAGTCCACACTTGGTACAGTCAAGCTGAATTGGGATAAAGTACTCTTCTCGTAGCCAGTCCAATTGACAAACTTATATCCTGTATTGTTCTTTCCGGATAAAGTGATTGAAGATCCGGGGAAGTACCAGCCACTGCCAGGATTTAATGAGGAAACCCCACTTGATGGGTAGGAGAGCTCAGTTAGGTATACATCGTAGTTGGCCTGCTCCGTGAACGGTACTGTCGGAACTGTCATGCCAAATGAGGATGAAGTACTCTTCTCGTAGCCAGTCCAGTTGACAAACTTATATCCTGTGTTGTTCTTTCCGGATAAAGTGATCGAAGTTCCAGGTGCGTACCAGCCGCTGCCAGGTGATAATGAATAAGCCGCATTTGATGGGTATGAAAGCTCAGTTAGGTATACATCGTAGTTGGCCTGTTCGGTAAATGGTTCTGTCGGAACTGTCATGCCAAAGGATGAAGAAGTGCTGCCTTCATATCCTGTCCAGCCTATAAATAAGTATCCTGTATTGTTCGTCTCGGACAATGTGATTGAATTTCCAGGGAAGTACCAGCCACTGCCAGGCGAAAGCGTCTTTGCACCCCCTGAAGGGAATGAGAGCTCTGTAAGGTATATATCGTAGTTGGCCTGCTCCGTGAAGTCTGTATTTGGAACTGCCATCGTGAAAGATGAAGAAGTGCTCTTCTCGTATCCTGTCCAATTGACAAACTTGTATCCTGTGTTGTTAGTCTCGGACAATGTTATTGATGAGTTTGGTAGATACCAGCCACTGCCAGGCGAAAGCTTCTTTGCACCTCCTGAAGGGAATGAGAGCTCAGTTAGGTATACATCGTAATCAGCGGTTTCGTTGAAAGGAGAATTTGGTGCAGTCATTGTAAAGTTTGAAGAATTGCCGCTATCATATCCTACCCATTTCGCAAATTTGTATCCTGTTGTATTGGTCTCTGTGAAATACAGGGAAGCTCCGGGTGTTTCCCAGAAAATAGAGGATGAATTAGTTGATCCTCCTGGAGACACTGTTGCCTTTCCATCTCCGTGTTCATATACTGATAGTTTTAGGGCAACTGCGTATTCCGCAGTTTCCGTGAATGGGGTACTTGGCACAGTTATTGATAATTGGTTATTGGTTGAGCTGAACTGGCCTGTCCAATTGACAAACTTGTAGCCTGTGTTGTTCACTTCTGTTAGTGTAATTGATGAATCCGGTGCGTACCATCCAGTTCCAGGTGAAAGCGTCTTTGCACCATTTGATGGTGATGAGAGCTCTGTAAGGTATACATCATAGTTGGCCTGCTCCGTGAAGTCTGTATTCGGCACTACCATTGTAAATGATGAGGATGCATTGTTCTCATATCCTGTCCATCCTGCAAACTTATATCCAGTATTATTTACTTCTGTTAGTGTAATTGATGAATCCGGTGCGTACCAGCCGCTTCCGGGCAATAATGATGAAGCCGCACTTGAAGGTGATGCAAGTTCATTTAAATATACATCATATTCTGCAGTTTCGTTTATAGGATAATCCATTGTTACAGTTGGTGATGTGTTGTCTCCCGTATAGTTGCCTGTACCCAATCCGGAATATCCATAAAACTTGAATGTTGAATTTGCAGGTGACTCTCCTAGTGTTACCTTTGATCCATAAGATTCAGGATAACTTTTGAATGTTGATGAATTTGTGGATGTGCCAGAGGGAGTTGACGCGGTTATTGTCCCATCGCCTCCTGGGATTACTCTCAATGAAAGCATAGGGTCAAAATTTGCTGTCTCGTTTACTGGATTAGACATTATAATTGTTGGGGATTGGCTGTTTCCAGAATAACATGTGCTTCCTATTGATGTGGATGCAGCACATGTCCAGTTTGCGAAAACCCATTCTTTTGGATTGGAGGATTTCGCGGAAAGCTGCAATGATGAATCCTTCTTGTAATACCCGTTCGAGGATAATGGGGACGATGATACAACACCTGAAGAATATGATGGATTGACATTTTCATTTAGCTTGTAGTAAGTTGTGTAATTGAATGAAACTGTCGTTGAATTGCAGTATATTGGTATTGATCCTGTCGAATTGTAGTACTTTACGCCGTTTGATTCCGCATATGTGAAGTTCTCGTATGCCTCGTTTGATACCAGTGTAACCTGTGATGGCGTTGAGTAGTTAAGTTCGGAATTGCATATTGTGGTCCCAGTTGCATTCTTTGTGAATGTGGTGCTGTTGATTGGAGTTGTTATGGTAACCTTACCATAAGGGACATTGAATATCAAGTGGTACTGGGTTACAGGTGAAAAGTTTATGTATACGTAATGGCTTGTGTAATTTCCAAAAGTCGCATTCACTTTTATGTTGCCAATAGTTGTTCCATATACAAATGAGTGTGCGATTCCCTGCGACGAGGTAGATGCATAAGTAGGGAACAATGTTTCCTCATCTGGAACCTCTGTGAAATTCACAGTTGATCCTGCAAGAGGATATCCGAGGAATATGACATTTGCGGTCAGTTCGTCAGGATAATTATCAGCAGGCCATCTTCCGTTGTGACCACTTGATGCATTAAGTGAAATTGTCAATGAAGGCTTTACCACCAATGCGACATGTGCATTGAATTTTCCTGCATAAATCTGCTTTGGTGCATTTGTACATGAGGAAGAATTTGATAGTGCACAGTCATCAGAATTTAAATAAAGGTTTCCATATGCATAGGCATTTGTTGGTAAGTACGTCGACATATTTGCAATGCATATTATGGATCCTCCAGGAAGCACATAACTTGGATAGCAAGAATGGGTAACATTAACCTTGTTATATTCTACAGTAATTGATGGATCTTTTATAGCGTAATCTTTGCTATTTGTAAGAAGCAGAGATATTGTAGATGTATGGGATATTGAATTTGATCCAAGTTCCATGTCCTCGCAGTTTGCTCCTGTTGTAAACGAGCAACTGTTTGGAATCACACTAGATGGGACCGCAACGAAAAAGTATAGGAGTGACACTATTATTGCAATTATAAGTATTGCCCAACCATAAGTAACAAGGTATTCAAGAGCAGATTGCGCTTCACTGTGCTCTTTTATGGAGTCAGTTTCAATCTTTTTCTCTAGCCTTTTCATGCTCTTTTTGCTATCTCTCTTATTACGGCGATCCGCCATTTATATCTTATATAAGATTATATTTATATTATTTAATAGTTTCTTTTAAAAGTCGCTCGACCCTACTATTTAAATATTATTATAACTTATTCTTAATATTATGAAGATTTTAATTCAATTCCCTGAAGGGCTCAAGGACAAGGTTTTTGACTATGCCAAGAAATTGGAGGAGGAAGGCAACGAAGTTTACATAGATGCACATCCAACATTTGGTGCATGCGACCTTGCTATAGAAGAAGCAAAAACGCTTAAAGTGGATAAATTGATACATTTTGGGCACGCGGAATATGGTCATGACAGGCTTCCAAAAGATTTGGGGTTCGAAGTAGAATACAACGAATACAAGATAGAAGCCCCGCTTAACTTGCTCCCTGAATCTCTTGATTATTTAAAAGATTATGGAGTGATAGGTCTAGTTACTACAGTACAGCACCAGCACCAGCTTAGTGAGATAAAAGAATTTTATGAGAAAAATGGAAAATCGATTATGATAGGCAAGCCCTATGGGCTGGCTAGGAAAGAAGGCCAAGTATTAGGGTGCGATGTTGGTAGCGCTACAACCATAGATAAAAGCGTTGATGCATTTGTGTACTTCGGTGGAGGGGTATTCCACCCATTGGGGGCTGTGATAGCGACCACCAAGCCCTTCCTGATAATTGATCCATTCAACGGAGAGGTCAAATTCATAGACTACATGAGAGAGCAGTACAGCAAGAGACGCAAAGGCCTTATAATGTCTTCGATTAATGCAAAGAAGTTTGGGCTTCTGGTAAGCACAAAGAATGGCCAGTACAACAAAGCACTTGCCGACTTGTTGAAGAAAAAGATAGAGTCTTCCGGACTGCAGGCAGAGATTCTTATAACGAATACCTTTGATTTTGGATCAATAGACAATATGATTGATATAGATGCTTTTGTAAATACAGCTTGCCCAAGAATAGCTATCGATGATGTTGACAGAATAAGGAAACCTTTATTGGATGCAAATGAGCTTATGGAAGTGCTTAAGATAAAGGAGGATTCAGAAAAGCTTAAAGAAATAGCGGAATCAGGATCACGGTCCTGAGTTTAAAATAAAAAACAGAAAAATCAGATTTTTGATTCTTTTAAGTTTTCTATTGCTACTTCTTTGGAATCAAATTTTTCGAATTTCATGAACTTCCCTTTTTCAAGCTCTTTGTAATGCTCAAAGAAGTGCTTAATCTTGTCCTTCATATATTGTGGGAAATCCTCTATGTCCTTTATGCTTGAAAAAGACGGGTCAACCTTGTCCACTGGGACTGCTATTACCTTGTTGTCGGACCCTTCTTCATCGGACATTATAGCTATACCTATTGGTCTGCATTTTATTATGTTTCCGGACCCTATAGGCTGCTGGGAGATTACAAGAATGTCCAATGGGTCTCCATCCTTTGCTTTTGTGCCTAATGCAAATCCGTAGTTTGTCGGATATACCATTGACGTAAAAAGAAATCTGTCTACGACTACATTGTCCAATTCTGGCTTGTATTCATACTTTATTCCACTTCCCATTGGAATTTCTATAAAGGAGTAGAAGGTTTCAGGAAAATCGTCTGTTTGCTTAGAAAAATTCATTTGATGCACCTAAATACAAGAAGAATTCAGCTTCGAGAATTAATGCAGGTACCTTAACAACGTTTAATTTTTTGAGGTGATCTATCCGCAGGTTCCCCTACGGATACCTTGTTATACCTTAGCCCTCCTCGCGAAACCCTAACTCGAAAATGCCTAATGGCATCGCCTCGTTAAAACCTCACTTGGGTGACTTGGTAGGCAGTGTGTGCAAGGAGCAGGGACAAATTCACCGCTCGATAGTGACAAGCGATTACTAGGGATTCCATCTTCATGAGGGCGAGTTGCAGCCCTCAATCCGAACTTAGGTCAGTTTTAGGGGATTTGCTTTGCCTTTCGGCATTGCGTCCCATTGTGCTGATCTTTGTATGCCGCGTGTAGCCCGGGAGATTCGGAGCATACTGACGTATCGTCGCTCTCTCCTTCCTCCTCTTTAAACAGAGGCGGTCTCAACAGAGTGCTCAACCTATCTCTAAGCTGGTGGCAACTGTTGACAAAAGTCTCGCTCGTTTCCGGGTTCAATGAATGACACGTGCAACCTTTAAGCTATAACCCTTTATAAGTGCTATAAACAGATTAGGGTTCAGCATAAATGATTTACTCTTTCCATTTGAATGTATGTTGAGCTTTTCCAATAATAGGGAATCACCCGCATCCAAACGATTGATATAAATCCTGCCATTGCTAGTCCTTCCTCCATTGTAATCAAATATCGCTGCAAAATATGCAGATGAATATTCATTCAGGTATTTGAATATAAAGGATTTCCTTTCTAAGGATCTATCGAATAGCTTTTTCAATTTTGAATTATAAAGGGTTATCACGTTCAAATTCTCTTTTTTCTCTATATGTAACTTGCCAGGCTTTATCTCGAATTCGGATGTAAGCAGCTTTATAAATTTTTCCGCAAGCTCATCATCGCTTGTCTTCAAATTTATAAGGTCCTTGCTTCCGCATTCGTATAATCCTAACAAATAACACCTATTAGGGTTAAGCTTTAGTTTTTGCACCATTTGTATCACTCATTAAACTTACCGGACTTAACCGGACAGTTCACACCACGAGCTGACGGTCGCCATGCACTACCTCTCGGCTTGTCAGGTAAGATCTTTAGTCTGGCCTTCACACTGCCGTCGCTCCCGGTAATATTTCCGACGTTGGATTCAATTAAACCGTAGCATCCACCCCTTGTGTGCTCCCCCGCCAATTGCTTTAAGTTTTAATCTTGCGACCGTACTCCCCAGGCGGCAGACTTAACGCTTTTGCTACGGTACTGCAAGCATTCAAGATACTTGCAACACCAGAGTCTGCATAATTTACTGCTAGGGCTACTCGGGTATCTGATCCGATTCGTTCTCCTAGCCTTCGCTCCTCACCGTCGGATGCGTTCTGGTCAAGCGCCTTCGCCACCGTTAGTCCTTATAGGATTACAGGATTTTACCCCTCCCCTATAAGTACTCTTGACCTCACCCGCTCCCTAGTCAATGGGTATCTCATGCACGCATTGATGTTGAGCACCAATATTTCACATAAGACGGCATTGACCGGCTACGAGCGCTTTAAGCCCAATAATCGTGGACACCACTTGTGCTGCGAGTATTACCGTGGCGGCTGCCACTCGTCTTGCCCAGCACTTATTCGCCAAGCTTGCTATACTTGGCAAAAGATTTACTTTCGTAAACCACTCAGATTCCCCCCATCATGCTTTCGCACATTGTGGAGTTTGCGCGCCTGCTGCACGCCGTAGCGCTAGGGCCCTTGCCTCAGTGCCCTTCTCGGGGCTTATGCTCCCACATCCCCTACGGGTTATAGGTATGGTGGGCCATTACCCCGCCATCTGCCTGATCCGCCGCAGTCTCATCGTAAAGCGGAAACACTCCAATTCATGCTCCTTTCGATTAAAACTCCTTCCAGATGTCTTAATCTATAAGGTATTAGCCTCAGTTTCCCAAGGTTATCCCTTTCTTTACGTTAGATTAACTACGTGTTACTGAGCCGTACGCTGCCCAAAGATGCCTTTGAGCTAACTTGCATGGCTGTCGAAATCTGATAGCAGTGTCCTCCAGCAGCATCGACTGGAATTACTGGCTGCACATTAATTTCAAAACTTAAAAATTGTTGGGTACCAATTTGCACTTCTCGAAGCTGAATCCAATTCCAAGCAGGAATTTTCATATAATACTTTGACAAGTTCATCTAAACTTATCAAAATTCATCAATATATTAGAGGGAAAGGTATAAATACCTTATTATTTTTTGCTATTTTCTATTTGTCGTCTTAAGATTTGACAAATTAGCCGTTAAAAACTGCAAAAACTCCGCAAATTTCCCTATATTTTATTGGATTCACCACTTTTACATTGCCTGTGGTGCTCTGCCATTATCATGTAAACAAAACCAATAATAATATTTTATCGCCATATTTTGATGATTACATGGACGATGTATCCTATATAGATTCAATCAATAATAAGATAAACAGTTATAAGGATGAAATGATCTCTTCTTTGTCGGAATTAGTTGGCATGCCTGCAATCTCCCCAGAGATAGGAGGCAAAGGCGAACTTGAGCGCGCAGGATGGATAACTGAATTTCTTAAAGGCATTGGTGTAACTGAGATCAAGAGATATGATTACACTGATACAACAGGTGCTACAAGGCCAAATATAGTTTCTAAAGTGGGCACAAATAAAAGGACAATATGGATACTGTGCCACATGGACACGGTGGCTGCGGGCGATCTTTCGCTTTGGAAGCAGGATCCATTCAAGGCATACGTTGAAGATGGAAAGATTTATGGAAGGGGAACTAATGACAATGGCCAATCCTTGATAGCGACATTGTACGCTGCAAAAGCTATAATAGAGCTTAAGGTAAACTTGCAGTATAACTTTGGCATGGTTTTTGTGGCAGATGAGGAGATAGGAAGCCATTACGGAGCAGAGAGACTGGCCAAGGAGGGCATATTTGGAAGCGATGACATGATGCTTGTCCCTGATTGGGGAGTGCCAACAGGAGATAAAATAGAGATTGCAGAGAAAAGTATACTGTGGATTAAAGTTACTGCTTCTGGAAAACAGGTACATGCAAGTACTCCTGAGGACGGAGTAAATGCTTATAA
The DNA here is from genome assembly GCF_002214165.1 of Candidatus Mancarchaeum acidiphilum. NCBI lineage: Archaea > Nanobdellati > Microcaldota > Candidatus Mancarchaeum > Candidatus Mancarchaeum acidiphilum. The sequence goes on from NZ_CP019964.1 coordinate 754,344, forward strand.
GCTAGCAGTAAAATTCCTTAATGACCTGGATGACCAACTCCATTCTAAGTATAATGTTAAAGATGAGAGGTTTGATTATCCGGTATCATCATTTGAAATGACAAAGCACGACAAGAACGTGGACAGCATAAACATAATACCGGGAAAAGATGTCTCTTACATTGATTGCAGAGTTTTGCCAAATTACAAGCTGGACGAGGTCATTGCAGACATGAAGGCATTGGCGGAAAAGCATTCCAAAAAAGGCAAGATCAATATAGAGGTATTCAACAGGGAAGACGCTGCCAAGCCAACAGACGCAAATTCCGAGATTGTCCAACTGCTGTCAAAGAGGATAAACCAAATCAGGAAGATATCCGTTAGCACGGTTGGGATAGGGGGCGGCACAGTGGCAAAGTACTTCAGAGACAACGGCGTCCCAGTAGCTGTTTGGAGCACTGAGGATGATGTCGCACACCAGCCGAATGAGTATTCCGTTATAGATGCTCTTGTTTCCGATTCAAAGGTATTTGCTTCTTTAGTGCTTTGACTGCTTGATTAGCACAACCCTTGAATAGTTGTCAGCTACCATCGACAACCCTTTATCGGCCTTTACAAGTCTGCAGAACTCTGCAAAGATATTGTCCCCAGGATTAAACTCTTTTACACATTTGAGTGAAGAGCCCTCAAGTATCAGGTTTAGCATCTTGCTGCCCAAATCAAGTTTCAACTCTAGGCTGCTATCCTTGCCGCTTCTTATAATTTTGCTGCTGTCAAGGCTGGATATCTTTGCGAATATTCTTGTGTTTCCCGTTGAATGATCCATCTCCATATAAGGTTCTTGCTTTGATCTGCCCTTGTCCACTTTTTTTAAATCGGTGTCTTTTCCAGAATAAAGAAAATCATTATGCAGGTTAACCAGGGCGTTGCTTATCACTATTTCGTCACTGCTTTTGACCAATTTATTTGCTTTATCGAGTTTCTTGGACAATCTTGATGAGACGAAGAACTTAAGTGTATTTGGGGAGGAACCTATCACTACTAAGCGCTTGGCACCAAACAGCCTGTAACTTTTTATTGATTCTTCATTAAATATCCTATATACTCTATCCTTTATATTGGCAGAATAGAACATGTTCTTGAATTCGTTCTTTATTAGGTCATCCCTCTTTTCTTCTATTAATGACGCTAGTTCCTCCACGGATATGCACTCCGGTCCACTAAGGGATGCACAGAAATTATACCCTTCATATTTCAGCTTACCTGCTTGGTCTTTATTTATCATGCCTTCGTATTCATCAATTATTTTTTCATAATCCACGAGGCCACACCATCCTTGATTTACTAGAGTTTATTATTATAAAAATAGAGTACAGTAAAGTATATATATTAAATACCATTAAGATTTATTTAGCAATCATTAAGTGACCTCCATGGATATAAGCATTAAAAAATTTTCTAAAGATAATTCCTTTGAATTGGACTTTGACAATGGGCTAGAGATAGTCAAGAGGGGAGATAAAAAGCTTGTCTGGCTAGGCACTGAGCCAATAAGCAGGATAAGGAAGATCCTTGGCATTGAAAAGAATAATGCAATATCCCTTAAGCCGGAAGAGGCGATATATTTCACTGAGGAACAGGCTAAAAAGATGGAAGGCTGTGTATTGCTATGCTATAATGGCACTACGTCAGCATTTTTGAATAATTATTTCAAGAAAAAGTTTGGTGTCAATACCTATCTTTTGGATGGTGGCCTGAAGGGGCATGAAGACAACTACAAATTATTTGATGACAGCCACCTTCTTAAGAAATAAAGATAAAAACTTTTAGACTAATCCTGCTCTATCATCTCTTCCAGCAATTTCAGTATGCTGGAGAAACTTTTTCCTTTTACATGTACATTTGCTGACTCTATTACTTCTACATCATCAGTATTGAAAGCAATTCCCAATCCTACTTCCCTTAAGGCATCTTTATCATTAACCCCATCGCCGATGAAGAGCACGTTATCCAGGCTTATGCCTTCATTTTTGCAAATTTCGGATATCGCTTTTACCTTCCCCGAAAAGTTGTAATTATGTATCTCTTTGTCCACAAGCCTGCCATTTTTATCAAATATGTAATGGTTTGATATGAACTCATAATCTATCTTTATGTTATTTGCTTCGGCAAAAATGTCAAATGCATTTTTAATGCTTCCAGAGACTACGGCAATTTTTATACCGTTTTTATGCAGGTAGTTTATCATTTTCTTAAGGCCTAACGCAGGCTTAAGGTGGCTTATTGCAAGTTCTAAGATGTCATCTTGCGTGACTCCGTGCTTTTGGTATAGTTCAAAGGACTTTATCGACCATTCCAGGAGTCTGGCTTCATCCAAGTTGTCTTTGTATTTTTCCCTAAGTTCCTGCGCCTCCTTGCCCAAGCCTTTCCTGCTGTCCAATAACCTGAATATGGAGCTTCCGTTCTTTGACCTTACAATTGTGCCGTCAATATCAAAGACTGCTAATTTTATCTCCTTTTTGGTTTTATTGGTTGCCATAGAATACTCCTCTATAAAAATACCTGTTAGATTAAGATTAAAAATATTAAACTCTTCTCCTTTTATGATCCTTGCTTCGCTTGATTTTCTTAAGGCGGACCGCTTCATAAGCTGCAATTATTAGGATGGCGAATAGCACAACGATTGACAGGATTGCCTGAATAGTTACCATGTAAATCTCTTCTGCATTTGAACCTGATTCCACGTGCACAGGCAAAGCGAGATTCGATTTCAAAGATAGCGAGTAATTGCCGTATACATTGCTTATCGTCACAGTGCCGTTTCTGGATGTATGGTATACCGAGGATGTGCCATTTTCGAATTTTGCGTCTATGGTGGCATCCAATGGACTATCAAACATATAGCTTAGAGCGGTTATTCTGACATTATAAAGAGGCACCGTAAGATAGTAGCTTGCATCGGCTGCCGTTATCGTTTTGTTTATTGGGATGCTATTTCTGTCATATTCTGCGCCTTCCACGTTGTAACTCTGGCCCGCATCGAGAAATGGAGAAGTGTTATAAGTTTCGTTGTTTATTATTATCTCGGTTATATCTGCATTCTCGTTTTCTAGATTCTTTATTATAAAATTGGCCCTGTCCTCCTTTTGGTATATTGGCTCTATGCTATAGCTCTCGTTGACCAAAATTGAGATTCCGGGACTGCTTGTATTCAATAGATTGCCGTTTATTAACCATTTGCTAAGCGCATATCTGGAACTGCTATTTATTCCTATGAATGGAGAATCCACTGATATGTTGGCATATGATGAATCATTGTACCATCCCTCTCCTGATGCACCGAGATACTTGCTTGATACTCCTACATAGTACTGCTTTTGCAATTCTGCTGTCAACTTGACAGGTTTTGTTACCTTGAAATAAATAGGGTCTGTAGTGGAATTGTTGCTCCATTTTACAAATGTATATCTTTCTTTTCCAGAAATGGCTAAAATTGTCTTGTTAATCCCCAGCTCCGCTGTTGAGTTCGCATCGTACCAGCCTGAACCATTGACCCCGCCAATGCTGCTATTTCCAGTTACATAATACTGCCTCTGCCATTCCGCAGTCTCCGAAATATTGGAATCCATTGTTACCTGTGCAGTTCTTGAATCCCCGGAATATGAACCAAATCCTTCTCCTGACCATCCGACAAAAACTTCGCGTTCGGATCCGTTAACGTAGTAATATTCAGGCTCTGATATATTTACCGTAGAATAGGCATTGTACATATCCGAAGCGCTTAGGTTGCCATATTGCGATAGTATATTTAGCTTGAAACCCAGATTCCACAATGTTGTTCCATTGCTTGGCAGATTTATCCCTGATCCTACCTCAAACTCGTCGATTATATTATCTACTTCCGATACTCCGTAATCATTAGGGATTGAAGAATCGCTCCCTGTGCCATAACCGACATATGAAAGCCCTTTTGGGACTTGAAGGTAAACTTTGCCATTATAAAATGAGAGATTTCTGAATATGACTGGGATTATGTTATATGTATCGTTTTTGGCGTTTGAGTATTCACCGATTCCAGTCAATTCATTTGGCCCTGACTGGGGTGTGCCTAAATTCACAGATCCGACTTTGTTTCCGTTGAAATAAAAGTACCATATCCCATTTCCTGACGAGTTAAACGCATAGGTATTAAACTGGCCATTGCTCCCTGCTGCACCATTGGGGCCTATTTCCCCTAAAAACGATCCTGAATAGCCTTTAGGGAAATATTCATAAAACCATGTTGGCGTGCCTTTTGTTAGATATACATTGCCAGAACACCCACTTAAAGTGCAGTCGTCCGGATATAACCCTGTTTCGTTAGGTACCATGTATCCTATCTGTATAAATGCCCCATTTTGCAATGTCTCTCCAGTCCAAAATCCCAATGATCCAATTTTAGGCGTAACCTGAGAAACAGTTTCTATCTGGACTGACCCCCCATAATTGTATTCCGTTGCTCTTGACCCGAAAACACCGCTTTGGAACCAATACTGTGCATTGGCAGAATTTTCCAAACAGGCTAAGGACAGCAGCACGATTAATGTTATGGCGAGATAATTGAAAGATTTCATCTCTAATATTTATGATGTCTAAAATTAAATTGCTTTTCATTTTTGCAGCTAATCTACATTATCCAATAGCCTTAAAGCACTTTCAAATGCTGTAATATTCTCGGTCAGGATCAACTTGCTTTCGCTGCTATCAATATAACGCTTCATGCCATAGGTGGATAATGCTGTAGAAGCTATGTATACCGCGTCAAAGTTATCAGATGATTCAAGAGCTCCCTTGACTAAGCCATACAGATCAGCAGTCTTGGTATCGGATATCTCCACGCCACTTTTCTTATCCATATAGACATACTTACTTACACGAATGGAACGATACTCAAAAAACCTTATCGTATCAATAGTCCTCCTCTTGTTATACGGAGATATCATATAGATGCTTTTGGCATTGTTTGATTTCAGCTTTTTTATAACCTCTTCTTCTGGAAGTATTATTTTTTTATTGGATAGGTTTATTATGCCTGAGTGGTATCTAGACCCATAAGTTCTTCCATAGACTATCAGGTCTGAAACTTTGTCTATCAAGGATATTGCACTTTGCAAGTCTGATTTGAATTTTGATATCTCCTGTGCATTATATGGCTCGTCGCCTTTGACCGATGGCATGCGTGTTGAATGCACAGTTACACCTTCAGGTACCATTTTCCAAAAATCATATTCTATAGCTGCATTGTTTGCTGGGACTATAAGCCCAATTCTACCTTTACTTCTTGGCATTTGATCGCTTTTCTAAATTGTCAAATAGTGAATTTACCATATATGAGGCCGTATATAGGCTTTCTATGCTTGGGTTTAAATTCCATTCAAGCTCTCCATGAGCCAGAAGATTCCTCACATTCAATGATATTTTGAAGGCTTCAACATAATCGCTTTCCATATAACCTTCGGCCCAGCTTAGAAGGGAACCTTGGGAATAAGGGAATGCCCTGCCATTGACCTTGATATCGTACAAACTCATATGTTTCATCTTTACATAAAGTTTAAGCTTCCTGTAATCCATATCTTTTAAAGCTATTGATTTGCCTTTGTATGAAACTATTGCCTCACCACTTACCTGCATTGAGTAAAGCTCTCTCAAGCCCATTTCCATTAAAAGGTAGATTTCCAAAGTTGCTATATCATTAAGGGTGCTGTCTTTCAATGATATTAATCTTTCCGCTGCACCATATATTTTGGATAGCTTTTCGGAAGGAAGCTCGGCTTCATGCTTAGCGCCTATAAAGATTAACGGGATGTTTGCCAATGCTGCACCTACAACTGCCTTGCTGTCAGATATATTTATGTCAAATCTGACATTCCTTATATATAATTTGCCATTTATTGTCTGCACATTTTCTAATTTCCTTGCTATCGCTTCTTCATCCCCCTTTGACCTGTACTGAAGGAAGGAGAGTATTTCGTCCTTTATGACATCGCTGACTTCATTGTGCATTTGCTACACCGATAATAGATTGAAACAAAAAGATTGTTTGGTAGATTTAAAAACCGGAAATATGGGGCTGCCGAGATTTGGACTCGGGTTACTAGCTCCCTAAGCTAGCAGTCTACCAGGTTAGCGTACAGCCCCAACTGCTACTCAATAATTTTCCCTTATAATTATAAATATCTTTCACAAACTTGAATGCAAGAACAAATATATGCGCCTTTGATGCTGCAAATCCTTACAATAAGAACATGAAATCACACAGGATAATTCAATAAAATAAACAAAGAAAAATGAAAAAGATTAAAAATAAGGCATTAACGCTTGTTCAAAGCTTGCCTATGTCCTTTACAAGGTCTATATTTAGGGTTTCCTTCCCTTTTCTCCAGTTTGCAGGCAATGCGCACATATGCCCTTCCTTGTTAGGGGTATCATGCAGGTACTTCAATCCCTGGAATGCGTTATAGATGTGGTCAACATCTTTGCCAAGATTGTCATTGAAGACTGAATAATACTGCAGATTTCCTTCCGGGTCTATTATTATCAGCCCTCTCCTTGCAGCACCACTTTCTTCGTTCAGGAATCCATACTGGCTTATCATGGATTTCTTAAAATCCTCTACCAATGGTATCTGGCTTTTTGATACACGTGGTGAAGTCTGGGCCCATTCCCTATGGGAGAAAATGCTGTCTGCGCTTATTGCAAAAACTTCTGCATTCTCATCCTTGAAATCCCTGTACTTCTTCTCAAGTTCTTCTAGATCCGTAGCGCATACGAATGTAAAATCGCCAGGATAGAAAGTCAGAACATTCCATTTGCCTTTTACAGGGAGTGTTATATCTTCAATTTTATCCTCTTTTGGATAGTAGACTTTTGATTTTACCTCTGGGATCTTCTGTCCTATATCTATATTTGCTACCATATTATTCACCTTTCATTTATATATATGTACTAAAAATATAAATAATTTGCTATTATAATTATATAAATTGATAAAATGTTTAATAAAATTGATAAAGATATCATAAACCTACTTTATTACAACGGAGATATTTCATCAGATGAAATCGCCTCCAAGCTTGGCGTAAGCAAAGGTACGGTAAGGAACCGGCTGATACGATTAAAGGATGAAGGGGTAATTAAAAACTATGGAATTAGGGCTAAATTGCAGAAGATAGGTATGGCGGAGGTTATAGTAGGATTGGAGATTGCCCCTGAAAATTACATACAGGCAACCAAGGATATTGCATCTTATGGTTGGGTAAATGAATTGTACAGGACTTCAGGGGACCATTCAGTAGTAGCTATAATTATATCCGATAGTGAAACAATTCAGGATAAAGTTGCAGACCTGCTTAATGTCAAGGGAGTGAAGAATGTATACCCATCGTTTGTCCAAGATTTGATCAAATAGCTATAGGCTCTTAGTAACCCCATTCTTTGGACATATGCCATTCAAGGGGCATTTGCTGCAATGTGGTATACTTCCGCATAATTCCTTCCCGTGCTCCTTCAGTATATATGCAAAATTGTGCCAGTATTTTTTGTCGATCTTTGACTTCAGCTCTTCCTCTATCTTGTCCGGGTTTTTTGAATCTGCCAGACCTATCCGCTCTGATAGTTTTATTACCCATGTATCCACTGGTATGCCTTCCACCTTTCCATATGCATTTATCAGTATTGTAACTGCTGTCTTCTCTCCTATCCCAGGAAGCTTTAGCAAATCCTCTTTTTCGTCCGGTACCCTGCCGCCGTATTTCTCATCTACAATTCTGCATGCTTCTATTATTCTTTCCGCCTTAGGGTTGGCAAATGTAACGCTGCTTATGTAAGATAGAAGTTCTGCCTTGTCCGCATGCGCATAATCAGCTGCAGTATGATAATTTTCAAACAGTTTTGGGGTAAGCTTATTTATGGTTGTATCTCTTGTCTGCGGTGATAGTATGGCAGCCACAAGCAAGTCTATAGGGGTCTTGAAGTTGAGGTAATATCCAACATTTTTATATTTGTTTTCAAGGATGCTCACTATCTCATTAAACTTCTTGTCGTTTACCATTTCCATTTTAACCACTATTTTCATATATCTGCATTGATCCAGCTTTGGAGAGGTTCTGTCATAACATATTTTGCTTTCTTCAATCCTTCTATGTCTTTCACGCCTAAAAGGAACATTATGGATTTAAGCTCGTAAATTCTCTGCTCCAGGAATTTTTTGACTGCATCGCTTGATTCCGTAGCTGGCCTAAGCGCTGGCCATGCCATCGCTGTCATTGATGCCCCCAATGCGATTGACTTGGCTATATCAAGGCCCGTCCTAAGCCCACCCGATGAAACCACAGGCATCTTCACTTTGTTCACTACAGAGCACAGTGATGCAGCTGTAGGTATGCCCCAGTCCCATAGAAGGCTCCCAAGCAGCTCCTTTCTTTGCATGTTCATCTGCTTGGCACGATAATATTCAACAGCGGAGTAGCTTGTGCCCCCCATACCTGCCACTTCTATTGCACTTACATTGGCTTTCTCTAAGTTGGAGGCCACATCTCCCGATATCCCAAATCCTACCTCTTTAGGTACGACCGGAACGCCTACCTTGTCAACCAATTCCTTTATCCCACCAAGCACCGAGGAATAGTGGGGCTCTCCTTCTGGCTGCACAAGTTCTTGGGCTGGATTCAAATGCGTATATAGTGCATCCGCCTCAAGCATTCTTACCAATTCCCTTGCATCGTCTATGGAAAAACCTTTTGAAATCTGTGCGCCGCCAATATTGGCCCCTATAAAAGCAGATGGGGCGGACTTTCGGGCTATTGAATATGTTTCCTCCAATCTCTTATCATATAAGGCTGCCCTCTGGCTTCCTACTGCCATTCCGAGATTGAGCTCCTCCACTGCTGTGCCTATATTTTCATTTATCTTGTATGCAAGATCTGCTCCTCCTGTCATCGCTCCCACCATCAAAGGTGCGGAAAATTTGTGACCGAGAAAATTAACGGAAGTGTCTATATCGTCAAAATTTATTTCTGGAAGCGAATTATTGATTAGGTGCACACACTCGAATAATGTTGATATTTTCTTTGCCTGCACTGGCTTGTCAATGCATATGTTAATGTGGTCCTCTTTCCTCTGCATTATGTCCTTTATCTTTTCTTCTTTTGCGGAATCTGAATCATGCATAGTATCGTAATTACAACGCAGGCAATAAATAAAAACATTGATATGGATTTCGTTGCTTTAAAAGAACGGACAGACATTTCATATATGCTTGGAAATGTCTAAATTTTAGTATTGCACAATAAAAGCTGATTAGATGAAAGTCAAAAGCAGGAGGTTTATAGGCCTCGTAATAAAAAGGCTTAAAGCAGCTTATCCCGATCAGATGCATACGCAGCTTGAATACTCAAATAAATGGGAGCTTTTGATTGCGGTTATACTTTCTGCGCAGACAACGGATGTATCCGTAAATAAGGTAACTAAAAAACTGTTTGCAAACTTTCCTGGGCCTGAAGACCTGCTTGACCTTAAGCCTGATGATCTGTATCCATATATAAGGTCAATTGGACTTTACAGAGGCAAATCAAAGAGGTTGATAGAGGCTGCAAAAATGTTAGTAAGCCAATTTGATTCAAAGGTTCCAACAAATACAAAGGACCTAATGAAAATTCCGGGAGTTGGCAGGAAGGTTGCAAATGTTGTGCTTTCGGAAGGGTTTGGAATAAATGAAGGCATTGCTATAGATACCCATTGCATAACAGTATCGAACCGCTTAGGGCTGGCCAATACCCATAATCCAGAGGTTATAGAAAGAGTGTTGATCAAAATCACCCCAAAAGATGAATGGAATAACATATCACATCTGTTTATAGCGCTAGGAAGGGACACATGCCAAGCGAGGAAGAAGATATGCGAAAGATGTGTGCTGAATGACATATGCATATCAAGCACTGTGAAAAATGATACCTATAAAAATAGGAATATTCACAATATTTAATGGATAAAAATGAAAGCGGTCTGCCTTTTCAGCGGTGGCAAAGATTCTACATTAGCTTTGCACAGGGCAATTGGAAAAGGAATTGATGTCAGCCAGCTTCTTACCATTGCACCAGAAAATGATTACAGTTACATGTTCCATAAGCCCAATATAAGGTTCACGTCCTTGCAGGCTGAAGCACTAGGTATACCGCAGGTAATAATTAATATTAAAGGCGATAAGGATGAAGAGCTCGCGGACCTCGAATCTGCGATAGCTGATTCAAACGCGGATTTGGTTATAACCGGTGCAATCGCAAGCCAGTACCAAAAAAGCAGGGTAGATGCCATATGCGATAGGCTTGGAATACGGGATTATTCCCCATTATGGGGCATAGAGCCCCTTGAGGAGCTTAAGGAGCTTTCAAAAAGTTTTGATGTGATAATAACCAAGGTTTCTGCAGACGGCATGGATAAGTCCCTGCTTGGAGCACATATAGATGGAGACACTATAATAAAATTATTGGGAATCGAAAGGAGGTTCCACATAAATCTCTCGTTTGAAGGAGGGGAGGCGGAGTCTTTTGTACTTAATGCACCTCTGTTTAAGAAAAAGATAGTGATAGATAAGTCGCATGTAGAAAATGATAGATCTAATGGAGAGTATATAATAGATAGCGCACATTTGGACGATAAAATTTAGGTGGTTCTATGGTAACGGTAAATGAGGATTTGGCAAAAAGAAGCAAGTTTGCATATAATGATATAGAGGAGGACGATGCAATTGCGTCAAAGATAGAAAAAACTGGGAAGGAAGTAATAAAACTCAATAGGGGTGATCCCCCTCAATACATAAAAACTCCGGATTACATAATAGATGCATATGTGGATGCACTCAGAAGTTATAAAACAGGATACGTCGACATGACCGGGATCAAGGAGCTGCGCGAAGCTGTATCTGATAGGTATGCAAGATCTTACAAGGCCAAGGTAAGTCCTGAAAATGTGATAGTAACACAAGGTGTCTCTGAGGCGCTTGCGTTCTTGAATAATGTGCTTATTAATGACAGGGACCAGGCAATACTGTTTGCACCGTATTATCCGCAGTATATGCCGCTTCTTCAGATGTACGGAGGTTCTCCTATAATAGAAAAATACTCGGAAAAGCTTAACTGGAACCTTGACATAGACTCGCTGGGCAGGTCATTGAAGAGAATGGCAAAACCACAGCTCAGGAAAGTTAAGTATATGATGATAACCAACCCTAACAACCCTACAGGTACAGTGCTTAAGAGGGATTACCTTGAGGATATAGTGGATCTTGCAAATGAATATGGGCTGTTTTTGGTGAGCGATGAAATTTATGATGAGATAGTTTACAATGGTGCAAAATTCACGAGCGTGAGCGAGGTTGCAAATGGTGTACCGCATATGATCCTGAATGGGGCATCAAAGGTTTATGATTCTACTGGATTCAGGATCGGATTCATGATAATCCCAGGAACGGACAAGTTTTCATCAAAGGTTTCTGCAAAGCTAAAAGACTACGCCACAGTTAGGCTTTCTGTAAATACGCCCGCCCAATACGCTATTGCTGCGGCTATAACGAATAAGAAGGAGCATGAAAAAGCGATAAAGAACATGGTAAAAGAGATAAGTGATAGGGTAAATTACGCTTATAACTTATTGAAAAAGAATGAATATCTTGATATAGTGAAGCCCAATGGCTCTTTCTATATATTCCCAAAAATAAAGCTTGACCTGCTGAAGATAAAGGATGATAATGATTTTGTGGTTAAGCTGCTTAAGGATAAGAACCTGCAGGTAACAAGAGGATCGGGATTTGGTGGAGATGGGCACTTCCGCATAGTGTCTTTGCCTACTAAGAGCATCTTGAAAGAATCAGTTGATAGGATAAATGACTTCTGTGAAGAAAACAAGAAGAAATAGGAATATTTAAAAATATGATTTAAGAATATATCTTTACTGGGCTCGTCGTCCAACGGCTAAGATGCCAGCTTTACACGCTGGAGATTGGAGTCCGACCCTCCACGGGCCCATTGGACAGCTTATTAGTATTTCTATTTTTAGCTTTTGCATCTATGAATTTCACGAAGCGTCATTCGGATTGTTTTGCCTTTTCCTCTAATTCCTCTTCGGCTACTATATTCACGCTTTTCCCAGCATTAGCGGCTATATCAGGCCTTTTCTTTTTGAGGTAAAATCCATATGCGGTTGATAGCACTACGTAAACCGCAATTATGATAATTGCCTCTGTTATAGGGTATACCGGAGGCACTACGGATTCGTAAAGCACAAATATGAATATAATTGTGGCGATTGCTGGTAGCAGGTAGTGCTGTATTGGATGCGTTATCTTCCTGTAACCTACATGTTTTTCCTTAAGCCTTCTGAACATTGTCATGACACTTGTATTCAATAGTACATGCGTTACAATGAGCCCTGCCAAAGCCATTGTAGTGAGGAATTCAAATGAGTCAGTCAGGGCGGTTATTATGTTTGGGTTGTTTGCGCTTTCAGTTATAAGGGAGATGGGTGACACCCCCATTCCGGCGGATACAAGAAATGTGGATCCTATGGCAATAACAGATGCGGATATCGCAATGAAGCTTAGGGCATTTATCGGCGTGACAAATTTTTTATGCAGCGTGGCAAAGAATTTGGGGAGCACCCCATCACGTGCCATTGCAAAGTAAACTCTGCCGGCATTTGACTGCATTGCAACGGAATCGGAGAATGCAGAGTTGAATGCGACAAGTGACAGCATAACTCCCCCTATGGCGCCCGTATATATAGTAGCTACGATTATACCTGGTATCCCACTCTTTGCAAATGACTGCATCATTGGTATCCCCCATCCAACTATCTGGGAGTATGAAACTTCCACAAGCACTATCCCAGTTATAAGAAGCCCGAATATCAAGGATTTTGTAATTGTACGGCTATTCTTTGCTTCTTCGCCTAAGGGCGCCGACCCTCCATAACCTATGAAGCTTGTCAACCCGAATATCATCCCCAATCCTACGCCTGAAAGCGGCCCGCCCTCAGATGCAAACCATGACGAATATTGAGGCCATACAAAAGGGTTGAAAACATTAAGCGTGTTATCAGGCGCTTTTAAAATTATTATGGCTGAGAGCAGGGCAAGGAATGCCACTTCAAAGAATGCCGCTACCCTTATATAACGCATCTGGGGCCTGATGCCTATCATCGCTATGACAATAGGCAATACTATGAAGATTAAGATTGATGGTATCCATATCCATCCTGGCAAGCTTATCGCCAAGAAATAATTTATTACCCCCGGAAGGACAACACCTGCAACAAATACAGGTATTGCGGCTGTGCTTACGATTTGATACATCACATATAACAGTCCAGAGCTTATAGCAGGAATGGAGCCAAATGCATTAGCTATATATCCATAATATCCTCCTGCACTGGCATGCCTTTTGGACAGATGGTATAAAGTGTTCACTTCCAGGAACATGGTAAGGGTGGCTATAAGAAATGCTAAAGGGGTAAGAAAGAATGCGAAGGTTGCAGAAGCTACGACAAATGCAATTGCGTCACAACCAGGTGCCATGGCTGATATTTCCTCGGCTATTGCGCCAAGTGTACCAACTTGGTTTTTCTTTAATCTGGCTACAGCTTTGCCTTCAGGTTCCATAAAAAGACTATTATTTACGTCAAAGTAAATATATTAACGGTATTAAAATTTTCGTATATTGGAATATTCGGTTTCGTAAAAATAAGAGGTAAAAAGTATGCCGCCTGCATATTTGGTTAGCTTTATCCGGCAATTGTAAATAATTATAAATAATTGTAAATTTGTGAACGGGCCGGATTATTAGAACTCAGAAAAGAGTCCGTAAAGGCATTATTTAGAAGGTTGACTTTGCCTTCTTCTCATACCTGCTCATCTTGGTCTTTGACCTATGGCGTGCCTTTGCTATCCTTTTCTCTTCGTTAGTATGCTCATCCATGAATATCTTGTTTGATGATAGTGCCTTGTATAGTGCTTCATATCTGTCATAAGTTTCTTTCATCTTGTTGTAGGATACTTCGGCTGTAACCTTAGGGGTAGGCACCGCCAAGGTTCTGTATCCCCTTACCACTATCCTCGATATCTCATTCAGTATTGTCTTGTTTTCTGAGGTCTTTGCGAGCTTCATTATTTGTTGGTAATTGTTGAGGTATGCACTCTTCATTGCGTCTCTGCTGTCTATATGGGATAATGAGTTTATTTTGATTGCATTTTTTATTGACCTTCTAAGCTTGGATTTATATTCAGATACATTGTCTTTTTCTTTAGATTTCTGCATGGCGGTTGCCGGCTTTGGCTCTGCAGTTAAAGATGATTTCTGGCTTTCTTTCCTTTCCTTTGCTTCAACAGGCTGTTTATTATTTTCTTCGGTCATATCGAACACTTTTTGTAATAAATAATTATTCGGATATTATTTGGCCATTTAAAATATTTATAAACTTTCATAAAAGGTATTTTATTTCATAAGGATAATGTTAACTTTACGGGGGCATGGTCCGAACCTTTCACTTGATCTAGTATTTCGGCAGATTTTATGTTTTCCTTAAGGCTGGTATCGGTTATGAAATAGTCTATCCTCCAACCTATATTCCTCTGCCTTGCACTTGCGAAGTTGGACCACCACGAGTATTTTATTTTGTTGCCATTGATGTACCTAAATGTATCTATGTATCCGGATGAGATAACTTCATCCATCCATTCCCTCTCCTCTTTTGTAAATCCTGCATGGTTAATATTGTTCTGAGGCTGGGCTATATCTATATCCTTATGAGCTACATTGAAGTCTCCGCAAGCAACTACCCCTTTTCTTTTCTTAAGGTCATTTAGGTAATTTAACAATTCATGATCAAACTGGATCTTGTAATCCAACCTTTCAAGCATAGGTTTTGAGTTAGGAAAGTATATGTTCAGCAAGTAAAACTTTTCAAATTCTAGTACTTCTACCCTGCCCTCTGCATCCCTGGATTCCCCAATGCCTTTTTGGAATTTTAAAGGTTTTATCCTGCTCATGACCATTGTGCCGCTATAACCTTTTTTCTCTGCAGGATTTACAAATAGCTCATACCCTTCGCTCCTTAAAGCTTGTGGTATATCAGATTCCCCTGCCTTGATTTCCTGGAAACACAGTATATCGGCATCTTCATTTTTAATGAAATCCGTTAAGCCTTTAGCGGTTGCCGAGCGTATACCATTTACATTCCACGATATGATTTTCAGTTCCATAAGATTTGCCTTCTGTTTAAAGCCCAAAATAGTTCACAAATCCAATAGGGTAGATAAATTCTTATATTTAGGGATAGTTTTCCCTAAAATCCTGTTGTTTATTCGTCACTGCCTAATCCCTGGTATCCGGATTTTTCTACCTGCGACACCAGCTCCATTCCCCCACTCTTGACTATCCTGCCCTTCTCCATTATATGGACAAATGATGGATTCATATAAGACAGGATACGGTTGTAGTGGGTTATCAGTATTGTTCCCATCCCTGTTTCCTTGGCTACTCTTTCTATGTTTTTTGCAACTATCTTTATTGCGTCTACGTCAAGCCCTGAGTCAGGTTCGTCTAGTATTGCGATCTTTGGCTTGAGCAGGGACATCTGCAATATTTCAGATTTCTTTTTCTCCCCTCCTGAGAAACCTTTGTTTAGATACTTGTCTATCAGTGAATAGTTAACCTTAAGCTCGGATTCCTCCGATTTGACATCGTTAAGCATGCTTCTCACGTTTACCGGCTTGTCTGATATTGATTCGATTGAAGACCTGAGGAAATTGACAAAACCTACTCCGTCTATTTCTACGGGCTCCTGGAATTGCAGGAAAAGGCCAAGCTTTGCTCTTTTATCAGTTGATAGATTTAGGATGCTTTTTCCATCTGCCAATATGTCGCCTTCGCTAACCTTGTAGGCAGGATGGCCCATTATAACCTTTGCCAATGTGGTCTTTCCAGAACCGTTTGGGCCCATAAGCACGTGCATCTCTCCTTCTTTTATGGTCAGGTTAAGCCCTTTTATTATTTCATTTTCGCCTATTTTAACATGCAAATTTTTTATTTCCAAAATCATTTCATCACTTATATATATTTAACATCAAAACATCAAATTTTAAAGGTGCATTTTACATTGGATCCTACAGGGCATATCCTGCAGACCTGCTTTTGCGCATTTGCTGAATCTCCTGCAATCATTAGTGCGGCAATCGATTCTATATCGGAGTCGTCTATCTTATATGAAGGGCTGACCACATTTAATCTGTTGAGATATTTGCTTACTTCTGCCTGGGTGACTCCAAGCTCCTTTGCTATATCTGATTCCTTAATATTGAACTTCTCGTTCATCTTTATTGCTAGTGCACTTCTGAATGAAGGAAGAAATTTCTTCAGGAATATCTCGTAGTATATCATGATTTCACTTTGTGTCTTTTATCCCTTCTATAATACCCATCCCTCCATAGAAATCCCATTCTATGGGCTTCAACCCTTTTGGTATATGGTAATCCCTTTTGCTCAGCACATAATCCAATATTGAGATTGCTGAATTCCTTACCTCCCTGTCTCTTATCTTGCCTACGTTAGTGCTGAAAAAACCAAGAGATATCAGATGCTCTGCCTGTTCCTCGGACATCCCTCTTGATTCTAAGTAGAAAAGTTCATCCTTGTCTATAGGTGATGAGTAGCTGTAATGGGATGCTTTGGTGTAACTCTCGTTTATGGACATATCGGGCATCATGTTCAGGCTAGCTGTCGAATCCCTTATTATGCCCCTCTGTGATATATGGGAAACAGACTTTTCGGCACCTTCCCGCACCTCTGCGAAATCTTTCGCATAACATACAGAGCTTCCGGAAGCTATGACATTGAGGCTTGAATCGCATTTTGTGTTTCTTTCGGCATTGACCAAGTCCGACATCAAGTCAAATTTTTGGTTCATGCTTCCAGCAACTGTTTTCCTTATATTGACTTCGGCACTTTCGGCAGCTGACACGATGCGGGATTCCTCTTTGGTGAATGAATTGCCGGCATATATTTCATTGATGTCCAGTTTTGAGTATTCATCGGCATTTGCACGGAGCATGCTAACAACTCCTGAATCTCCACCAAGGTGCATTATATTGAACTCCAAGCTTGAATCCTTATTTGCTGATACCTCGTGCATTATTACTGCGGGAGGCAGGTCATCAGATTTTCCAGATAATATGATTTCATTGATTGTTGATAGTTCCTTGCTGCTAGAATCTATAATGAGTTGTATAGGGTATAGATTGTGGCTGTAGTCCAAGATAATATTTACAGGCTTCCCTGCTTTAGGCCTTATGTATATTATTTTCTCTGAGAATGCGTGCACAAATGCTGCGTACAAATCGGAGTTGTCAAATAGCTTCTTTCTCTGAATGTTAAAAGAGCCTGGAGTATATACCTCTACTTCATTTGGCATGTCATTAACTACATCAAGGCCTCCTGTTATCCTGACGTTGAATTTTATACCTAGTATGCTTTCGTATTTTGCATAATCACTGCTTGCTGCAATGGCATTGCCATTAGGAGGCAGCAATTGGATTTTGAAGTTGTATTTCTTGTACAATATATCTCTAAGGTAGTTTTGTGACGCTCTGCCGCTTTTCTGCATTGAAATTGCATCCTCCCTAAGGCTTTGGTAATTATTTATATTGTTGTCCATAATTTATCCCACCGAATTGCTTGTATCCATCTTTATAAGCCTTTTAAGCTCCAACGAGTATTCCATAGGCAATACCTCCACCAATGGCTGTATGAAACCGAGTACTGCAGTCGCTATTGCATCGTCCTCGCTAAGGCCACGTGACATTAAGTAGAATAGTTCATCCTCCCCAAGCCTTCCTACAGTGGCTTCGTGGCTTACAAAAGCGTCATCAGCATATATCTCATTGTAAGGATATGTGTTTGTCTTTGAATTCTCGTCAAGCAGAAGTGCATCGCATTTCACTGTAGACCTTGCGTTCCTAGCACGGCTGTCTATGTGCACAAGACCTCTATACGTTGTTATGCCTGTTCCTTTAGAGATGCTTTTAGATATAATCTTTGAAGTTGTATTGCTGGCAAGATGGTATACCTTTCCACCTGTATCCTGACGCTGGCTATCCCCTGCTACGGCTATGGAAAGTATCTCCCCTTTTGCACCCTCTCCCTGTAGATATACGCTTGGATACTTCATGTTCGCGCCGCTTCCTATATTCGCATCTATCCATTCAACTCTTGCATTTTCTGCTGCAAAGGCACGCTGGGTTACCAGGTTATACACGTTTTTAGACCAGTTTTGCACTGTTACATAACGTATGTGCGCACCTTTCTTTGCCACTAGCTCTACTACTGCTGCATGAAGAGATGAGTTTATGTAGATTGGGGCGGTGCAACCCTCTATGTAAGTTACGTCTGCATCTTCATCTGCTATTATCAGAGTTCTTTCAAATTGCCCAGAGCTTTCTGCATTTATGCGGAAATATGCCTGCAGTGGCAATGATAATTTTACGCCTTTTGGCACGTATATGAAGCTGCCTCCGGACCATGTAGCTGTATTAAGAGCCGCATATTTATTGTCAGTCGGTGGTATTACGGAACCGAAATATTTTTTTACTAAATCCGGATGCTCTTTGACCGCTGTATCCATATCTGTGAATATGACACCGCGTTTTTCAAGATCATCTTTGAGGTGGTGGTATACCACTTCTGAATCATATTGTGCTGCGCCTCCTGCAAAGAATTTCCTTTCTGCCTCTGGGACTCCTAATTTATCAAAAGTCCTTTTTATTTCTTCTGGGACTTTGTCCCAATTATCCGAATTTTGGCTGCTCTTGGGCTTCTTGTAGTAATAGATTGAATCGTAGTTTATCTGGCTTAAGTCAGGACCCCAATTTGGGACTGGTTTATCTTTGAATATCTTGTAACCTAATAGCCTTTTCTTAAGCATCCATTCAGGCTCATTTTTCAACTTTGATATATGTATTACCACATCTTCAGATATCCCTACCTTCATCTCATCGTATGCGAGCTTATCGCTAAACCCGTATTTCTCTGCATATTCTTTTTCTTCTTGCAAAACGGAATTCGCTAAATCTGACAATCTTGACACCTATTTTATAACTGAGTTATAAATATAACGATTGACAACCTATTTATGCTTTAATATTGCAAATTTAACATGTTCTAAAATTTTGCAATATCAAAATGTATCAGGCAGTTAATTAAAAATTGAATTTCAAGGCGTTTAAATGCTCAGATTTTTAAAAAGATTTCAGAGGTATCAAGAGAAACTTATTGCGATTGGGGATATAGAGCTCAATGCGGTAATTGCTGACAATTTCATAAAGAGAATGATAGGCTTAATGTACCGGGATTCTTTGAAAGAAAACAGCTGCATGCTTTTCATTTTTGATTCGGCAGGAAAACTTGGAATATGGATGTATAATATGAAGTTCCCGATTGATGTTCTTTGGATAGATAAAAATATGGCTATTATAGATATTAAAGAAAATCTGCAACCTTGCAGAAGCATATTCAATTGCGATATCGCATACCCTAAAGCTAACTCAAAATATATAATAGAATTGAATGCTGGATATGTTAAATCTCACGATATAAAATTAGGTACAAAAATTAATTTGGAATAAATAAAATAAAAAATTAAAATCCTGATTACTTGGATGACCTGCCGCCCCTATTCATTTTGCTTCTGGCAACATATCCTTTCTTATTGATGAAATATAAGTATCCCTGCTCCCTGTTTACGCGCTCGCTCCCAACTTTCTTTTTCTTTCCTGAAGGGTTTGACTTCATAGGGGTCTGCCATACATATCCATCGCTTCCTAAGTAATATAGGTATCCATCTTCTCTATTAATCTGTTCTTTTCCTACCTGTTCCATTCTTACACCAATATTATTATCGATAGATATATTTAAATAATTATCTCGTATTTCACTCGTAAATTCCCTAAAAACTGCCAGAGTATAGAGTTTTGGGCAATGCCAGGACCCTAATAGAGGTTGTGCTTAATTTGATTTGATAGGTTATAGATGACATTTTTCATTCTTTTGAATTGCCATCTTGGGATCCCCATTCTCTTGCAGGTTTGTTCTCTATCCCAAGCATATTCAACATCCTGCCTACTATAAGGTCAACCATTTCTTCAGCATTTTTTGTTGTGACATCCTCCCACCCGTAAACGGTGTGGGCTTCCTTCGCATTCATGCAGTCACTGCATCCTGCAAAGGATGTGTTTTATCGGTTCTCAGTTCCTCGAGAACTGCCTCCCTTTGAGGTCTTACACCCTCTCTCTGAGCGTGACTTCCCCTCTGTCCGAGGGTAGCTCTTTTGAGTATGTTTATTGACGCGTTTATATCCCTGTCTATTGTCAGTCCACAGACGTTACAGTGGTATATTCTGTCCCCTAATGTCAGTCTTTCATTGCCTTCCTTTATATGATGGCAGTTGCTACATTCCTGTGTCGTATCTTTTGCGTCTACCTTTATTACCTTCATACCAGCACTTTCAGCCTTGTATGAAAGCATTTGAATGAATCTGTTCCATGAAGCATTATAAATTGACTGTGCAAGATTGTGATTTTTTACCATATTTTGAATATGAAGGCCTTCTACTGCAAATGAGGTATATCCCGAATTTACTAATTTACTAGAAAGTTTGCGAGCGAAGTCATTGGATTGCTCTGCAACATGTTCCCATTCATTTTGCAAATGCTGCTTTGCCTTCTCTCTTCTTTCAGAGCCTTTTTCCCTTCTCGCAATTTTTCTTTGCCATCTCGCAATGTGCTTCACAGGTTTTCTCACAAACTTTGGCTTCTCCGTCTTCATGCCGTCAGAAGTTGTGACAAAAGAATGCAAACCCATATCTATACCGACAGGATCCGTGTCTTCAATTTTTGGAGGTTCAGTCTCTGTGATTGTGGTAAAGATTGCAAAATATTCTTCAGCCTTTTTCTTTATTGTAAGTGTTTTTATCTTGCCTTCTATTGGTCTGTGCGACTCTATTTCTATTCTTCCACTCAGTTTGGAAACCCTGAGCATGTGCTTTTTGCCTTTCTTTTTTATACTGAAAGAGCCGTTGTCTTGCGGGTAGGTTATGCTGTAATACCTGTCTTTTGATTTGAAACGGGGAAAGCCCGCCTTCACTTTCTTGCCCTGCTTCTTTTCATTTATCCTTCTGAAGAAATTCTTGTATGCCTTCAAGACACGATATTTTATTTCGCAACGCACCTGTGAGTATATTTGAAGGAATCTCTTGTCCTTCTCTATCTCCTTGGCAAACTTGTTCAGGGTTGACATCGAAAGCTTCTTGTTACCTCCTTTATATGATTTTATCGACTTTTCAAGAAGCAGGTTGTAGAATTCTTTTGAAAGCAAAAGTTGCAGGTCTATCTCTTTTTGCCTTTTTGCGTCAGGGTAGATCCTGAACTTGTAGGCCCTTATCATTTCCATTATATCCCTTTCTCGTTTGTTTATTTATTCATCGAAACTTTTATATTCTTATATCTGTGGTTCGCTTTCATCCCACCGCTAAAGCGTGTGGGATTTCCCGCTCACTTTGTTAAAATGGAATTGCGGAAACGGGGGCATTACTATTGCACCTGCTTCTGCCACTGCAAGCAGATTTTTGAGGTGTATTACACTCAACGGGGACTCTCTTGGCATTATTACAAGCTTCCATCTCTTCTCTTTTAGGGCAATTGATGCTACACGTATTATCAAGTTGTCCTCGTATCCATTTGCTATACCAGATAAGGTTTTCATAGAGCAAGGTGCAACAAGAACACCATCAAGCTTGAAAGATCCGCTGGCTATAGGTGCCATAAAGTTTCCCTCTTCATAGCTGAAGTCTGCAAGATCTTCAACATCTTTCATATTTACACCTAGCTCGTATTTCATAACCCTGGCCCCAGACCTGCTCATTACTAAATAGGTCTCTATGTTGTCCATATTTGAAAGGGCTTAAAGGAAACGGTAAACATATATCATTCCATCTGCTCCAGTAACCAAAACTGCAACTCGCTTCTTTATCCAACCACTAAAGATTAAGTGTTAAATTTTAAATATTGGAGCATAAGAATTTACTTTGAGCTTTGAATATACTATCATAATGTGCATTAGTGTCAGCGGACGTATTTTCAAATAGGGATATATTTAAAATAATTGCCTACCATAGATTAATGATTTTATGATAGATATTAAGTTATTAGATAAAAAGGCAGATTTCCAAGGTTATTCGTTTATAGAAGGATTTCCAGGAATAGGGTTGGTGGGCCCTATGGCTATAAATTATATGATAGACAAACTTGACATGGACTATTGCGGCTACTTGGATTCGGATAAATTCCCGCCACTTATAGCAATACACGATTCTATCCCAATGCCTCCAATAAGAATTTATTGCTCTAAAAAATACAAGCTTGTTACCATATTTGCAGAATTCCAGATACCTATGGATCTTATATATGAATTGAGCGCAAAGTTGAATGAATTCATAAAGGAGAATAAGATATCAAGGATATTTTCAGTAAATGGGATGCCTTACAAGGATGACAGCCAGGATGCAACTGCTTTAAAAGATCCCAATGTGGCTTTTGGTATGGTATCCAAAAAGAACTTGATCAGTGAATTAAAAAAATATAATATATCGCCGGTTAATGAAGGTGTTGCGACAGGTATAAGTGCAATGATGATGACAAAGGCATTGAATGACAACATAGATGACATAACCTTGTTGATACCGGTAAATCCTAATTTGATTGATCCAAAATATGCGGAATCTGCCATAAAATACATTAACCAGCTGGTAGGTCTTGACATAAACACGGACGAACTTGAAAAAGAGTCAAAGGAGGTTGAAGCAAAGATAAAGGATCTTTTGAAAAAGAACAAGGACACACATCAGACATACAAGAATTCATACAATGACAGCGGACTATCAATGTATGCTTGATTTATTTCTTTGCAGGGGTGGCAGAGTCTGGTCTGGCCATGGTGATAGGTCACAGAAAAATGCGCAGGACTTAAGATCCTGTGGCTTAGCGCCTTCGTGAGTTCAAATCTCACCCCCTGCACTTGAATTTTGCAGGTTTAGGTTTTCTTATATACTAAGGAGTTTACAGTATCGAAAAGGTGTTGCGTAATTTTAAAATTTTCCTTTTTATTTTTAGAAATAGTAAAATAAGTGAGCCACATTATAGCTTGTTAAGCGATGTTTATAAAACTTGTTGTTTTTTAATAATATGACTAATATAAGACTGGTATATTATATGATTAAATAGCTTTCTTTTCCTTTTTAATTGGTGAAATGAGTGGGTGGTAAAAGGTCGGTACCTAAAGGTACGTACAATATTTTTTCCTTAGGTGATATGGGAGGTGCACAGGCGTATATGAGTGAAAGAAACCTCATAGGGATGAGCAGGTATCTGAGGGGGTTGGATAATAGTAACCTACCAAATGTTTTGATATTGGGAGGAGGAGTAATGCCCTACTTCCCAACTAAAGGTTCTACTGCAAACAACAATTACCTTGACACTATAGTACCAAAGTTGAATTCCATATTGGATTCCGCAATATATATGAAGCCACACCTTAACCGGATGCTTTCTCTGCTACCGAAAGAGACAAAAATAATATATACATTGGGAGATGAGGATAGGAAAAATATACTTGAGATACAAAGGTCACTTGGATTGGCTTATAAAAATGATATGGAGTATTTAGAGAAACTTATAAGCGACGAAAATCTGACAGTAAATTCAAGGGTTGAGATATTAAAGGGCATTGATACATCAAAGGCAAAATTTAGAGAGATGCTTGCTAAGGATAAAAATGAACAGAGCAAATACGACAGGGATATGAAGGAGTTGCAGAATATAAAGGTAAAGGAAGGTATAAACAGGGAGGAGAAGAAGGAAGCAGAGGAAAGAAGGGATTTGTTAAAGGCGCTTTATACCCTAAAAGTTCAAGAATCTGATCCGAGCGATGGCAAATTTGACAAGTACCTCAGCCAAAAGAAAGAAGAGATGTCCAAGATACTTGAAGAAATGAAAAATGTAACCGATTCCGACAAGCTGGCAGAGCTTTCGGCAAAATCAAAAGCAATATCAAATTCCATAAGGGTTATGGGAAATAAGATGAAAGAAAAAAGCAGCACTAATGAGCAGTACAAGAGCGACATGCGCAACAAGAGCGTGGATAATTATACAGGAAATTCCCTTACAGACCATAGGTCGCATGAGATAATAAATAAGCTTTCAGAATCTTACTACTTGAGCTATTTGAAAGATGCATTTGGTAGGAAGAGGAAACTGACTCTCCAAAATGAAAAAGTTGACGGCATGATTATAGATGCAGGCAGAGGAAAGTTCAACCTTATCACAGCGTACAGCTTGAATGTTATACTTGGAGCGAGAAGCATAGGGAGCAACAACAAGATTGTTGGCAAGCTTGATATTCTTGCAAACAACGGTTTAAACGCAGAAAAGATAAATCCAAAGCTAGATAATATATTGGTAACTAGCAAAAACAACAATAGCTCGTTTACAATAGAGCCCTATAGGGATAGGTCTGATTTATTAACATTTGCACTTGCACAAGGACCGTTCACGGATCCTGGCAAAGTCACTTCTAAATGGAACGAATGGGTTAATACAAAGTATACGCAATCAGTTCAAAAAGGCATAGTGAGCAATGGTTTCACGATACTTAGGGTATCTGATCCGGGTTTGCCTGTAAAATACGAAACAAAAACATCGGATATGCTATTCGAGCTTTATGTTGACGAAATGAAAGAACAATATAAGGTTCTGAATAAGCGCTGGAGCATTGTCAAGGATCAGGATATACAGTTCCCGCTAAATGGTGTTTCCAATGCCGATCTGGAGTATTATGTTGCAATGAATAAGCTTCCTTCCGAGCTAAAAGATTGGGAACTTAAGAAGTATTATCCTCTAATAAAAGCTAAGATTGAAGATGATTTGAAAGCAAGCATGAATGCCGAAAGGAACCCTGAGGCGAGACGTGAATTGGAAATGTTGTTTAGTCAGAGTTCAGCAGATGTAAAATCAAATAATGAAAACAACAAGCTTGTTATAGCATTAATAAATGATATACACATAAGCAATAATTTGTTATATGAACTTTTGGAAAAATCCATTGAAGATTTGATAAAAAAAGAGCCAGACATACTTGTACTTGGTGGGGACATATTGGATGGATTTTATAAGAACCATGGAGCCGAGCCACATATAAACAATTCGTCATACCATGTAGAAAAAGTAAAAGATATACTCAGAAAAGACTCCGCTGACACCTTGAACGAATTCTATAAGATGAAGTCTGAGCAGCTATACTTCAACATAGATGAACAGGTTATATTTCTTCTTGACAAGTTGGAAGATTTGGTGTATAAGATTGCAGAAAAGGGTGGTACTGTAATCACTATTTCAGGAAATCATTACAATAAAACTGAAGGGCAGGGGCATAGAGACGAGTCCACAGTTATAGCCAATTCCTTAAGGCAGAGGCTCCAGGGTTACCTTGATGGAATACGTAAGGCAGGAGGGAATGCCGAACTTGAGAAAAATTTAGAAAAGGCTATCTATGGAATTACAGCAATTGTTGGAGGTGAATTTGGGGCAGGAGAAAAGAATATCAATGGCTTGAAAGTCTATCTGTCGCATGAGATGGGAACATCTAGCGAGAGCAGCTTGGTTAAGTACATAATGGACAAAAGACCTGATAGGCCAGGAGCATTCATATCTGGGCATGACCATATTGCAGAGGCGGGATTTGTAGGCCCTAATTTATTTGTAAAAGGCCCGAGTATGCAGGAGTCTGATAGCTCTTTTATGAACTTCCTACCAATACCAGTAGGTGATTACCCTAAAGGCGCTATCAATGGCTACACACTCATAGAACTTGATCTTGATAGAGATAGCAGGATATTAGATTCTTCGATCGAATATGTGCTTGCAAGAAATCTTATAAGATCGGATTCGCCTTCTGCGATCATAAGCAAGGCTAATAAGAAAGCAGACAATATAAGCGTGAATTACCACAACCAAGGAGATAAAGAGAAGAGCAAAAGCAGGACCTGAATTCCAATCTGCGGGCCCGACGGGATTTTCATGTTTGCTTTTTAGGACAAACAATTTGAACCCGTGACCATCAGCTTAGAAGGCTGCCGCTCTATCCAAGCTGAGCTACGGGCCCACATACTTTCAAGCCAATATATTCGATACACAATTCAAACAAAATCTGCATAATATCAGCTGATTGGAATAATTTACTTTTAACTCCATATTTATAAATACTTTTCATTACTTTTCAGATCTTAATAATGAATTGTGCTCCTCTCCGATGTTGAAGAACCTGCGCGTATTTATGGTCAATTCCTTTGCGGTTTCCTCCAATCCCATCCCCTTGGCCTTGGCTATCAACTCTATTGAGTATATCACGTCTTTTGGCAAAGAGCCCGCAGTTGGAGAGTCCGTTTCGGCCATCAAGTTTTTCATAGGGACTGCTTTTATAACCGCATTCCTTTTTGAGGATGGTAAAGGCGGTATTGATATCATGTATCCATATTCCACTGCCTTCATCGCTTGTTCAACAGTTCCCTCAAAGAAATGTATATGCGCCTTTTTTACTTTTTTCTTGTGTAGCATATAAAGCACTTCGTCCATCGCTTCGCGGGAATGGACCGTCACTGGCAAGTCCAGCTTGTTTGCCAAAGTCAACATCCTTAGGAACAGGCTTCTTTGCTTTGGCTTGGAGCCTTTTATTTGAGAAGCAAATTTATAGTCTAATCCTATTTCGCCTATGCCTTTTATAGATTTGGAGTGGCGTTTTATGAAATCTATTACATAGTCAACTTCATATTTTTTTAGGGATGCTGCAAACTCTGGATGTATGCCAAGACAAGCAAATATGTGCTTGTTATCGGCAAGTTCAAGATTCCTTATATTTGAGGGCATGTCGACCCCGTTCGTCACCATGCCTGCAATATACATAAGTGAATCATTTATGTCCTCTTGTTTTAGCTGGTCCAAATGGCAATGCGCATCTATTATATTGAATACTCTAATTTCGCCTGTAATTTGCTCTTTCTTTTGCCTGGTTTGACTCTGTATCTGCAAACTTTGAACCATCAAAATACCTTGTTTGAGTTAAGATTATCTATGTAAATATTTATTTATATTGGGAATTAGTATGATTTGCGTTTTGGCTGTTTTGGTTTATTGCTGTTTTATTTGCATACCCTACACATTGCAAAACTTATAAATATATTGAATTTTCTAATCAGTTATGTAGTTTGCTGAATTATAGATGTTTAAAATGGCTGAGGATTATTCAAACAGAGATGAAAAAAAGGAGGAGATTAGAAAAAATGAAAAAGGCATTAAGAAGCAAAAGTTTGAACTTAATAAATACCTCCCTTACATATTGATATTATTGGTGCTTGTAGTGGTAATCGTATTATTCGCAAGCTTATCCGCACAGCTAAATTCCATTTCAAGCAAGTTGGAGAATATTTCATCTTCTAAACCGACCACTGCAACGAACAACACTGCAGGAAATGTTACTTTATCCGATCCGTCCTATAAGATAACGGGCTCCCTTATAGTTCCGCCTAAATCCTTGCCAAATGATCCAATCATAACTGCAAATGCATCATTTGGGAGCAGACTGACCAATATAAACCAGCCATTGAATGCAAGCGAACTGGCAATATTCAACAATGCTAATGACAGTTATTTTGAAGAGGCAGGCCAGATGATTCTGAATGGCACCTTTGGGGGCTATGTGTTTGGTTCAACTACTGGATCAAATGCAGAAGTTAAAAAATTAGATAACCCATTTGTGGTAAATGGAAAACCTTCCGTAATTTACTTAGGTTCAATTACCTGCATTTATTGCGGGGAGAACAGATGGGCCATGGCTTTGGCTTTGGGCAGGTTCGGGAATTTCAGCGAACTTTATAAAGGGTATTCGTCTTTTGGCGACCATGACATTCCTACAATTTATTGGGCACCTTCGCATTACAACCAATCGGCTGAGGACTTGGGAAACTTTTACAGCAGCAAATATATAAATTTCATTTCTATAGAGGATACTCTTCCTATAACTGGAGGATTTCAATTAAACCCCATGTCAACGATACAATCAAGGATAAATGCAACAAACAATAGCATTTACATAGATGCATTTGACCTAATATTGGGTCTTAACAACTTTGAAGGCACGCCTTACACAATATGGGGCAAATACAATGTTCTTGGAGCGGATGATGCGGACTTTGGATTCAAATCCGAGCCAAGCGGCAACCCTTCAATAGAATATAAGACCCATAATATGGTATTCGATAATATAAGCCATCCAGATAGTGAGTTCGGATATTTAGAATATGCAGGAGCAGACCTTTACATTGCAATGACCTGTGCTACAATAAATAACACTGCGCCTATATGCTCTCTGCCGGTGATACCTAAATTGGAGTCTTATGAGGGTTACAACTGAAGGTGATAGCAATTAATTTCAAATCAAAGAGATTGAGAATTTTAAAGGATATATTTTCTAAACCTTTATACTTGGCAATTTTGGTAGTGGCA
Source organism: Candidatus Mancarchaeum acidiphilum (assembly GCF_002214165.1). Taxonomy (NCBI): domain Archaea; kingdom Nanobdellati; phylum Microcaldota; genus Candidatus Mancarchaeum; species Candidatus Mancarchaeum acidiphilum. The sequence goes on from NZ_CP019964.1 coordinate 783,010, forward strand.
GGATTTTTGTATTACTTTCTTCTATATACTATAATAAAAATGAGCTCGTTTCATGGAATTATAATCCTGACTGCTCCTTTATACATGTTTTACCTGCTAGTTGCCACTTCTGCAGTTTTAATTACAATAAGCATTTATGGCATAAGGAAGAGGATTGCGATTAAGGATGCTACTGCAGGAGGGGTTGTCAGTGTTGTCATGCCTTCTGTTGGGGGGTTGGTTGCAGGATGTGGATGCAGTGCACCTTTGCTGTCAAGCTTACTGATACCGGTTTTGGGTAGTATAGGCGCCGAAAGCTTTATAAGCTACTTATCAGCTTACAACATTTATATATTCGGGGTTTTAGTGTTGATAAATCTGATAATTATTTATTACCAGCTTAATTTGCTTTCAAAGTAAGCTATCTTAAACAACATGTTAAAATAGGTAAGTTTATAAAGGATTGCCTGACAATATTTAGTGAATTTTAAAATAGGCAATATTAGCCAACTCTATTGGATATTTGTTTCTGTGGTACTATGACATTTGAATTCATGGACAAGATCTCGAAGTACATTCCAGTCATAACGCCGCCCAAAAAACCACTTTCATTAAGGGAAAAAATGGTGTGGACTGCGATAATCCTTGGGATATACTTCCTTCTATATAACACTTATGCAATTGGCGTGAACATAACTGATGTAACCCAGCCTGTACTGCAGCTTATAAGCATAATATTTGCGGCCAGGATAGGGAGTATAATAACAGTGGGAATAGGTCCAATAGTTCTGTCCAGCATAGTATTGCAGCTACTTAATGGATCTGGGATAATACACATAGATATGGATAACCCTATAGAAAAAGGAAGATTCCAGAGCTTGCAGAAGTTTTCTGCGATTGCAATTGCAGTTATTGAATCTGTTGCATTCGTATTGAGTGGATATGTACCTGTTAGCAATCCGGGATTGGCCGGGGTGGTAATGCTTCAGTTGGCCTTGGGCGCCATAGCTATAATTTTCATGGATGAAATGATGAGCAAATATGGCATAACATCTGGAATAAACATGTTCATAGCTGCAGGAGTGTCATATGCAATTGTAGCGGGAACAGCAACTGTTATATTCCCTGAAGTTATAGGAGCGATAACGGCTGGAGGTGCAGCAGCTCCTGCAAATGCGGTTCTTGCTTTTGGTCCACTTATATTTGCCATAATAGTATTTTTAGTGAGCATATATGCTTACGAGATGAAGATAGAACTGCCTCTTAGCTTTGGCCAAATGAGGGGTGTTGGAGGGCGTCTGCCTATACCATTCCTTTATGTGAGTGTTTTGCCAGTTATACTTGCGACAGCACTTGAGGAGAGTTTTACTGTTTGGTTTAAGTTCCTTTCTGGAATTACGGGTTCGTTTGCTAATTTCGCCAAGTTCATAGCTTACTATCAAAATGGGGCGCTTTCAGGAGGTCTTGTCTATCTTATATCTCCTTCTTTCCCTCTGCCATATAGCGCACCTTACGGTATAGGAGGTTACTTGCCTTATTTCTCCTATCTGCTAACACATACTTCAGATCTTTTCCTTCCTATGGGGGGCATGATACTGGTTCCGGAATGGATCCATGTAATAGTATACATAGTCGTTCTTGAAATACTCTGTGTAGTGTTTGGAAAATTCTGGATAGAGATGACAGGACAAAACCCCGAGAAGCTCGCACAGCAATTGCAGGACATGGGATGGCAGATACCAGGATTTAGAAGAGACCCTAGAATGATAAAGAAGTTATTGGACAAGTATATACCGGATATAACAGTGCTTGGGAGCTTGTTTGTAGGGCTTCTTGCAGCAATAGCGACATTGACTGGTGCAATAGGCACTGGGATGGGTATATTGCTTACTGTGGGTATAATATACATGGTTTACCAGCAGCTAGAGCAGGAGAACTTATATGAGACTTATCCAATACTTAGCAAGATAGCAAAATAATTTGTTTTCTTCTGTTAATTTATTTTAGTACTTAGTAAATTTATGCTTTTTATGCTAGTTTTATTATTAGGCAAAAGATAAGCTAATTAATAGAGATAAGTTTGACTTTGTATGAAATTACGGATTGGATATTAAATAATAATGAGCAGCAAAATATTTTACGAAATAAAAATAGAAGTAAAAATAGGAAAACTTAAAATATAATTAAAGTTCTCCTACTCTACGTTTCTGAGCTCTCTTTAACCTTTTGCGCCTTTTCTTTTTCCATTTCCAGCGCATCCTGCCTTTCTTTTTCCATTTTCTAGGTATACTTCCCAAATATTCACCTGTTTGAATGAATTAAACTTTTTAATAAACTATTTTGGTACTGTAAAGGCCTGCCATTTGTTTTAGGGCATTGCAATTACAGGTTTAAATACAAATAGTTACTTTTATTACTAACTAAAAGTATAAATAAGTATCGCGTATTTGCTTATTTCGGTATCGTCTTGGATTACTCCTCATTCAATAGGCAGTATTTAAGGCTATCAGAATTACTAACAATAATTAAATATTTAATCCTGTAAATTTAATTGATACCATGGCGAGTGCTTCTATAGGCGTGATTATTTTAATACTTATAGTAATCGTTCTAGCCATAGTTGGGTATTTTGAGACAGGAGGATTTAAATTAAATAAAAGTATAAGCGTGACCCCCCCACCACCTGCACCTAAACATGTCAGTAAGCCCAATGTTAACAATTCGACTAATTATCTTTATGGTTGTGACAATTATGATTTACAAGCTAATGCGGGTTCGACTTCAATTGGTGCCTGCACGTGGGGTGGAGGAACATTGGGAGTATGGGTTTCTACAGGTAAGATGGGTTTTGTAAATTTCAGCATAGTCGGTTCAAATAATAAAACATATGTTAAGCAGGAATACCTTCCTTACAGTTGCAGTACATTTTATACTGAGTTTTATGCCCCCGCACAGATTTATTACTTGACTTTGGGTGCAAGTAACTCTACAACTAATGGACCTTGCTTGAACAACTATAGTATAGTGACGCTTAATACAAGTGTAAAGGTACTGGTAAATAAGACTTATTATTCATTTTATCAAGGCAATCTTTCAACAGGTACCTATATTGGCTGGAGCACTTCAGGCACCGCCTTTGGAGGTTTGCCTCTTAATCTCACTTATGCAAATGATGTCGGCTGCTATCCAAAAGACCCTTGGGAGAATTATTCAGGGATTTATTATATATCATCTTATAACTGCTCGCCAATAGAAAGCACTGGCAATATCACTTCAAGCAGATTCTTAATTGATAAACCTTTCCTGAATTTGCAGATAATAAGCCCTAAAAACAGTTTGGATTACTTGGAGATAATTCCATCTAATGCAAGCACTCCCTATATAACGGATCAGGTATCGACTTATAGCCTTAGCCTTTCCAATGGGAGCTTAATAGGCCAGGGGTATAAATTAGAGAATGCAACAATACCGTTGACATCCCTGCTTGGAAAGGTAGTAAGGCTTCGCATAGTACAGGAGTCAGATCAGAAATATGAATATATGATAGCAGGAGATATAAGGATGTCAGATTACCCTGATCAAGGTACAGGATTCCTTGACAACATTACTTATGAAAAGTGAATAGGATGCAGAATTACTCATTTCTGCCATTGCATGGGGGCAATGCCCCTAAATGGCTATTTGGACGGATGGTTAAGCTATCATCCTTAATAGCAAATGAGATAATAGATGAATATGGAGCTGATGAATTTGTGAAAAGAGTTGCTGATCCTTATTGGTTCCAAGCTCTTGCATGTGCAGTTGGTTATGATTGGCATAGCAGTGGAACGACAACTGTTACCATGGCAGCGCTAAAGCAAGCTCTTGACGGATATAGCGACATATATATAGCAGGAGGAAAAGGCAAAACAGGGTTAAAAACACCTGATGACATATTGAAGGGTGCAGACCTGTTATCCACCAATAATGCGGAACAACTTGTAAAATACAGCAGGATTACTGCAAAGATAGACTCTTCGCTTATATATGATAATTTTGGCATATACCACCATACATTTGTGTTCTCCAAGGATAAGTGGAGCGTTGTACAGCAGGGAATGTTCAACAAAGGCAACACTGCAGTCAGGTTCCAGATATTCTGTGACAATATTGACAAAAACGATATATCCTGCGAGACAAACAGCGCAGTGGCTTCAGACCTATCTAACAATACAGTGGATCTGACATTCAAGGACAATTCAGAAATAAAAGCCAAAAGCCTGGATATGGTAAATGACAATTTAAATGAGATAGTCAATTTTGGGAAAACTTACAATCTCCCAGGCAGGCATGAGATAATCCCTTCGTGTGATTTAAGCAAGCAAGCAATAAAGCTTCTGGAGTATGCTAATGATATGAAGCCAGAAAATTACAATGATCTTTTATCTATAAAGGGCATAGGTAGGAAAACATTGAAATCCGTTGCCCTGATATCATCTCTCATATACAAGAATGAGATTTATGAAAGGGATCCTGTTCTTTATTCTTACAATCTTGGTGGCAAGGATGGCATACCTTACAGGATAAATCTAAAAGATTATGATAATGTTATAAGTAGTATGAAGGAAATAATAGACAATGCGAAGATTGGCCCACAAGATAGGGGCAAGGTATTGTCAAGGTTAAGCAAGGACTTGGAGGAAAAATATCTCAGGCTGAACAAGTTTGTTGGGTGATTAAATAGCATTGAAAGTTTATAATACATTAACCAGGTCGGAAGAAGAATTCGTCCCTTTAAATGATAAAACGGTTAACATGTTTGTATGCGGCCAAACCCCATATGATGATGCACACCTGGGCCATGCAAGGAACTATATAATATTCGATGTTGTAGCAAGGTGGCTTAGGCATGAGGGCTACAAAGTAAATTATGTCCAAAACATAACGGATATAGATGACAAGATAATAAACAGGGCGAAAGAGCAAGGCATAACCGCGGAGCAGCTTGAGAGAAGATACGAAAAGAGGTTCCTTGAGGATATGGAGGTAATAGGAGTAAAGAAGGATATAACAAAATATGCAAGGTCACATGACTACATAGAGGCAATACGCCAGCAGATACAGCTTCTCCTGGATAAAGGGTATGCATATTATCTTGACGGCGATATATATTACGATGTTGACAAATTCAAGGATTACACAAAGCTTTCAGGAATGAAGCTCGAGGAGCTCAAGAACCATAGGGTAGAGCCAAAAGAAGGAAAAAAGAACGTATATGATTTTGCTTTGTGGAAAGCGGCAAAGCCAGGGGAGCCGAAATGGGACATTAAGCTTAATATAAATGGCAAGGAAATGGAGTTACAAGGAAGGCCAGGATGGCATATAGAGGATACCGCGATAACCTACACACTTTTTGGTCCTCAATACGATCTCCATGGAGGGGCAAGCGAATTGATATTCCCTCACCATACTAACGAGATTGCACAAGCGGAAGCGGCCTTTGGAAAGAAGCCTTTTGTAAGGTACTGGCTGCATGTTGGAGTATTGAACATAAACAATGTCAAAATGAGCAAGAGCCTTAAAAATTTCATAACTATAAGGGATGCTTTGGCAAAGTACGATCCTGAAGCGTTAAGACTGCTTATGGTGTCGGCAAATTATAGGAAGGAGATAAATTATACAGAAAAGATGATGGAGGATTCGCAGGGAAAACTAAACTACATGTACAACTCGTTCAGCATATTATACAATTACCACAAAATCATAAGCTCTAAAGGTTCCGATGAGAGCAACCTCATTAATGAATTCAAGAAATTTGAAAAAGAGTTTACAGAATTGATGAATGATGATTTCAATACATCTGTTGCATTGATGAAGCTTATTGCAATCCTGACAACGGTAAGGGCTTATTTGGAGAGCCATGATGGTATTACACAGAGCTCAAAAGATAGCTTGATAAAAGGGATACTGGAATATGCAAACATATTTGGTATTCTTGAAAACACTTATTACAAGGAGAGCATACCTGAAGGCTTGGAGGACCTTATGAAGGAGAGGGATAGGTTAAGGAAGAGCAAAAATTATGCTGAAGCTGACAAGATAAGGGAGGATATTAAGCAGAGATATGGTGTTCTCCTCGAGGATACAGAATACGGTACTGTTTGGTATAAGAAAAGAGCACAGGAGAGTACTTCAGCTTGATTGGTTTTCTGTTGCATCAGGAGCATCTTTCTTGTCGCTTTTATCTTCGCCGTTGATTACTTTGCTGCCTACCACTGCCCTGTTTTCTATCGCGGTCTTTATGCCTTTAAGTTCATCTGGCTTCATCACTTTCTCCAGTATGTATTTTGAGTAGTTTACGGATGTTTCAGACAAGTCCATTAGTATTGTCTGCAGCTCAGCACCCGTCAAACGTATTTCGCTTGCAGGCCTTAATATCTCAACACCTGCAGGTGCATAGTTAAATGCGATTTTAAATGCATAGCTTGGTTTTTCGAATAATGTTGTTATCTCTGCCACTGTGCTATAAACATCATCAACTTTAATTGGTTCCTCTATTGCACCATAACAATATATTACGCCTTTTTCTTTTAGGAGCCTGTTGCTTACCAAGTCTATCATCAGGGGCTGGAGCTTGCTGGCATCTTCGCTCTGCATGTCAAAATAAAGCTTTATCAGCATCCCTCCTTTTTCTATTGTTTCGTCCGTAACCTTATCAACTTCTGATTTTGCCATTTAATCACCTAATTATGATTCCCAACTGTGTATAATGGTAGAATTGCAACCGGCAGGGGCAGTGAATTTGCCGCTTATCAACAACTTCAGATATCCTAAATATGGAGCAACGCCTACCACTTTGCCTTCGACCTCACTGCTATTTGGCGGGTAGTTGTCATATTGCATATCAAGTCCTGGATTGTTGTCCCCTTTTGTCAATATGTAGTAATTCCCACTCTGATTTAATATAGCATATGCCCTATGGACTATGAATGAATCACCCTCCTTGTAAAACAAGTCTGAAGGTTCTGTCTGGTACACCACGACACTATTGTTAGCGTCACCTTTTATGGTTTTGTTATTTATCCTTATTGACTCCAAATATGCTTCTTCTCCTTCAGTTCCGTTGTTGTATCTTATGCTTCTAACACCGCAATTGTAGCTTATGGGGTATCCGCTGGTGTTGTTGAGTATCTCATCTCCTGATGATCCCTCTTTGTAAAGCCCTATTGCCCATCCCTCCTCATAATACTGGGATACCTCCAATTGCGTGCCGCTATATTTATAGGCAACACAGGACAATGAATCCGGATATCCCTGGGACATTATATACCCGATCTCGCTTTTAGTGACATTTACCATAGGGGCTTTTATTTGCTTGATATTTGATATTCCTGAAATCGCTATTATATCTCCCCTATGCAGGTAAGGGAGCATGCTGCAGCTTGGCACCACATTGATAGGATAGCGCGTATTCAAGCCGTACATCAATGCAAGCCAAATCACGGCTACGACTATTATAGTTCCGAATATCTCTATAACAACCTTCTTGCTTCCTTCCTCCCTAACACTCTGTTCAAGCTCAAGCCCTATTATCAGAACAAGGAATATAAACGATAGCAACCCCAGTATTATTGATAGATATTCGTACCCGCTGAATACTAGGTACAGTGCTATTGATATGAAAAATGCAATATAGAAAGGCAGCAGCTTTATTCCTTGCTTTTTGGAGGGTTTTTCGGCTGCTTGACTAGGCCTATTGCCTCCTGCCTTGGCATCTTTGTAATCCGCTTTTTTCTTCTTTGACAACAAACCCCCTCTTATTTATTGAGGTTGCTTAATTTGACCGCCACGGATCTTGATTCGTCATTCTGATTTACAAAACCTATTACAGCATCAGCTGATGTTATCAGCGTATCGTTGTGGCTCACCACTATGAATTGTGATCTTTCACTCATTTTCTTAAGCAATAAGGATAGCTTCTTTGAATTATCCTTGTCTAATGCGGAATCGATCTCATCGAATATGTAGAATGATTTAGGATCGCGCATCAGTATAGCAAATAGTAATATTAAAAGATTTAAAGATTTTTCCCCTCCCGATAAGGTTTCTGAATTCGCTTCCCTTCCGCTCTCCTTCTTCACGATTATGTTAAGCCCGGAATTAAAAGGGTCTTTTGGATTCTGCAGCACTAAACGTCCCTCTGTGCCAATTGTGACCTTGTGAAGGGTTGAGAAGTTCTCATTTACTTTGCTAAAGGTTTCATTGAATACTTCGAGCTTCTTGCGCTCTACCTCCTTTATCATTGACATTATTGAATTTTTCTCGCTGTCCAGTGTGTTAAGTTTTAATGCCGCCTCCTCCACCCCCTTACTTTTTTCAAGGTACATTTCAGGGGCTTTTAGGTTTACCTCCCCTAACTTTGAGAGGCTTGATTTGAATTCTGAAAGCTTTCTCTCTAATTCCTCTATGCTGCCCTGCATCTCTTCAATTCCTTCATATGTGGATAGTTCTGCTTTTATATCTGACAGCCTTACATTTGATTCTATGCTCCCCGACTTTAGGTCATTGATTTCCCTGTTCATTTGGTCAATGTGGGATGATATCCTGCCTTTCTCAAATCCTAAATCTTCAATAGTCTTTTCAATACCTGAAAGCTTGTTATAAAGCTCTACACTGTCCTTATCTTGGGCCTTCATTATTGCTTCATTTTCCGCTTTAACCGCTTTCTCATCCTCCAGTTTGCTTTCAAAATCCTTAATCTGTGACTTTTGAAGTGCTATCTTAGATTCAACTTTCTTCAGTTCTTCTGATAGCTCTTGGAGCTTCGTTTTATTTAATGCCACCTCCTTACTCTTTGACGCGTGGTCAACTTTCAGGCTTTCTATCTCTGATCTTAATTTTGGCAGATTCTGTACGCCCGATTTGGCAGGCATGCTTGATTCTTTTTCCTCCATGGATTCCTTTAGCTTCTTTATTTTTAGGTCGATCATTGATTTCTCAGAATCGAGCATTTCAACTTCTTTTGAGAGAGAACTAAGGTTGCTTTTTAATTCGCTTTCTTTTTCTTGTACTGTGCTTGCAGAATTATACTGTTCAAGCAGTTTTTTCTTGGTCTGTATTTCATTATCAATGTTCTCCAACCTTACTTGGTTTTGTGAGATCTGCCTAAAAGTCTCATTTATTAGCTCGTCAAGTTCTGCCTGCCTTGATGAAAGCCCTTTCCTTGTGGTCTCTGTCTCTTCCAGCTCCATTCTAAGCTTTCCTGGGAAAACATTGCTGCTTTTGGAACGCCCTCCTGTCACTATTCCTGAAGGCTCAACCAGCTCGCCATCAAGAGTGACGAATCTATACTTTCCAATCCCCAGCTTCTTTGCTTGCTCTATGTTGTCTATTATATATGTGTTGGAGAATATATATGCAAAAGCCTTTTCAAATTTTGAATCGTACTCTATATGCCTTAAGAGCGGGTCCATCTTGTTCTCCTGCATCGGATAATAGGATATTTCCTCTATAGGTATGAAGGATGCACGCCCCATCATTGCTCTTTTGAGCACCTTTATGGCATTGTTAGCCGTACTTATGTTGTCCACTACAAAGTAATTCATCCTGCTTCCAGAAGCTGTATTTACGGCCTCTGAATACTTTTCATCATACCTGCATAACTCATATGCCCTTCCATAAAATCCTTCCTTGATCACGCTTTTAAGCGTTTCCTCCATGCTGTCTCTTGCCCCTCCGAAGCTTGATAACTGCTCCCTTAGATTTATGCTGCGGATATTTGCCTTGTCTAGTGCACCTCCTATCTCTATCCTCTCTGACTTTAATTGTGATATAGATTTCCCTTCCTTGGATATCTCTGAACTCAGCCTTGCCTTTTCTAAGTCAAGGCGGGACAGATCCTCTTTTATGCTTTGGACGCTTTCTCCTGCTGTGGCAATCTTTGACTGTATTGATGAGTACTCAGATTTTAATTGCTCCAGCCTGACTTTTTTATCCGTATAATCGGAGTTCAATGAATTTAATTTGGCGGATTGCTCTTCGTATTCTTTCTGCAACGTTTTATATTCTTGCATCCCTGCATCATTTGCTGATTCAAGATCCTTGTAATAATTGGACTTTGACTCTATGTCTTTTGATATTGCTGCTAGCTCTGCCGATTCCGCCTCTATTAATGAGGATATCTTTGAGATATCTGATTTATGGCTCTCTAAACTGAGTTCTAGTTCCTTGACTGATTCGTTAAGGTTTGATATGTTTGCCAGGTAAACTGCAATGTTCTTGTTGGCATTTTCTACTGCCGCATTTATCGAGCCAAGCTTGCTGGATTTTAGATTTATCTCTTTTGATATTTCATTATGCTTTGAAGATAAATCAGATATTTTTCCATTCAATGAGTCAAGCGAATCTTTCTCCTTTGAAAGAAGTTCGTTTTTGGCTTTGATTTCCTCATTTATCTTTGACATCCTTGAATCGATCTCCTCAAATCTCCTCTTCAGTACCGTATAATTTATTTTCTTTATTTGTGAGGCAAAATGCTGGTATGCCTCTGCATCGTCTTTCTCTTTTTTGAGTTCGTTCAGGAAGCCAAGCCTTTCGCCAAGCAGTGCTTTTGCAGCGCTTATCTTTTCATCGACCTTTCCAAGCTCTTTCAGTGAATCTTCACGCTTGTCATCGAATTCCTTAATCCCTGCGGCTATATCTATGAGGTATCTCCTTTCTTTTACGCTCAACCCCATAATTTTGTTTATCTCTCCTTGTGTGATGGTATTGGTCTCATTCACAACAGCCCCGTTTCTTGCCAGCATATCTACAATCTCCTGCCGGGTTGCCTTTTTGCCATCCAGCCTGTACTCTATCTTTCCGTCGCTGTCTACAGACCTGTAAATTTCAAAAGAGGAACTCCCTGAGAACGTGATGCTTACAGATGCGGTTTTCTTTGATTTTGAGTTCTCCAGTGAAAGACTATTAAGTAAGTCCTTGGTCTTTGAAACCCTCATTCTTTTAAGGGATGTTTCCCCAAGCGCGAACAGCAGTGAATCGCAGATGTTTGACTTTCCTGCACCATTAGCCCCTACAATACAATTGAAGCCGTTTGTAAACTGTGTAGATGAATTTTTGAAGGACTTAAAATTCCTAATATGAATTTTGTCAATGTAAAGCATCTTTTACCACTGTTCGTGTTTTATTTGGATTGCACACTGCTGATATTTGACATATGCAGGGATATAAATGAATCGAGGTGTTGCCTTGATATTACCCCTACTAATGTCTTTCCTTTTGTGACACCGATTATCGGCAGGTTTGTATTCTGCATTTTATTAAATACATCATAAACCTTTTTATTGTAATCTACCACTGGAAGAGACAACTTATAATACGAGGAACTCTGCTTGTTTGATATATTTAAATTTAAGGCGTTTATGTTAGGCGCTGGGAGCTTTGATATCACTTGATATCCTGCTTTGCTCTTGAAAAGTATTATGTTGGTATGGTACTTTATCACAGCGTCATATATTTCCTTCAGGGATGCGGGCTTTCTGAATAAAATGTAGTTCTTTGAAACGAGTGAACTGATAGATAGGTTCTTGGTGTTTTCCCTTATATAAGCCAATTCCATTTCCGATTTCGCCCCACTGTATATGAACATGGCCATGAATATGTCGATAAATATTATGAACTCCTTGTAAACTATTGTGTAATTGGAAACCGCGGCATACACTAACGTTCCTATTATGAATAGTATTGTTATTGCATTGCTCACCATCACGGTCTTCTTTGTTGCATTTATAAAAGAGTATTTTTTCCTGAAATATCCCCTTAATACTCTTCCGCCATCCAATGGGAACCAAGGTATTATATTGAATACAGCAAGTAGTATGTTAAGGAGGAAGAATATTTGTATGAAGCTCTCAATCTCGCCGCCGGGCATTATGACAGCTACTATGCCGAATGCGAATCCCATTATGAAGCTTGCAATAGGTCCGGCTAATGAAATCCTAAATTCAAGCTCTGGATCAAGTACATCAGAATCTATTAGGGACCCGCCACCTAGGGGGTATAATATTATCTTTTCTACAGGTACATTGTTCCTGTATGCCGTCAATGTGTGCGACATTTCGTGAAGCAGCACGCATGCAAAAAGGATCACAAGCACAAAAAAGAGAGGCACGCTTATTACAAGTGCGAATATCATAAGCAGTACGAATGTCCAATGCAGCTGTATTGGTATGCCTTTGAACTTTCCTATAATTGGGGACCACATTGACATGATAATTCACTAGTTATTTATACTAAAAAATATAAATAGTAAAGGGTACACAAAGTGATATATAACATCTGGCATTCTTGGAATTTAGGTTTTGGCTTGAGAAAACAGCAGTTTTATCAAATATTCAAGGTTATAAATTGCTTCATTTGAACAATATAAAGTTTGTATATGGAAAACCGGCATTGATTGCGAAATCTTACGGGCATAGATGTATGGCCATAGGGGATCTCCACATAGGTTATGAAAACAGACTATTGAAGAAAGGAATACATATATACAATAATATGGATATAATGGCCTCGAGCATCTTGAAGATGTCGGAGGATTATGGGATCCACAGACTAATTTTGCTTGGAGATGTAAAAGATAGCATAATGCGTCCTGGAAGATATGAGTTGGAATCGCTGAAAAGATTCTTTGACCTCCTTAGCCCTTTAGATTTGTCAGTGGTAAATGGCAACCATGATTCATTTTTAAGTGAAATAACCGGAATAGATACAGTGGATGAACTCTTATCGGGGGACTTTGCCTTTCTGCACGGCAATAGGTTCCCTTCGCTTAAAGCAATGGGCAAAAAGGTAATAATCACGGCACACAACCATATAGCGGTTGAGATCAATGAAGGCCACAAGAATTTTTACAAGGAGAAGGCTTGGTTGATATCCAGCATAAACCGTAATAATGCAAAAAAGTTTTATGACGAATTTTCTGCCAGCAAGCTGATAGTTATGCCTGCATTCAACCCTTTTATAATTGGCAGTGCGGTAAATTTCGAATCGGGCAAGGACAAGAAGAACATAAACCCCTTATTCAGCAATGGCATATTCGATTACAATAAGTCATATGTCTATAGCTTAAATGGCATCAAGCTGGGCACGGTCAGCCAGCTAATTGCAAAAAACAATATATGATTAGATATAGTTATTCCCTTATGACTGTTATTGGTATTACATCTTTCTCAAATTCTAGCTGGGCTAGGTCAAGTGAGTTTATCATTCCTTCAGGTACCCTTATCAATGGAGGAGCCCCATAAGCCAGCTGAAGAGCTCTTGCCCCTACTATCCTAGATTTTTCAAATCTTGTATATTCTTTTTCCATAAATTTCACCTTTGCATTGTGGCCTTATCAGACGGGGTTTGGCTTGAACTTCTCCTTTACTCCCTCTATCTCTTTTTTAACGGATTCCCTCCATTTTTCGAAGTTCTCTGGACTGCTTGGATATTCCTCGTATATGCTGTCCAGCTTCTTCATCTTTCCTACTATGTATAGAAGGTTAGAGAATGCTTGTATATTTGATGCACCTTTTAATGCAAACTTGAATTTTGATTTCATGCTGAGTTCTGGCACCTTTCCGTTTGTAAGATCCGTGGCTTCATCAGATGTCAAAAATGTCTTGATCCCATAATTTAATGTATCTACGTTTAACGATTGCAGATAAATCCTGAATGCCTCCAGCCCTGCTGTTTTCTTTCCATACTCCTGGTTGTATTCGGTATTGTAATTCCACAATCCCTTAAGTGATACGTCCCCTCCTTCTAAGGACTTGACTGCATTCTCTCCAGCCAATATGCCTGATATTAGGGCAGGCCCTATCCCTCCTGCACTCAGTGGGTTAGGCATTACCATGCTGTCACCTACTCCCATGTAGCCATTGAATACAAGGCTTTCCATCTGACGCCTTACTGCAACAGACCATATTCCTTTTCCATTATTGTTCTTGTTGAATAGCTTAAGGTCCTTGAATACAGGCACCCATTTCACATATTCGTCTATCAATGTTTGAAGGCTGTCCTTTTTGTTAAGCTTCTGGTTCCTTAAGTCTAAGCTGCTCTTCTGCACGCCTATTCCAATATTTATCTTGTTTCCGCTCTTAGGGAATACCCATCCATATCCCCCCGGAGCTAGCAATGGATTTAAATGTATAAGGGCATTTTTAGGGTCATAGTACCTCGGATCCTCATGGTCAAGCTCAAATTCGTATATGTATCTTCCAGTAGATTCAATATCGTCTATATCTACGAATCTGTCGACATATGGATTTTCAGGCAATCTTCTCCTAAGTACTGTTGACACACCTAATCCATCTATTACTAACTTGGATGAAAATTTCTTTGGCTGCTTGTCCTTGTCCTTACCAAATATACCGACAACGAAATTGTTTTCCATCAATGGACCCTCAACTTCAAAATTTGGCACATAATGGGCACCGTTGTCCACTGCAAACTTCAGAAGCTTTGTCTCAAATTCTGGCCTGTCAAGAGTATATCCTATTCCATCAAATTTGTATTTTGATTCTAAGTCTGGAGAAAGGGCGTATACGCCTTCTACTTGGTAATCCAATTCAGGTTCTGAGAAATGCAATCCCGTACGCTCCGTCACAAAATCAAGGTGGGATTTCGCAACTGCATCACCGCATGTCCATCCCCAATTTGTTTTCTTTCCTACTTCTATTTGGGAATTCCTATCTAATAAGAGGACATTCAATCCTTTTTTAGCGGCTATCCCTGCTGCTAGATTCCCAGCCATACCTGCTCCTGCGACTATTAAATCGTATTTATCATTCGCTTCCATAAAAACACTTATGTTCAAATTTTTATTAACATGTTTCGCTAAAAATGAAAATTTGCGTTAAAATCTATTATTATTTGTTTAAAACTTTTATAAACTTATGTTTTACAGTGTCATTTCAATATTATTATTTATTATTTTTCTTTTAGGGTTATCTCTATCCTTTTATTGTGTGAGCCTTTGTTTTCATATTTGGATAATTCAATTCTTCCTAGCTCTGATGTGTTTTTGACATGTGTACCTCCATCCAATTGGAAATCAAATCCCTTTATGTCTATTATCCTGAAGGTGTCAAGCTTCTTCATAAGCTCCTTTCCTGGTTCTGTCCTAGCCAATTCTGGAACCTTCTCCGCTTCCTCTTTAGTCAGGAACTTTACCTCTACAGGGAGTGCATTGTCTATTACCTGCTGTGACTCCTCGAGAATCTTTAATACCTTGTCTTTATCCAATCCAAGTATATCAAAATCTGCCCTTGCACGGTCATCATATATCTGCCCTCCTGTCATGCTGCCATTGCCCTCTTTAAACACTACTCCGTCTATTATGTGAAGTGCAGTATGGTATTTCATGTGCTGGTACCTTTTATCCCAGTCAATCCTCCCTTTTACAGTAGCACCCTCGGACAGCCCAGAGGTATCGGAAACCTTATGAAATACTCTGTCACCTGATTTAGAAACATCTGATACCGAATAGGATTTTCCATTAAATTCTATAACCCCCGTATCCGAAGGCTGGCCTCCACCAGTTGGATAAAATGCGGTTTTATCCAATTCTACCAATCCCTCACTCTCGTTTAAGGATATTACCTTTGCCTCAAATTCTTTGAGATAAGAATCTGTGAGATACAATTTTTCTGTCAATACATTACCCTTCAATGATTAATGATGCAATAGCCCCGGTCGGATTCGAACCGGCGTATGCGGGTCCAAAGCCCGCAGTCCTTGGCCTCTAGACGACAGGGCTTCATTTAACTACTTATTGCTTTAAAATATTTAAAGCTATATAATTTTAGTCCACTTCTCTATAACGCTTCTTACTTCATCAAATTCCGGCAAGGGCACGAAAAGCAAGTTTTTGAGCTCTTTTTCAAATATACCCCTTTTATTAAGCAAGGATATTTCAAATTTATCTGGCAAAAACCTATCTCCGATATATTCTAACTTTTTATTCACTAAATTTATATCAAACTTTATATTTTTTTCCTTTATTAGATAATATAAGTCAATACATCACGTGCTTTATTCCTGCTTGTTATTGCCCTTATCTTTTCTGCACCCACTTCATCTAAATTTATTCCGTTAAGTACATGTATTGGCAATAGGTATTCAGGAAAATTTAATTTTATAGGCAGGGTTTTGTTTATTAGTTCTTCTCTTTTACTTATTTCTACATATACTACACATCTGCTATTTTGGCTTGTATATAGAGGCCCCTGGGCCATTACCTTGAATGAAAATGATTTCTTATCATTAGTTTCAATTTTTGACTCGTTATAGATTCCAAAAAGATCTAATCTTTCTGAAACTTTATTCATTATATTGCTTGGAAGATCGGATATCGCGGTAAAATCTAAATCTTCAGAAAAACGGGGCAGCCCATTGAAAAACCATAGATAAGTGTCTCCCTTAAAAACTATAGATTCATCATAAAGTGAATTCAATATAGATGCTTGTATATAACGTTTCTCTTCTTGCCATGCCTTTAAGCCTCTCAATTTAGCTATCTCAATTAGTGCGTTTTTTTCAATGATGCAATTACCTTATTTATATTTTTACTCCCATAGCCTTTGTAGTTATTTGCAAGCTCAGTTAACCTCTTTTTATTTAAACTGCCAAGATACTCCTTCAGCTGATCTATCGAATACATACCTAAATATATACCATCGATTATGGCTTTTTCTGGTTCTGCAACGAATGCATAACTCTGCCCTCTCTCTACTCGTTTATACCCATAAAATAATGAAGGAGGTATCTTATGGTAATTTATCCCAAGCTCCTCCAATCTAATTGAGTTTACAGTGGTTACACACTCTATATCCCTTGGGACTTGCTGTATTATATCATGAAAAAGTAAGGCAGATTCGATTGATATATAAGAGGGATTTATTAGCTGGGAGGCTATAGCAAAATTGTCATCCACTAATGAATATTTTCCACGCATAATCCTCTTTGCAAGATTTTTTTAACCATCCGTGCTGCATAGGCATTCCCAAATTTTTTGGATTTGCCTAATATATTTGCTATTTCTGAGGGTGTTATGACTGCACTTCCTGTTTTCAATGCAAAGTTTTTTATTGAATAGAGGTTATTTTCTTTTGCCATTTGTCATCCCCAAATAACTATATAGTTATTCTGGAATGATAAAAATAAAGGCTTGATGTTAATATTAGGCAGTGTAAGGTAAAGAGGGTGCTTTATGCAGTTAACCGTATTTTGAAGCGCTAAGCTTCGCCCTTAATTTTGCAGGGCCTTTAGTAAGACCTTGCAAAATTCACAAAATACTTGGCTTCCTTTCCGCAGTATATGCATTTCTTACCATCCAAGTCATGCTGAGCATCAAAAGGCATATTGGTGGCTTTTGCCTTTGTTTCTTCAGCAATTTTGTCTTCGCATTCGGTTGAGCCACACCAAGGAGCTTGGACAAATCCAGAGTCCTTGCCTATCAAGTCCTTGAACTTTTCGTAATCATAAACCTTGTGTATATGTGATTCCAAAAATTCTTTTGTTTTATTGTATAGGTTTTCGTGGATTTTGTCCAATGTTCCTTTGATCTTGCTCTCTGATTCATCTACGTTAAAGGTAAACTTTTCTCCTGTATCCCTCCTTTTTGCAGTTGCAAACCTTCCCTCGTACTCTTTCTGCCCTATTTCTAATCTTATTGGTATGCCCTTCAATTCATATTCGTTGAATTTCCATCCCGGGGAGTATGCATCGCTGGAATCTACATATACACGAAGGTCTTTCATCTTGGATTTTAGCTCTTCGGCATATTTCAATATTTTCTCCTTGTTGGAATCATTGTAAATTGGTATTATTACCACTTGTATTTCAGCCAATTTGGGTGGTATTACCAATCCCTTGTCATCGCTGTGCATAGCAACCATTATTCCTATCATACGAGTGGATATCGCAAATGTATTTTGGTGTACATATTGGTAATTGCCATTCTTATCGGTGAATTTTATGTCAAAACTTTTTGAGAAGTTCTGGCCATCGTTATGGAAATCCGGGCCTTGTATAGCCCATCCGTCAGGCATAAGCATTTCTATGCTGTAGCTGGCTATAGCTCCTGCGAACTTCTCCTTGTTTGTTTTCTTGCCGGGCACCCCTTCCAAAGCCAATACCTCTTTCAGCACCTTGCTGTAAATTCCAAGTACCTGTTCCCTTTCTTCAAGTGCCTCTTTTTCTGTTGCGAATGCGGTATGCCCCTCATTCCAAAGGAATTCCCTGCTTCTTATGAATGGGGTAGGGTGCTTGAACTCCCACCTAACTACATTGTTCCACTGGTTAAGCCTTAAAGGCAGGTCCCTCCATGATTTAATCCATCTAGAATAACTATCGTACATTATGGTTTCGGATGTGGGCCTTACTGCCAACCTTTCATCGAATGTTGAGTTTCCTGCACCCGTCACCCAAGCGACCTCAGGATTGAATCCTGCTATGTGCTCCTTTTCCTTGTTCAGGAATCTCTCAGGTATAAATAATGGAAAATATGCATCCTTTATGCCCGCTTCCTTAAAAAGCACGTCCGTAGCCTCTCTTATCTTGTCCCATACATAATAGCTGCTAGGCCTAAACACGATTACTCCAGATACCGCACTGTAATCGATAAATTCAGAATTTATCAAAATCTGCGTGTACCACTCCGAGAAATTATCTTTCTTTTTTGCTGTCAATGCCTTGACCTGCTCTTTTTCATTTTCATCTGACATGGCTATCACTTTATACTTTGATTCCATACCTCTTTAGCTGTGGAAGCAATGAATCATAATTCACAAATGTTATTGCTTTTATTCCAAGCTCCTCAGCTGCATACGTATTTACCTTCAAGTTATCTATGAATATTGATTCTTCCGGCTTGATATTAAATTGGTTTATCACATGCTTATATATATTTTGTTCAGGCTTTACCATCCCTAAGTAGCCGGATAGAAAAGCTCTGTCGTAGTGCAGCTTATAAAGATAAAGCTTTCTCGCTAAAAGATACCTGGATATGCTTATATTGCTTAAAATTGCGATTTTGTAACTCTTTGATAGCTTATTTACCAGATTCATCATATTTAAGTCAAGGCTTGATTTTTGATAAAAGATTTTGTTCCAGTCAACATCTCCTTTTATGCCAAGGCCCTTCTTTATCCCGCTATACATATCGTTCAGTTCTATTTCTCCTTTTTCCAAACTTTTGTTAAGAGGTTTGAAAGTGTCAATGACCTTCTTGAAATCTACATTAAACCTCTCACTTAGGTATCTGCAATAATAAGCCTCGTTGAAATCTATTATCACGCCGCCTAAATCAAATATGACCAATTTAATCATTTTAGCACACCATGAGTATTCTCTCCTAAAATTTCAGAAACGTCCCTTTGCCTCTTATAGATACTTATGTAGAAAAATTATTAATGATAAATCGAAATTAGCACTTTAAATAGGTGGTGCATAAACTTAGTATTCAATAAAAAGATTCGATAGCTCTGTGGTATGGGTTCTTTTTGTAAGTACCTTCTATTGGAATCTTACAGCCGCATTTCTTGCATCTGTTATCATTATCGAGATCCCACCTGGTTATCCCAAAGCCGTTCCTCCTTATAACTTCCTCTCCGCAGTTTGGGCAGTAAGTGCTTTCGTGTTCGTTTCCAGGAACGTTCCCTATGTATACGAACCTCAGCCCGTTCTTCTTCGCTATCTCATAATGCTCTTCCAAGCTCTTTAAGCTGGTATAAGGGTAATTGTACATCTTGTAATCCGGGTAGAACCTTGTAAACTGTATCGGCGTGTCCCTGCCAATGTTGCCTGCGATCCACTTTGTCAACGAATCTGCTGCCTCCAATGAGTCTCCGACTTTTGGGACTATCAAATCGGTTATCTCTATGTGTATACCAGCTTTACTCAAGTTTAACAAAGTCTCTTTTATGGGTTCTTCTTTTGGGACTGTTTCGTACTTGTTCATGAATTTCTGATCGCCATTTCCCTTAAAGTCAACAACCACTGCATCTATCTTTCCCTTTATCGCTTCCACTGCCTCCTTTGTCATATAGCCATTGCTTACGAATACGGTAAACAATCCGTTCTTCTTGGCCAAATCGGCAACATCCAGCGCATATTCTATAAAGATGGTGGGCTCGTTATAAGTAAATGCAATACCGTCAACTTTGTTGGCAATTGCCATATCAACCAAGCTTTCGGGGCTTACATAATCCTGGTTTATCTCTTTTTCCTTGGATATCGCATGATTCTGGCAGAATGCACAATCAAAATTGCATGAATCTGTCCCGACTCCTAGCACCCAGCTGCCTGGCATGAAGTGGTTGAAGGGCTTCTTTTCTATAGGGTCTATCTGCATCGCTGATAAAGAATCAGGATACCAATAAGGCATACGCAGAGGTGTCAAATAATGACAACATACTTCTCAAAGGAATGAGCAAATCAACATTCTTTCAGAGCGTAAACTATTTACAGAACCTTGGATTAATCACCTTAATAAAGAAAAAGATTGGCAGATACTATACAATGGAGTCGCAAATATTATTATCAGACGAATCAATAGTATCTGCGGAGCTAAGAAAAAGAATTTGAAAGAAATAAGTTTTTATGATATAACATTTATATAAATAAATTTAAGAGTACATCCTAAATTCCGCTTCGACTCAAATTCACCCCGACTTCGCTCCGCTCAGCCACCCCTCTTTGAGCCTCCGCTATTTACTATGTGCCCTCCGCTCGCCTGCACGCCGAGCACAGGACCCCATGCTTCGCCTCCAATCAAAATTCACCCCGTCTTGCTTACGCAATCCACCCCTCTTTTGATTTACGGCTCGCACTCTTTCTCCGAAAGAGCCCCTCCTTTGCTACGCTCATCTGGGGTGGTGTCCTGTGCTCGCCGCTCGTGGTGTATGTGTGGTGCTACACACCATCGCTTCGCTTGGTGTTCCACACCACCCACCGCTGACGCTTACACCACTCGGTCCTGCTTCGCAGGACTTCCGGCTCGCTTCGGGCACATTATTCTCTCCTGCGGAGTGCAATATAGGGGAGGGGGCTTAAGGGGATGCTTGACCGCACAATGTCGCTTCGCTTAGTGCGGATAAATTGCTTATTTATCGATCATAAATTCTAAATATAAAAATCAAATATATGAAGGATGCTCAATGGATAAGAAAGATGTTGAAAACTTGATGAATGCGATTAAAATGACAGTGAACGTAGTTAAAAATGAATTTGATGTATTGGAGGGGATTGATAAAAAAGACCCAAAGAAAACACTTGACAGTATTAGCAAAGCCATAGATGATTTCTTAACCGATTTAAAGGGATTTAAATGAATCTTAAAATAGATTGGATATAATCTATTATTTTCTTACGAATTTTACATTTACGTTTGGTACAAACCAAGAAGGAGTTCCCACGTCGATTTCATTTAGTTCAAATTTTCTTTGTCTGGTCTTCCTATCAACATTTTTAGTATATCCTCTTACGTATGTTCCATCTCTTCTTTTGTACGGCTTTACCCAAGCCTTATTAATCCACATTATAATATCATATCAAAATGATTAAAAACATTTTCTATTTTAGTATTCACTTAAAACATTAATCAAATCCCGACCGGTCCATTTAAACTATTAATCGAATACTTCTTATGCCATTACTCGTTATGCTATCATGACCATTCAGCCCAAGTATCAGGATCTTCTTCTTGATGAGGATGTGCGGAGATGGTTTGAAAATTTAAGGGCAAAGTCAGTTTTGACTGCAACGGTGGCATTGAGAAACCTCGGTCATTATTGCGAAATGACAGGAACAACGCCCAAGCAGATTCTCGAAAAGGCAAGGAAAAACGAGAAGGATTTCCGCTATGAATTTTCTGATTTTGTAAGGGAAATGGAGAGTAAAGGAAAAGCGGGCTCATACATTGCAAGGTTCAAGAAGGTTATTCTGTCATGGCTGAAGTTTAACGGTATCCGTTTACAGTTAGCCGTTAACATATCCGGAGAGAACGAAACGCCGACGATAGCAAATGAGAGAGTGCCCAGCAAGGAAGAGCTTGCAAGAATATTGAGAAAAGCGACATCGCGAGGAAGGGTTATCATAGCATTAATGGCATTTTCAGGGCTAAGACCGGAATCGCTTGGAGATTACGAGGGCACTGATGGATTGCGATTGGGAGATTTAAAGGAGTTAAAACTATCAGACGAGATACAGTTCGACAAGATCCCTGTTACTGTAATGGTGAAGAGCAAGCTTAGCAAGGCAAGGCATCAGTATTTCTCATTCATAGGTGAGGAGGGAGCAACATACATAAAGGAATACCTCGAAGAGAGGAGGAAACAGGGAGAGGAACTGACCTATGATTCGCCGCTGTTGCAGTTCGATGTCCGAGGAATAAAGAAGAATGCATTCCTAAGGACAACGCTCGTTACAAGGGATGTCAGAGATGCAATATACGGGGCAGCGTATTAAGGGCGTATTTCTCAATGGCACTTGACATAGCAGAGAGCAAGGGCTTAATATCGCATCCTTGGAGGCAGTTCATAATGGGGCACAAGGGCGATATCGAAGCCAGATACAGCACGAACAAGAGACTGCCTCCGGACATGATCGAGGAGATGCGCGAATCGTACAAGAAATGCTTAAAGTACCTCGAAACAAGGATAACAGAGCCATCGGAGATCGATGCAAAAATATACCTACAACAGCAACTGCTTCTCGCAGTGGGCTACAAACAGGATGAAATCGATATGATGAACCTTGCTGAGATGGACAACGATGCATTCCAGAAACTTCTTCGCGACAAGGTTGCTGGCGCAATGTCAGGCAACGGCTCAAAGCAGAGGCTCGTGCCTGTAGATGAAATAGAAAAATTCCTCAGTCAAGGCTACGAGTTTCAGGCAGTTTTGCCCAACGGAAAGGCTATAATGAAAATGCCGTTTTAATTGTTAAAATATCATAGTAAAGTATATATATATATAATTTTGATCTAATTATTATGGGTAGCCGTAAAAATGAATTAATAATGAGCGGAGCTGTGATAGTAAGCAAAGATGGAAACGTTTTGAAAACAAAGATTAATAACTACAAAACACCGATAAAAGTGTCACCAAAGATTCCAACCCCCAACGTTATCGCCAACAGTGGCTTGAAAAATATGTCTCTGATTTTCTCAGATAAGACACAGGGTTACCACATGGCATTCCGGGAAATGAATTATGACATCACAGAAAAGCAGGTAGTTCAGTCAGGAAAAGCATATTCATTATATTTTGAGATAACAGATGATGAAGACACGACATATTTGGAAGGAAATATAATCCCTCTCGAAAGCAATAAAGGCGTTTTATTTTTATCGGTTAATGTTTCTCCCAAGAATCCAGAAAATGTTGACCTTTTTTCCCTTCCCATAGTCATTCGTTATAAAGGAAGCTTTCTGTCCATAATAAAAGACTTGAGTTCCATCATAAGTAATTTGAAAAAAGATGCGTCGACGAAACGAAACAGAATTTATGGAAAAATGGTGTCTCTTCTTGAAGCTTTTCCTGACATATATGCAAATAATCGAAATCGATTAGATATCATAAATAATCTAGAACTATCGTTCAAAGTTACCCTTATGGATTTTAATTTTACATGTTGTCTCGAAAATGCATTAAGTTTGACCGATTGTGTGCTTAGTGTTCCAGATATTGAAGAAATATGTGCTGAATGTTTGGTTTTACCCGATTGCTTGGCAGCTTGCTTTGACTTCCTAACACTCCCTGCATGTCTTGTCTGTTTTAGTCTTGATGTTCTTGCTTGCGCCTATTGTGTATATAAAGCAGGAGAATGCACTGAAGATGCAATAAAAGTGATTGACTGCTGCAAGTAAAGTGACTTTATGATTATAACCAGCAAGAGAAAGTTTTATGAATCCATACTTTCATATAGCATAGCTTGGATTTTCTTATATCTGTCAGTATTCCTATCACAGCACATAAAATATGATGGAAACTTTACATCCGCAATACCTATATTATTTCCTCTGGTATTTGCCATGGTAGCCATAGGGGTCTCCATTTTGTTTATTCTTGGAAAGGAATATCCGTGGTTCTTTAGAACTGGAATTATGAGTCTTGCTATCGGAGTAACCCTATTCATTTTCGGGATAATAACGTATTATTCTGGTGTTGAATCTCTACTCTGGGGAGGGTCAGTAGGAATAGGCGTTTTGTTTGTAATTGCAGCAATTGTTAGATTAACTATACAAGGTGGCTTAAGTGCATACAGAAAAGCAAAGAATTAGAGCAGTATTTCTTTTGAGCTTTGGAACTGTATTTCTTATTTCAGGTATTGCGGGTCTATTATCGTTATCCATTTCCTATAACATTAAATCTTTTGGAACAGTAATTGCATCGTTATCTGTTATTGCTGGAGCGTATTTTCTCCTCAATGCGTATTTTGTTTGGAACAACACAGCGACTAGAGGATTGGGAGAAGACACATGAATCCGTACAGATATCACATCATCCTTGTGACCATTGTATCTTTTGTTGTTCTGATAATCAATATTATGGCTTATTTAGCAAAGGACGAGACCAATTATCTCTATCTTTTTGACATGGCTTATGTAGTTGGAAATAGTGCTCATTTTATAGCCTTATCCATCTCCTCAAATGGCATAAATATTGAAGATGAAAAGAAGGTAAAATAGCTTTGTATTCCGGATTCTATAATAGAATTATAATCTGCCCAACGGAAAGGCTATAATGAAAATGCCTTTTTAGATATTCTTTCAAAATGTAATCAAAATATGCATCAAGGTAATATTAACTACGATATTATCTTTGCTTAGTAAGTTCCATAAACTAATTGAAACATTGAATTTGTCAAGTTTTCTCACATACTGGAAAAATTTATATATAATATTTTCATTCATAATTTATGACCTGCAGTAATTGTTTTGATGCAAATGGTAGAAAAATAACAAGAATAAGTGTGCCACATAAGGAGGAATATACAGAGGGGAAACTAAAAATAACGGAAGGTGTGACAATTGTTCATTACAAAGAGGGCCCAGGGACGATCCTAAATTGGAAACAAATAATTGAGGGCAATACCTCCTCCATTGCAGACATAACTTATATTATACAATATAATGGTAAAAATATTACAAACAAGTTTAAAACCAAATACATTGACACAATAAATGGCAAGAAACTTGTTCACGTTGACGGAACTGGATTGGGCTCTAATGGGAAAGTAAACGTAACTAACAAGGATATTGCTCTTTCAAATGTAAAATCAGATCCAAACGCCATTGAATGTCTTATTTGTCATGCTCTTGGAACCGTGCTTTGTACACTTCTTGCAGAGGGTGTATCAGAGGACTTAGCTTGTGAAGAGGCATCTGGCATCGTATGCTTAGAATTCATAGAGGATCCTATTGTTTATGTCGTTTGTTTTGGGGTTGTCGCATCAATTTGCGATGTTGTTCTACAAACAGTAATAGATATTGGTGTTCATGTTGCATGCGACCTTGGTGCAGACTACATATGCGAGAAGGCGATTGGATGTTCTTTATGAAGGCTTAAATAAATATTCCTTCCTATAATTTCAGGTGATAGGTAAATGAGATATAGATTAATCTATTTAAGCATTGGCATTGCAATAATGGTCATTGACATATTACTTGCTCTCAAGTATCCAAAAATATTGATCTATAGCCTATGGGGTTCCTTCCTAGGTTTCTTCATTCCTTTTGGTATAGGATTTTCGACCCTACTCTACGGAGCATTTAAGGCCAAGGATTATGGGATAAATCCGGTAATTGGAACAATAGGCTCAGGAGGCTTCACCAGAGTGATTAGGCAGAACAGGATTCAGGGCACAAGAACTTGGAAGACTGACCATGATATACTTTCTGAACTTCCTGGGGCCCTAAAATCCCCTGACGGGAAAACAGTTGAATACAGCAGTTTGTTCATAAGAAAGCCCTATGGATCAACAAAATACACGAAAAGACTAAACGAAGCGGCCAATAAGTATATTGCAGGGGAAATAGATGAGGAAGGATTTTATAACTATGTCGGAAAGCGTGGACCCAAGGAGGAACAGATGCTTGAATTTATCAAAAAATTCAAGAATGATTATAGGTGAGGTGATGACAAAATGGTTAAATTTCATCCTATAAACAAAACAATGACTGTTGGAACCTTTATGTTCATAGGTTCCATGATAATAATCGCACTGGGAGCTTTGTTTCATTACCTGCACTACTCTGCTTCAATTTACCTTTCATTCTTCTTTTATGGTCTAGGAATATTCTTCCTTTCAGCGATAATATTGTTCATCGGAACTCTGCTGGCAGCAAAAAGTGGCAAGTTGCAGAAAAGGGCAAGCGACATTTTCAACAATAGAAAATCGAAATAAAGATAGGCTGATATTTTAACATAAACGATTAAGTTGTTCAAATTTCATGATCTTTGACACCCCTATTGATTATTTTTACCCTCCTGACAGGCGAGCGGAAGCGGTTCTAAGGGCAATACAGGACAGGGAGCGCAAATTCCAGCACACGTTCACTAGCGATCTGTACATGGCATTATCAAACATTCCAAAGGAAAAGATTCACTCCTCAAACCAGCTCAAGCACGAATGGATAGACAAAAGAATCGATATGCTTGCAAACATGAATTTCATAGAGAGGCTCGAAGATGAAACTGATAAAAGAAGGATAGAGATCAGAACCAAGCCTGAGGAGATCTATACCTACATGATTGGCAGAGACCCCATGCTTTTCTGGAATCTTATTGAGAATGATTATTTCTATTTCATAGTCAGATTCGCTCAGACCGGAGGCAACGTTTTATGCCCGAAGTGCCAGAGGGAATCAAGTATATCAATCAATTCCACTAAGAAAAAGACCGCCAGATACCCTATTAGCGATGATATGCACATAGATGTGATATTTACCCATCTGATTATATCGTTCAATTGTGAATGCTGTTATTCCTACAATGACGAGATTGATATGGTTGATCCTGCAACCATGGAGGATTTTCTGAGGCTTATGGATGCTTCCAATAACCGTCGTAATCCCCGCTAAATCGACGTATTACCCATCACGCAATATTATATTGTGGAAAAGGCAGACGTTGACATAACAAAGGTAAAATCAACATTCGCCAGCAAATTCCCAGAGCACCCGTTAACAAAAATACTGATTTCAGAGCCGGATTACTTAACGGCAGAAGAATTCCTCGCAAAGGTACAGACATGGCTTGCCTTTTTCAACGGAGATGGAGAAGATGGAAAGAACTGAAAGGATTGTTTTGAGAGGAGAGGAAGAGCCTCAGGTAATAAGGTATGTGATGGCAGACCCTCAGAAGAAGGGCACGCTCGAAAGGCTCCAGGAAACCGTTATCGAGAAAACGGTTAACCAGTACGAGCTTGAGGACCGCAGGCAGATAGATTCGGTGATGAGATTCATGGAACGCAATCCGGACATAAGCTATGTTGAATATGAATCGAATCCTGTTTTCCGGATAGATCGGACGATAACAAAGCTCGGTCTCATATTTAGGCGTGAGGAGGCAACAATATCGGCAACGATAACACCGAACAGAAGATTCAGGGCCCAGAGGTAAAGCATGGACGAAGATACATTAATCCTGACATTTTTGGTATCAGCCCCTGCTTTTTTCATAACGAGTTTGCTATGGCCCGGACTATTTCAGCATCTCATATCCATGGCGACCTCAGGCAACATTTTTTACGAGATTATTGGCATTGCAGGCATCGCTTATGCAGTCATCGGTGCTGTCATAATCATAATATTCGCATTCACACTGCTGATTTACATACTAGTATTCGGAGTTATCTTTTTCTTCCCTGCTTACCTCATATACACAATGCTTGGCTTAGAATATTCACTGATCCTAGTTGCAGTTCTATGCACCATCGCAATACTCTATTTCTTGGAGACACACACGGTCAGCGTGGAGCACTATACGATTGTTGTAAACCCGCACAGGCGATACATAATTAAAAGGTAGCCAAATACGATTAAATATCTGGAAAACAAAAGAGCAGGATTATGAAGGAAACTGGCTTCTCTGACTTTGTAAACGCAAGGAAGATCCTCTCAAAGCCGATAATAGAACTACCAATAAGAAATCAGGAGAGGCTTTTCTATAACCCATTTTCAAGGCTAAAGAGGTTCGCAGGGCATTCAGCGTTGGCCTATGCCATTGTTCCCGATATGGAAAAGGGAAAGTTCAGGAGGGAGGAATGCTCAGCAAGAGCCATTGATTTAAGGGATTACATAGAGCACAAGGGAAACAGGAATGTGTCCATAACAGGTGTATCAGGGCAGGGAAAGAGCTATCTCACGATACATTTACTATCGAAGTTCAGCGAGAAGCAGAGGATCATATTCTCGTTCAAGCCCGATGACCATGAAGTCCATCTTGGAATACCAGTAATAGATGCAAAGCAGTGCTTACCGAATCCGTTCAGGGACATAAATGCCTTCTCAGAGGCTTACATGACCGCATTTTTCAGTGAGAAGACAAGCACAGGAATACAGCTACAGCAGACACCAGCTTTTCTGCAGGAAATAGCCTCCCAGAGCAACGACTGGAAGACATTCATGAAAATGATATCCGAAAAAAGAAAATCAGCCTCGAAGAACCAGATCGAAACGCTCAACGCAATAGAGCAGAATGTGAAATCGCTCATAATCGATGACATGGGAAGCGTGGAAATAGGCAGTGAAAGCATTGTGTTTGATTTCTCAACATTACCGACGAAGCAGTCCCAGAACTTCTATGCCGAGCTTATGCTAAGGCAGATCTACAGGGAGATGGAGGAACGCAAAAGAAAGGATGTTTTGATATGCATAGACGAGGCTCACAGGCTTACGAAATCCTATCATACTATTCTTGATGTAATGAGCCGTGAGATAAGGGACAAGGGAATGCTCTGGATAATAACGCAGAACCTTATCGATATCCTACCTGAAATGAGGGCAAAGGAAGGCCTGAATGAATATGACAAAGAGTCTCTAGGGCTATTGTCTGCACTGCTTGTTAGGGACTACAGGAGTGACGCAAGGATCGGAATAAAGGCCCTGGAAATTCTTGGCAGAAGCAATAAATGGGATGATGACTTGATCAAAACAGCACTGAAACAGGCTTATGTGGAGGTGGAAGGCGAAACGCTCAAGAACCTTGGAGACCGGGACCTGCTGATACTGGCAGCATTGGTCAAAAATCAGGATACCAACAGGGCGTATTCCGAAGTCTCGGCATCCAGTCATTTGTTGCTCAGAGGTGTTAGCAAGTCAACGTTCTTCCAGAGCGTCAACTATTTGCAAAACCTTGGCCTCATCACACTGATCAAGAAGAAGATAGGCAGATATTACACAATGGAGTCACAAATATTATTATCGGATGCTTCTATTGTATCTGGAGAGCTTAGGAAGAGACTCTGAGAATGGAAGTGTGGAGATCAAATGAGGGATTTTGGAATTTATTGGAAAAACAAGAGAGAGGAAGTGGAAAGAGTTGAGCTTCCATTCCAGAAAATTGAGACGATAAACCTTCCAAGATCAAATATTGGAACGCTCGCTCAATTTAAGAAAGATTCTGAGAATGGCGAATGGAAGAATAAACTGATCTGGGGAGACAACAAATACGTTATGGCATCTTTGCTGTCCGAGTTTCGTGGAAAAATAAAGTTAATTTACGCAGATCCGCCATTTTTCACGGGCACAAACATGAATATAACTTTGGAAGTTGGAGATGAAGGTGCAGTAAAGGAACCTTCCGCCATAGAGGAGATAGCCTATAGAAACATGTGGAAAGAAGGCCCTAGCTCTTTCTTTCAGTATATGTATGATAGATTCGTCCTGATGAAAGATTTGCTGGCTGAGGATGGTGCAATCTGGGTAAGATTTGACTATCATTATTCACACTATATAAAGACAATTTTGGACGAGATATTTGGTTACGACAATTTTAGAAATGAAATAATAATAAATAGAACGAGGAAAAATGTTATGGCCAGTAGAACTCAAACAGTTTTTCCTACAGCCACGGATTCATTATTTTTATACGCGAAATCCGAAAACATGCTCCTAACTGAAACAAAAATCAAAACCGAGGAGGAACGAAAAGGCTATTGGAGGCATATGGATGACTCAGCGGGACAGGGGTCAGCTAAAACATTCTTTGGTAAGTCTATGGAGCCTCCACCGGGAAAACATTGGAAATTCTCACAAGAAAATATAGATAAGATGATTGAAGAAGGCAGACTTAGACTAAATCCTAAGACTAGCCGACCAGAATACTGGGTAGAGCCGTCAGACGAATACCTTTTGGATACGAATTGGACGGATATTCCTGGATATTCTTTTAGCACTGGCTATCCTACTGAAAATGCTGAACAGTTACTTGAAAGAGTAATCTTATCATCTTCTGTTAGAGAAGATTTGGTTGCTGATTTCTTCTCCGGCTCCGGGACCACTGCTGCAGTGGCAGAGAAATTGGGCAGAAAATGGATTGCGGCTGATATTGGAAGATTTTCTGTTCACACAATAAGAAAGAGGTCACTTGATATTCCTCATTGTAAACCTTTTGAGGTCCTAAACCTTGGAAAATATGAAAGAAAGCACTGGATGGATCAGAACCTCGGCTCTGTTTATAGAAATTACATTGATTTTATTTTACAACTTTACAAAGCCAAGCCTGTCTACGACTACAAGTGCATACACGGAATTATATCCGGAAAGGCGGTTCACGTTGGCCCAATAGATTACCCTGTTACAAAAAGTGAGGTTGAGGAATGCCTGAAAGAAGCAAAAGACAACGGCTTCGATTCTCTGGATGTCTTGGGATGGGACTTTGAGATGGAATTCAACGATAGGATATTAAGGGAGCTCAGGGGATCTTACGATTTTGGAATCTCTCTCAGGATCATACCAAACGAGGTAATGGATAAGAGAGCAGTAGAAGCTGGAGATGTTGATTTCTATGAGCATGCCTTCCTTGAAGCTAAACTCGCAACTTCAGGAAGGAAGGTAAAGGTTAACCTTGAAAATTTCATCATACCGAACCCAGAATCCATACCGGAAGAACTCAGAGATAAGATACTCAAGTGGAGTGATTTTATAGACTATTGGAGCGTGGACTGGAATTACAGGGACGATACTTTTCACAACGAGTGGCAGGAATTCAGGACAAAGAAAAAGAAGAGTTTGCAGTTGCAATCAATAGAGCATCATTATGACGCACCCGGGACGTACAAGGTAATGGTAAAGGTCATAGATGTGTTCGGAAACGATACTACAACAATGAAAGAGGTAACTGTAGCATGAACCCATTCGAAGAGCCAGAAACAAGGGTACAGACAACCGCTCCTCTTGTGGAAGCTTTACGAAGCGAGGTTAGAAACTGGAGGAACTCTGGCTATTATGGCACTTCTAAAACTACCAGGCGATTGTTGCAATTCTGGTTCGACGATGAGCACAAGATAATTGATGAGAAATTCAGGTATTATTTTGCCCAGAAAGAGGCAATAGAAACCCTTATTTACATATATGAAGTGAAAAAGTTCAGGAAAATGAGCGACCTGATCCTGAATTATGACAGCACCAAGAAAATAGCATACAATCCAAACGAATATTTGTTTCCCAAATACTGCTTTAAAATGGCTACAGGTTCCGGGAAAACCTATGTTATGGCACTGGCGATTGTCTGGTCATATTTCAACAACATAATGGAAGATAATGAAGAAATGCCGAGGAATTTTCTTATAATCGCGCCTAACATAGCAGTTTATGAGAGGCTGAAAGAGGATTTTTCGGATTCTAAGATATTCAATTCTGGAGTAATGATTCCAGACGAATTTCAACATCTTTGGGAATTCGAATCTGTAACTGAAGATTACATTCCCACCAGAAGCACAAAAGGCAGACTTTACCTGACCAATGTTCAAAGAATCTATGAAAGAGACAATGCGCCTGTTAATCCCATACAAGAGATCGTAGGCAAGAAACCATCGGACACCATAAGATATTATGACCAAATCATGGGGGAGATCAATGCCCTAACCAGCCTGGGCATAATTAATGACGAGGCACACCACGTATGGGACAAGGATATTATCTGGAACCAATTTATCTTGACTTGCAACGATCTGCTTAAGAAGAAAGGGAAAGAATTGTCATTTCAGCTAGACTTCACAGCAACCCCAAAAAGGCAGGATTCTGGAAGTATTTTTGAATGGGTGATTACCGATTTTCCTCTGGCAGATGCCATAAGATGTGGAATCGTGAAGTCACCGATTATAGGTGAGGTCGAAAATCCTCATGAAACCCCATCGGACAGAGCTGATGTCATTTATAGGGATTATATTGAAGCGGGATGCAGAAGATGGTCTTATTACAACGGTGTCATGGATAAGGTCAAGAAGCATCCGATAATATTTTTCATGGCAACTAAGACTTCCGAAGCAGAAGACATCAATAACTATCTGCAAACCAAGAACGAATTTAAGGGGAAAACACTGATTATTCACACCAATCTCAAAGGCGAAATTAGCGACAAAGAATGGCAAAAGCTTAAGCAGGAGACAAGGGAGATAGATACATCGCACAAGTACAGGGCTATCGTGAGTGTCCTGATGCTGAGAGAAGGATGGGATGTCAAGAATGTTTGTGTCATAGTCGGTCTAAGGCCATTTACTTCTAAAGCAGAAATTCTGCCGGAACAAGCGCTTGGACGTGGGCTTAGATTGATGTTCGGCCCGGAATCAGGATACGAAGAGACGGTTGACGTTTTCGGTACAAAGGCCTTTGTTGACTATATAGACGAGGAGATGAGAAAGCAGGGAGTCGACATAAAAAGATACAAAGAGAGAAATTTACCTACAGTTACAAACATATTCCCGGATACTCTAAGGAAATCTGAATTTAACTTTCGGATTCCAGTCCTATCTCCAAAATATAAAAGAGAGAACAGATCATTCAACGAAATTGACATTTCCACGCTTCCACAGGGAAAGTTTGACCTGGATTTAGAAACGTATACTAATATTAAGTCTGCGGTAGGAAGAGATGCGTTAACAGAGAAAGAGAGATGGCGTGATAGATGGGAACAGCCAATACCGGAAAACTATCCATCGGTCATCTCTTATTTGGCAAATATTATTCTAAGGGCTTGCAAAATCCCATCTCGAAATAGTGAGCTTGTAGGAAAGCTAGACTCGTATGTTACTAACAGCATCTTTACAGCGGCTTTGACACAAGATGTGAAAGATGATTATAGGTTCCTTCAAGCTATAAGTGAACCAAAAATCGTTGATTTCCTTACAGAGCTCTTCGTGAAGGTGATAAATAAGTTGACAATCCTTTCCACCGAAGTGCGACTTCAGTCAGAATCAAGAGAGGTAAAGGACATCAGACCCTCCTTGACCAGGAAGAAAACCTACACGCCGAAGAAATGCATTCTTAATCTTGTACCGGTAGCGAATGATTTTGAGTATGACTTTTGTAAGTTTCTTGATAATGATGCTTCAGATGTCAAAAAATACATAAAGAATGATAACAACCTGAATTTCTACCTGGAGTATGTGAACGACAAAAAAGGTTTATCTTATTACCTGCCAGATTTTGTTGTTGTTTGCGATTCAGAAAACTACATCATAGAAACCAAAGGAGAAGAGTCTGTGGAAGTGAAAAACAAGGATAAGAGGGCAAGAGAGTGGTGTGAGGATTCGACTAAACTGACTGGCAGTAAATGGACGTACCTCAAGGTTCCAGAGACTGTATTCAAGAACAATCGTGAAGTCAAGACCGTCAAAAAATTAGAAGAGATCGTCAGATCGTACGAGAGCGTTGAGAAAATTTAAGAAGAGTGCTTCGAATGACAGTAATTTTAGGGAGAAATGGTTGGTTTTCATGAGCTACACCGTAGAATCAACGGAAGCATTCGAGAAGGAATTCTCTAGGAACCATAAGGATAAGAAAGAATGGCTGCAACACATGGCAGAGAGACTGGAACAGGAACCTCAGTCTGGTAAGCCATTGAGAGGCAAGCTTCACGGTCTATGGCAACTCAGAATTGGCCCTTTTAGGGTCTGGTATGAAATAAACGAAGAGCAAAAGAAAGTGACGCTCAGAGCAATCCTTCACAAAGACGAAGCCAAGAAGTATTATTAGAGTTCTTTCAGGAACTCTCTGACATTCCTGACCCTACCTTTCTGTATATCCTGTTCGCTCCTTTCCAGTTGATCCATGACATATTCATTTTCCAGAGTTTCGACTGTAGCCTCCAGACTATCAAGGTCGGATTTAGGTATGCTTACAAGCCTTGACTGTTTTGCTGTGGTCATAATACAACTCTATATTCTTTCAGATTTTAATACCTTTTGGTATGCTTCGGCTCAAATTCACCCCGACTTTCAGCCACCCCTCTTTGAGCCTTCGCCAATTACTATGTGCCCTTCGCTCGCCTGCACGCCGAGCACAGGATACCATGCTTCGCCTCCAATCAAAATTCACCCCTAACCCCTCTTTTGATTTACGTCTCGCACTCTTCTCCGAAGAGCCCCTCATTCGCCTTGCTCATTCAGGGTGGTGTCCTGTGCTCGCCGCTCGTGGTGTATGGGTAGTGTTTCACACCTTCGCTACGCTTGGTGTTCACACCACCCACCGCTAACGCTTACACCACTTGGTCTTGCTACGCAAGACTTCCGGCTCGCTTCGGGCACATTATTCTCTCCTGCGGAGTGCAATTTAAGGGGGGATAAGGGGAAAGGGGTTCCTCATGCCGTGCTGAACCTCAATTGTTCAAGAGACAATGGTTGCACAGCACTGCAACCATACCTTTTGGAAAAGGCGGGCAAAAATCCCGCGCTTTCATTAATTCCCATTAGGGGGATAATCTTGTGGTCAAATCAGAATACACTTGGGGCACACCATTTTGGTAATTTTGGAAAAAGGTTAACGCGGAAGCCTGATTGAATTTACTTGACATTCCAAATATTCCTTCCAGATTAGGAGACTGGAGGTATACCATATCATCTCCGAGTATACCTTTGAGTTTCTCTATGATTGAGGCCGTATTGGAATTGCCTGGGTCCTCATCGACAAGTGCAATCGTGTCTATCTTCAGCGCATTTAGAACCCTCGCAATTGTAGGTATATTTGGTAGTCCTCCGCAAGACACTACCGAAACGTTATTCTTGTAGAGATCAAAACCTTGTTTTTCAAACATCGCTTTGCATGCAATCTCATCATCAGGACCTTCAACCAAAACAGCGCTATCTGCAAAAAGTGCTTGATTTACACCCTCATTAAATTTGGTGATGATACGATTCTGCTGACTACCTGTAGACAACAATGTCAATCCCGATTCGATCGTTGTCGTAGAGTTTTTCTTTCTTACCACATGTAGGCTTTCGAACTTAGAAACGTCAACAAAATACGGTGAATGCGTACTATATATAACCTGAAGCCCGCTTTCAGAAAGCAGTCTCAAACGGTTGTAAAAGTTCCTACATGCCTGGGGATGAAAGTGTAGTTCAGGCTCTTCTATTGCCAATATAACACTTTTCTTAACGATCTCGCTATATGCTCTAGCTATCGAAACTGATAATGCACTTTGTGTCCCGGCACCCATTTCTTCTGGATCATATTTACTAGGATTTGTTCCCTCTTTAAAATATGGTCTAACGTTCTTTATTGCCTCGACAGGGTCGAGTATAGAGAGCTCCAGCGTCAAATCAAACCCTGTGTGATCCTTTACAGAATTTTTAAGTTGTTCTTCAAGGTATCTGAGGTCAGAACCTGGGGAAATATTAAATATTTCAGAGTTAAATGCACTTATCACAGCCTTCAAAAACTGCGCTTTATTATTTTCAGGTATTTTACTCCCTAGGAATTTGAGAATCTTGCCATACAGTGTCCATTGAGTCGCCCTAATTTGTTGCGTGGATTGTCTATCTATGTCTACAAAAACGAGTGAAACCTCATCTTTCATTTCTTGAGAAACTCTCACAGGAGTACCCTTAGAGTATTTTAAAGGATCCCCAGAAGAATCCAAGGCGAGAAAGTTTACATCATCATTTTGGCATTCAAACCCAAACCCATACACTTTCATGCCATATCTGCTATCCACAAAGTGCTGATCGAACATGACTTGTATTTTTATTGGCTTTCTTCGATCTCTATCAAAATAATCGTTATCATCAACGATTTTACTGGAAGGCCAAGACTCCCCTAGAACTATAGACAATGCTTTCATTACATTTGATTTTCCAGCGTTGTTCGGTCCTATTAAGGCATTAATTTTGTCAAGTTTTACATCTAAATTCTTCACTGATCTGAAGTTTTCTATATGCATTCTATCAACATTTACCACACGATCACCATAATACATTATTTCAAATATTATAAATTCTATTTTTAAACCGGCTTCATAGGACCGTATTCCCTTAAAACTTTAATCAAATCCCGACCGGTCCATTTGTCAAACTATATCTCAATAACTTGAATACCAAACTTTTTGCATTTATTATGCAGTTTTTTTTATCAAAGGGGACTAAAGGTACATTTCTCGAATATGCATCTTAACCTATTATCCGGTCACTGAAATTCCTGGTTCCCACCATGGATCTCTGTTAGCTGGTTTCTTGTCTTATGAGTGAAGTTCACACCCATGCAGGAATGAATTCCTCACCGATTGCCGTTCATTCAATCTTCCGATCCCTATGTTTTCTTGTAAATCTCGCGTTCTATGTCTGAAAGATCCATAAGAATCACATCACTAATTGGCTCTTGCAGTGTCCATTTGAATCCGCTCTTAGAAAACACAGCATAGCTATATTTCTTTCCGGGGTACTGCTTTCTCAGTGTTTCCGACTTTGTCCTTAAGGCTTCAACTATACTTATGGGAACTGGGCTGTTTGTCCACTTGCATTCAGCGAAAAGCAATTCTCCTCGTGTTTCGGAATATGCAACGATATCTATCTCCTCAACGTCCCTGCCCTTTTTGTTGGACTCATTCCTGCCCCACCATCTGGAAACCGTATCAAATGATCTGCCCAGTATCCCTTCCAATATGAGCTCCTTCATGAGGTTCTCAAACTGCTCACCCGCAAAAGTGGGGAAATCATCCACTATGATCTTAAGAATCTCTTCATTGCGAGAATTCTCAATCTCGCTCTTGTGTGGCAGTACATACCTGAACCAGAACTTCAGATACGGGTCGGATATCCAGTTTAATCTTCTCTTAAATTTCTCAGAAGCTCCAAAAGGTTTCTCCGGAATAACTAAGCCCAGTGACATGAGCACGTCCAGATATTTTGATACCATGCTCTTGTCCAGACCGGAATAGGCGCATATCTCCCCCAATGTATGATTTCCGTATGAAATGGATCTGAGAATCAGCATGTAATTCCTAGGTTCCCTAAATTCAGTTCTGAGAAGAAAATCTGCCTCCTCGTAGAGGGGCGCTCCTTTTGAAATGATGCTTTTTGAAACGTTTTCCCAGAATCCCGTATCAGGATCAAGTTTCAGGAGGTAATCTGGTATGCCGCCAAATACAAAGTATGTATTACATAAATCTTCGAACCCATAATTCACGAATTCTGACAAGTATCTGAACTTCAGTGGTCGTAACTGCAATTGGCCTGTTCTTCTGCCGTAAAGAGGGCTCCTGTAAGAAAGCACCTCATTTTCCATCATGCTGATAGAAGAGCCTGAAAGAATCAGCATTACGTTCTTCTCCCTCAGTACGGTGTCATATACCTTCTGGAATACCGACGGTATTGCCCTGTTAGCCTCTATGAGATATGGGAATTCATCTATGACAATTATGATCTTTGATTCACGTGCTTTCGCTTGAAATGAACTGCTCGAAGTCAGAACAGTGAAAAGAGAGTGCCAGTCGTCGAAATTAGCCATAAGGATGCTTTCATCACCCAGGAACTTTGACATAATGGCTTTGAAGCTGTTTATGTTCTCCCTGTCTCCCTCTGCAGTTGCAAGAAAATAAACACCCCTGGTGCCTAGGAACTTGCTGATCAATTCGGTCTTCCCAACCCTTCTCCTGCCATAAAGGATGAATAGTGAGGGCCCTTTCGCAGACATGGCCCTTTCCAGGATTTTCATTTCTTCGATCCTGTCAACAAACTTTTGTTGAGACATAAGTATTATACTTTAGTCACAACGAATATTTATACATATCTCGGCGTGATTTACTGAGCTAAACATCCAAGACATATACCATTATAATATTAAGCAGATCTCGACCTTTCCTTCAAGTTTTAATTCCTTGAATTTTTGATAGAGTAGAGTTCTGGCATTGCCCAGAACTCTACTCTATCAATTACGGAGATGCAGAAGCGGTCAAATGCACCTCAGTGACATATTACCAAAAATTATGGAGATAGGGTTAAAAAATATGTGTGATTTTTCTTATTTTTCGCCAGAATTAATCTCCGCCAGCTTGGACCAATTCCTGTATTTTTTTTCTATGTAGTAATCAAGACTATATTTGCTTGTTCCAAAGGCGCCGTTTATCAGTATGAGCAGAAGAAATACAAGCACATAAATTATGCTTGTGCCTATATCGGTCGCACCGTATATGTAAAAACCGCCGAAACCCTCTGGTACGGACCACATAAAGAAGCTGAAGATTGCCCCAAGGAAATAGACTATTTTCCTCAATAAACCAAATAGTATTGCTAACGCAAGCAGAGTCTCAAGTAAAGCAATAAGCAATGCAAACAGGTACGGATCATAGGACGTTACATTGATCCAAAACTGAAACCACGGCATCATCCAGGACGGCTGCTGAATCATTGAGCTCTGAATCATGGATTCGAACCCACTGAAGAATGCGGGTTGCCATTTGAGCCATGCATCGGCGAGCCATACCACCCCAAACAGAACGCGCATAATCACTTTATATCCGGCCATATTCCTTACAAACCAGTTTCCATTTGCCATAGCATTCATTGTTTGATTCAAGTTACCACCACTCCTTTTTCATATTTCTGGATAAGCTTTGATACGTTGCGTCTCAACAGAAGTGAATTAAGAACCACGGATGTGGAACTCATCCCCATGGCAAGTGCTGAAAGTATGGGCAGAAATGAATAGATCGACAGGCCAAACAGTGGGACAAGTAACCCTCCGGCTACAGGGATTAATGCAGTGTTGTAACCAAACGCCCATCCAATGTTCTGCTTGACCTTCCCTATGGTTTTTTTGCCTATGATCTTGGCATATACCACATCATTGAGATCGTTTTTGAGGAGTATAATGTCTCCACTCTCCCTTGCGATATCGGTGCCCGAACCCATGGCAATTCCGACATCGGCTGTTTCCAGAGCCACAGTATCGTTGATTCCATCTCCAGTGAAAAT
Organism: Candidatus Mancarchaeum acidiphilum; assembly: GCF_002214165.1. Lineage (NCBI taxonomy): Archaea > Nanobdellati > Microcaldota > Candidatus Mancarchaeum > Candidatus Mancarchaeum acidiphilum. Next base: position 822,424 of record NZ_CP019964.1, read on the forward strand.
TACATGATCCCCTGCTGCCTGATATTTCTTTATTATTTCTGATTTGTCTGCAGGAAGCACCTCGGCGTGAATATCATCGATTCCAAGCTGATTTCCCACTCTTCTTGCTTCTTCCATGGAGTCCCCGGTTATCATTGAAGACCTAATTCCCATGGATCTGAGGCCTTTTATGGCAGAAACGGCTTCCTTCCTGATGACGTAGGAAAGTGAAATGAACCCCCTTTCCTCGTTATCAACATTCACTGATACGGTCGATCCCCCTTCCTTCTTTGCTCTTGAGACCCTGATTTCCTTATCATTTACCCTGCCTGTAATCCCTACGCCGGGAATCTCCTTAATTTCCGTCGCTTCGAATAGAGGAATCTTCTTGTTCTCGGCCAACGCAACTATGGCTCTTGCGATTGGATGGTTTGAGGCTGATTCAACAGAAGCTGCTAGTGCAATGACGTTTTCCTCAGAGTCGGCAGGAGAGACAGAAATTCCTGTAACCACAGGATCCGGCTCGGTAAGTGTTCCGGTCTTGTCAAAAACGGCCCGTGTTGATTTTGACAATCTATCCAGCGCACTTACATTCTTCACTATTATGCCGTTCTCAGAAGATACGTTGGACGAGATGAGTAGAGTAATTGGTCCAGCAAGGCCAATGGCACAGGGGCAGGCGACAACCACGACAGAAACAAAAGCAAGGATGCCTATTTCAAGCGCCAGCGGATATCCTACGCTTGAAAGATAGAAGTACCAGAAAAGCGAAGCCACAAGAGCGGATGAAATAACGATGGGAACGAATACCGAGGAGAAAACATCGGCAATTCTCTGAACTTTGACCCGGCCGGAACTCGCTCTCTGTATGAGTTCGTATATCTGACTCACCGTGCTGTCTTTTCCAGTCCTGGTTACGTTTATTCGAATAACACCGTTAAGGTTCTTAGTGCCTGATGCCACAACCTGACCGGCGGACTTCAGAACAGGCTCCTGCTCTCCAGTGAGCATGGATTCGTCCACCTCGCTCTTGCCTTCATATATTATTCCGTCGACCGAGATCACCTCGCCAGGCTTTACTAATATTTTATCGCCCGGTCTTATCTCATCGGTCTTCTTGTCAGTGATATCACCAAGGCTGGCGATGTAGTGGACAACGTTAGGTATCATTCCAATTAGCTTGCTGGCTGCTCTGTTTGCCTTCACCTTTGTGAGGTTTTCAATGAAATTACCTGTTAAAATAAGAGTCACGATGAAAGACGATGCATCAAAATACACCTCGGAAGGTGGAATTGAGCTTGGTCGAGCGATTGTTACATAGGCGGAGAACACGAATGCAGTAAGAGTTCCCAAGGAAACTAGCAAATCCATGTTTGCCGATCTGCTCTTTAATGCATGATATGAACCCTCATAGAATCCGTAGCCGGAATAGAATTGGACAGGCAACGTCAGGATGAGGAGAAGATAATTCAGGTAAAAAATGGAATGTGAAAAACCATATGTGATAACTATAACTGGTATAGAAAGTGACCACCCAACAATCAGTCTGCGCTTGAGCTTCCTGGCTTCGGTCTCAGGAGATGAGTACTTCTGCTGGCAGGTTTTTGAACAAAAATAGTATGTTTGCCCGTCGACTACCGACTTCAGGTCAGTATCCTCCGGTACAAACATTCCACACACTGGATCAGTTGGCATGTTTATTCTCCTTACCTGCTATATTTCAGGGGATTCTTGTCGAATTCTTCCTTGCAGTGGCTGCTGCAGAAGTAGAACGTTTTTCCCTGAAACTCACTCTTCAGGTCAGTGTTCTCTTTCACTTTCATTCCGCATATCACATCTGTTGCCATAGTTATGAATTGTGATGCGATACATATATTATTACCATTCATAATGTTAAAGTAGTTGAGTAAAATCATTACATTATGAGAAGAAACATTTCTGAATTGGAACAGAGACTCATATTATTACTCAAGAGAAATTCCAGGATGAGTATAGTTGACATAGCAAGGGAACTGGGTACAAGCAGGCTTACAGCCAAGAAGGCTCTGGACTCCATAGTATCAAGCGGAAGGATCAAAAAATTCACAATCTCTCTTGCCGATGAAGAAATAGATATGGTTCTTGTATACACCGACAATTTAGAGAATATACCAGAAAATATTATCCTGGAACGCTTCTGTTTGATAGATGGATCCTATATGATAATCCTGTACTATGAGGACCTTATAAAGATAAAGAAGGCAAACATAAAAAGAGTTGAAATAGCAACCTCCAGGGAGGTGAATGAAAACATGACCAGGGCGGAAGGCATCCACTGCGATTACTGCAGAAAGGAGATCAAGGACAATCCGATCTCATTAGAAATAAGGGGAAAGACATATTATGTGTGCTGTCCGAACTGTGAGAGAGACCTTAAGAAAAGAGGAGAGGTAATTCTCGAGGAAAATTCCGGACATCAGTAGAAACAAATACAGATGAAAAGGGGCATGAGGTATTTCCACTCAAACTGTTCTCATAATGTTTAGTACATTGTAGTGTTCTGGACAGTTTGGGCAGTTATATTATAAATAACTGAGAAGAATTATAATTAATTATGAATGGGAAAAGAGATTCCCCTACCGGGAGGGGTTCGCTGTTTGACAGGTCTGAAAATGACCAGACGGGCAGAAATTCCAACATTTCAGAATTAATATCTGTTGGGAAGGGGAATGTTGAATTGGGAAATGGGGTGGTAAAGATTGCAGAAGGAAAATATCTCGTCTTGGAGTTGAGCGAAGAAAAGGGCCCTTGCCCCGATAATATGTGCCAATTGAAAGCTGAAATTAATATAAGAATTCTTGGCAGCATCAATGATCCATCCTCATATGAAATAATCAGAACAGATAAATTCACGTTGGCCATAAGCAAAGCTGTATGGCATGCTATAGATAAAGGCAGGCAGGGTATTTCCATCAGGAAAGGAAGATTTGGTAATCTCAGCGTAAAGGGATTCTCACTAACCTACTGACAACTCTCTGCTCTTTTGTACCCCACATAGAAGACGAATGGTCTCACTCTATAAGGTAACTTATCATTGTGTATGCATATACTTACCAAAATTTACAGATTGAATAAGGCATTGTTTTATACATTTGCATAATTTCGTAAATATGTCTTGTGGATGTATGAAGAATGCAGGAAATGATATGGGAAAGCAACACATGCACAGCCACGGTGGTGAGGAAAACCTCCCAGCAGACGATACTAAATCTGCACTGGGCATACTGAATGAGAGGTATGCAAGAGGAGAAATCGCAAAGGAAGAGTATTTAAGCATGAAGAATGAAATTTTGTCAAGGTGAAATAATGGCAACTGAATACAGAGTCAAATCAAAGCATTCCTTCGATGAGGTGTGTGACAAGATAAGAGAGATCGTACCACCAAATGGTTTCTCAATACTATCTGAGATCAGGACAAGCGACATCTTGAGGTCAAAGGGATTTGAATATCCTAATCTCAGAACGTTTGATATTTGCAATGCCGGTTACGCCAACAGGGCACTTTCTCTTGACACACGGGTTGAAACAATTATTCCATGCCATTTGATAGTAAAGGAAGCAGAGAATCATACGGAAGTATCTGTTCAGCTGCCCAGAGAAATGTTTGACTCCCTCCACACGGAGGAATCTGAGGAAATGGAGAGTTTCATGAGCGAAGTTGAAGCAAAACTTAAGGGTATTGTGGATTCATTCGCTGATGAGTGAAGAGTGTATTACTTGACTTTACAAAGTTTATTGAGGTGTCCGGCGTGAATGATAACGATTGGATAAGCACAGTTTTATCTTCGCCCTTCATGAAAATAATGGCGGACAGTCTCAACAGGTCTAGCAATGAGATGGATCCAAGGGCAACACCGCTATACAAGGCAGTGATCGGACATGTCGGCCCTGAACGCACAGTTATCGACATAGGCGCAGGCGTCGGTAGATTTGCCATCCCTCTTGCACAGGATGGAATAAAGGTAACCGCAGTTGAACCCAGTGATGAGATGCGCAGACATCTGAAGGAGGCTATAGCAAGCAGTGGTCTATCGTCCGGAATAAATGTAGTCCCGTCTTCGTGGCCTGTAGATAAGGCCCTGACCGCGGAGGTAGTCTTCGCATCATTTGTCATTCAGTTCTCCAAAAATCCTATGGAATTTATCCATGCCATGGAAAGGTCTGCAAGGAATCAATGTATACTGTCTGTTCATGTGGACCAGCCACTTGAGTTTTTAAGAAATATCTGGCAAGTTTTCCGTCCTACAGAACCCGTGCCTGTGATGCTCACTTTTTCTGATCTTTATCCAATGCTCCTGAACATGGGCATCATAGCCAATGTTGCGATTATAGAGGAAAAGCGTATGTCCAGGCCAGTGATGGAACCTGCCAAGATCATTACACTGCTTTCCGACCTCCTGAGTATCAGGGATAAGCCTGCAGACATGCAACGACTGAAGGAAATCCTGGAGGGCATGAGAAGCCGGATTCAAGAGCCACCTTCCATGAGAACTGCCATTGTCTCATGGCAGCCCAGGAGATGAGAATTATGGAACGAATAGATACGGGAAAGGCGAAATCGGACAGGGGTTTTGCATCCGTAACCACCATTGTTTCTGTCATCATTATTGCAGTCCTAGTCTTCGCCGCAATATCAGCGGCTGCGTTTGTAATGTACGGTTCTGGAATTGGCGGCTTTGGCTCCGGGGGGCCTGGAGGCGGTGCCAATTCTATCTTCATAGTGAACAATACATCATTCAATAGGATGAATTCAGTTCCAGCAGGTGTTGCCGTCAACAACAGCAGCAATACCATAAACGTGACTTCGAAGAGCGTAACCCTCATCGTTGAGGCTGCACCCACATGGTACCCCGGGCAGGGGGATTTCTGGTTAATTTATGGACTGGCCAATCCAAATATAGTGATCAGGGAGGGCACCACGGTTCATTTTGTGTTCATAAACATGGACAACATTACTCACATGCCTGCTATCACCACCAACAGTCCGCCATATAGCTACATGCCTATGCAGGGCAACATGATGGGATCTGGTACGGATTCAGGCTCCGGAATGATGGGATACCAAGGCGGTGGTAACGGTAGCTGGCTTGCAATAGGTCCCATGCTACCTGGAACTTCGGCGAATGCCAATGATCAGGCATACGCTGCCTCAAACCTAACGGTGACATTCAGTTCCAGTGGGAACTACTACTACATATGCCTCATTCCGGGGCATGCACAGATGGGTATGTACGGAGAGATTTCCGTTCAAGGATAAGGAGAAGAGAGATTATGTCACAGCAACAGGATAGACACTTCAGACCGGGAATAATGCTTTTTCCCATCAGAAAATACATGTCAAGACCCCAACACGATTTTATAAATACCAACGTGAAACGTGGTATGACCGCGCTCGATCTTGGAAGCGGCCCCGGATTCTTCACGACCATGCTATCGGAAGCGGTAGGAATAAACGGCACTGTTCATGCGGTGGATGGTGATAAAGCCGCTGTGACGCGACTCCAGAACAGGGCTGGTGCACTTGGCATGGTGAACATCAAGGCATACGCTTCTTCTGCAGCCAGTATTCCATACATACAAAGCAAATCAATAGATGTTCTCTTTTCAAACGGCCTCCTCTGCTGCATGCTTGACCACAGGGGGGCAGTGGATGAGATGATGCGCGTTATGAAAACAGGCTCAAGAGGTTTCATCAGCGTAACAAAGTTGTTCAGGAAAGACGGCCTTGGCGTTCCAAAGGATGAGTGGAAGGAAATCACGAGATCATTTGATGTGGTAGATTCAGGATCATCAGTTGTGATGGATTGGGTCGTTGTTTCTAAGCCCGGAGATGATAAAAATGAATTATGACGCGACGAGAAGAAACCGCATGGGCACCCCGTCAAGATTAGGTGTGAACCTGATACTGCTGGAATTCTTTTTGCTGATTATTCAGTTCGTAATCGGAATGTGGATGAATCTTTTTGCCGTATTCCCATCCTTTGGTCAATCTTTTTTCATGTATGGAATGATGCAGGTAATGTTTTCCGTACCGGAACTCATGGTTCACATGATGCTAGGAATTTTTATCGGACTGGTGTCCTTGATGATTTTCTTTGTATTTGCAATGGCGGGTGACTACAGGCTTTCAGCGTTAAGCGCCGTGGCATCCATATCCATACTCACCGCCGGCATCGGAGGCCTTGAATTCATGTTCTCCGGATTTACGAACAACATATTCTCTTTCCTCATGTCCTTAGGATTCATTTTTACCATTGTAGCCTATGCCTCTATATTATACATGATTTCCAGCAGTGATCGACGAACCGGAACTCCATAAACATGCAAAATTTTTTTAAAAGACTTCTGGCATTATTTCTTGTTTTTGTCTCAAGTTTTGTTCTTTCATATATATATTCAGAAGACCTTTACCTGAAGCTCGGTTCCGGTACGCTGGACGTCTTTTACGCAGAATTTTCTATAGGTACTATACCATTAATATTTTACCTATTCATTTGGTGGAGAAAACACAAATACCAAGAGGGGGACAAGTTCATTCATTTTTTAAGAATTTCATTCGGCTACTTGTGGATTCTTGACGCACTCCTGCAGATGCAACCCGGGATGAACGAATACTTCGCTGCAATGATAATTGCCCCTAACATCAGCGCAGGGGGAATAACCGGCTATGTTTCAACCTTTGCCCTTTCTTTGTGGAATATGCATCCTGTTGTGTTTGATGTTGCATCTTCCCTGATCCAGTTATATATAGGTGGAGTTCTTTTAACACAAAACAGAGGAAAGATATACTCTTTAACACAAATGATAGCCATATTATGGGGATTTTCCATCTGGATTTTTGGAGAAGGATTCGGAGGCACTTTCGGTTCGGGAGCTACCATTCTTACCGGGTTTCCGGGCTCTGTATTAATCTATGTCTACGCATCTCTAATACTCCTTCTATCATCGAAAAATCGCGGCGGAATGATACGTAAATCATCTTATTTTTTCGGAGGCCTGATATTCATACCATCATTAATTGTACAACTTATGCCGTCTAATGGCTATTTGGGGAACATGTCAGTGATATTTATGCCGATGCCGTCTCCATCGGGAATACTGAATTTTGCAAATGAATTTCAGTATTATTTCACCCAATCGCCAGTATGGCCAGACATTGTGACTCTTTTTCTTATTCTGGCATCTGCCGCTGGATGGATACTTGGAAAGTCCTATGGCTATGTTTTTTCTGGCATTCTTGCATCCTTTTCGTGGATAGTTTTCCAGGGTCTTGGTATACTGGGAATCTTGAGTACAGACCCAAATACCGGCCTGCCCATGTTAATAATAAGCATCTTCTTCTATCTCTGGACTAAAGAATATTTCACGTCAAGCAATGGGTTGTCAAATGATTAAATAAATTGCTGTAATATATATGCAAGAGGTAAAATGAGCAGTAACCAGGGTAACACGCCATATAGGGATCTCCTTACGGCTTCAATATACTGGATAATACTTGGTATATTCCTGTATTCATATTTCCAGACGAGAAATCCCCTATCGCTGTCCGTTGCGACGGACAGGGTGGTTGACGCTTTATCCATTTCATTCATTTTCCTAGTGAACAGAATAGCGCGAAAACCTGGTGATGAATATCACTCCTATGGTTTCCACAGAGTTGAAGTTATACTGAATGCAACAGTCATCCTCCTTTTCGTGGCTATGGCTATTTACTCAGCATTAATGACCACTCAGCTTCTTCTGACAAACGCAATCAGATCACCGGCCTCTACGGTTGTATCCTCAATTGTTACCGTTCCATTGCTTTTGCTGGCGGCGTTTACCATGCAGAGAGATAAGAAATCAAACTTCAGGGTTATGTTCATACACACCCTCCAGGATCTTGAAATAATATTAGTCACACTGGTGTTCTCTCTTGCTTCAGAATATTTTATCGGGCCATCGTTGAGTTATATTGGAAGCTATGCAGTTATCCTGATCATACTGTATGGAAACAGGAATATGTTCAGAAGAAATTTCAACATGCTCATGGAAGGTTCGCAGGTAAGTGTAAGGGAAGTTGAGGACAGGATCAAGAAAGAGTTTCCGAATGCGCACCACCTTCACATATGGGACATCTGCCAACACCAGAGAGTTGCTACTTTACATCTTAGTGTTCTTCCATGCACGAAGATCGGTGAACTTGATAAAACTAATGCTGCTATTAAGAGTCTGCTTTCAAAGTATGGGGTTAATCATGTCACGATCCAGTTTGAATCAGCAGACCCCACAAAATCTTGAATACTGCCATTCGATTGAGCCACCTCTGGCTGGGGCAGTTAATAGCTTCTGATGGGAGTGAATGCAATTATTCCTACTGCAACGGTAAGTATGATCCTCGTCAGGTAGTCTACATATTTTAGATGTATTTTTTCCCAGGGCTTTGGAGGGCCCACTTGAAGAGACATAGTTCATCAGGATTCAGAGTATTCCCTTAAGACATTAATCAAATCCCGACCGGTCCATTTAAACTATTAATCGAATACCTTTTATGCTACCACTCGTTATGTTCTCATGACCATGCAGCCGAAGTATCAGCAACTGCTTCTTGACGATGACGTGCGTAGATGGTTTGAGAACCTCAGGGCAAAGTCAGTATTGACGGCAACGGTAGCCCTGAGGAATCTGGGGCATTATTGCGAGCTTACAGAAACAACCCCGAAGGAAATCCTGATTAGAGCCAGGACAAATGAAAAGGATTTCCGCTACGAGTTTACGGATTTTGTCAGGAAGATGGAGAAAGAAGGCAAGGCAGGATCGTACATTGCAAGGTTCAAGAAGGTCATTCTCTCATGGCTGAAGTTTAACGATATCCGTTTGCAGTTAACCGTTAACATATCCGGCGAGAATGAAACTCCTACGATAGCGAACGAACGGGTTCCCAGCAAGGAAGAGCTTGCAAGAGTCCTCAGAAAGGCCACCTCAAGAGGCAGGGTGGCCATAGCGATCATGGCATTCTCAGGCCTCAGGCCAGAGTCTCTGGGAGACTATGAGGGCTCAGACGGTCTCAGGCTTGGCGACTTCAAGGAACTGAAACTGTCCAATGAAATCCAGTTCGATAATATTCCCGCTATGGTAATGGTGAAGAGCAGGCTCAGTAAGACACGGCACCAGTATTTCAGTTTTATTGGCGAAGAGGGAGTGACCTACATCAGGGAATATCTTGAGGAGAGGAGGAAGCAGGGAGAGGAGTTAACGTATGAATCGCCACTGTTGCAGTTTGATTCCAGAGGCACGAAAAAGAACGCATTTTTGAGAACAACACTGGTAACGAGGGACATAAGGGAAGCCATAGAACAGGCCGGGTTGAAGATGCGCCCCTATGTTCTGAGGGCATACTTCTCAACAGCACTGGATATAGCGGAGTCCAAGGGGCTCATATCACATCCCTGGAGGCAGTTCATTATGGGCCACAAAGGTGATATTGAAGCCAGATATTCCACAAACAAGCGATTGCCACCAGATATTATCGATGAGATGAGGGAATCTTACAGAAAATGCCTTAAATTTCTTGAAACGAGAATATCCGAGGTATCGGAGGACAACGCCAAGCTATTCTTACAGCAACAGCTATTATCAGCAGTGGGCTACAAACAGGAAGAGATAGACAAGATAGACCTTGCAAGCGTGAGCAACGAGGACTTTCAGCAATTATTACGGGACAAGGTAGCAGGAGCGATGAGCGACAACGGAGCAAAGCAGAAGGTCATACCTGTAAGCGATATAGAGCAGTATATCAGCGATGGATACGACTTTGAGGCAGTTCTTCCGAACGGAAAAGCGGTAATGAGGGTAAGGTTTTAAGTTCATTTACCCCCCTTTGAATATTGGCGTAAAGTATCAAGTTATACAAAAACATCAGATACGCTTTTTGAAATGATGTAGTATAATAATACTTTTTTCAGCCACACTGACTTTTTCATATTATTACTACCGACCCGATGAAAACGAAAACAACAATTAGTATTACTTATGCTATACTAATTGTTCAGGAACAAGAGAGGAGAGAGCGTATTAATTCACTGGCTTTTCTGTATTACATACAGCTACATCCTAATACGTTGTTAGGATTTTAAGGTAATGAACGGCGGAACAGGGACACCCACTATACACGAGTAAGATTATTCCGCCTACACCGGTATCATTTGGATAGGGCATATCTAACATTCTATTAGTTTTCTTTACTACATCTTATCTGTTTTCTTATTATTTGAATCAATCAAGCCCCTATCCATGCGTAAGCCACCCTAACCTGCAGTCTGTAAGACTGCTCCATTACGGGATAGACCCTTCATTCCGCAGCAGACTTGGCTTACCTTAGATTGCTTAACCCCCGCCTCGCTACGCACCCACGCAGTTCGTGTTACACACTCAGCGTGTGCGAAGCACAGGACACTCTACGACACGCCGACCTCCTGAACGGAGGATTGGCTTTCGCTACGGCAAAAATTCACCCCTCCTTTGTCGCTTCGCTCCAAATTCCCCCCCTCTTTTTGCCTTCGCTCGTTTCGGAGGTCTAATCAGGTATAGGCACGTGTCCGCCTTCGGCGTTCACTTATTGCTTCACAACAGCCTATTATCCTGATTTGTCCAGCCCTTCGGTCTGTCCACCGACCCCCCGTGTCCTGTGCTTCGCACCCCCACGTGTTTCACACGTGTGGGCTACGTGTCCCTTCGGGACACTTCGGGTCTTCACTACGTTCAGACCTGCTACGCTCGGCGGGGAGGGGGTTCGCAGGAAAGCCCTTAAAATTTCAATTGGTAATAATACGGGCTTTCCTTTGCGATAACCTTTCTTTTAGACAGAACAAGATAGCAAAGAAAGCTTAACCAAAGAAGGTAATTCGATTAATTGGCAGAAAAGGAATGATGTGGTAAATTGCGCAAAACTGAATCCCAGATGTGGTAGGTTCGGAACACGCTTGGGCTGTGAGAGCAGAATCAACAGAATGGATGGAAGAGGAAGCCGGAGGGAGAGGGAAGGATATAGACTACAGGGCAGAGGTTCTTCGCATTCTCAATGAGAGGATGTCCTATGCAACTGAAATGGGAAAGGAGATATCCGCGAAGTATGGAATAGAAAAGGATCTTGCCAAGCTCAGGATAAAGTCCATCCTTGAAGAGATGAAGAACAACAACGAGGTTGGAAGGGTCAAGTATCTCAGGGATGGAAAGCCCATAGTGATGTACTATTCCAGGAGCCCAAATCTCTCTAACCTGCACACAGGAATGCAGTCCCAGGCAGTAGACATCCTCACGGAGCTTGGCGTAGCCGTAAACAGGATATCGACCACAGGCGAAAGAGGAGCCTTTGATATAGAGACGGATTTCTTCATGGTGGAGATAGAGACAGGCCTGAAACACAACATGGAAGACCTGAAGGACAGGATAAAGAGCACTAACCTGAGAATGATCATTATAGTACCGAACAGAGAGCTAATGGAGAAATATACTGGATTAGGAGAGAACGTGGTTGTTGCTACCATTGACTCCTTCAAGGTCCTTCTTGAGGAGCCTCAGATGAATAGAGGCTCATAAATGGGGCAGATGATACGGTTATGGCCAAACCTATAACGAATTCGACTCCTGCCTTCACAAGCCCTTTGAAAATGACGAACAGAATAATGAATACTATCAATGCTCCTCCAATTGATGTCTCAATTGTGGAACTTGTAACTGCCATATGGGTTGCGCACAATATTTAAACCTGAACTTGCATAAGTACAAACAATGAACTGGAAGCTGACCTCCATTCTTGTGATCATTGTCGTGGCATTCATATTCTTAGTCCCTGTAGTTCCCGCTGTTGGATTATCACCTGGTGTTGCCCAAATTCAAAACCACCCCGTCTATTTCCACTATTACAAGTCGATAAGTGGCGTATTCACTCCATTCGGGACAAGTTTCTATGGAGGGTACTACCTCCATCCGTATCCGTTTTGGGGTTATTATGCTTGACAGTAATTATTAGCAATAAGCTAATAAGTCCCATAATTCTCAATTTTTGAAGACGTTAACCGCTAACCGTTACTCCAAGCAGGTTAACCATAAACTTATAACTCTTTCCCTCCAAGTTCTATCAATGATCATATCCATCGCCAACCAGAAGGGAGGCTGCGGAAAGACAACCACTGCAGCCAATCTGGGAGCATTGCTGTCGGAAAAGCACAGAGTTCTACTGGTCGATATTGACCCGCAGGGCAATCTGACCACTCATTTTGGCATAAACAAAGCAGACCAGAAGCATACAATATACGATGTAATGCTCAACGGCAGGATTGAAGATGCAATCATTCGAAAGGATGGAATCGACATCGTGCCGAGCACCATCGACCTCGCAGGTGCAGAGGTGGAACTTACTGGAAAGATTGGCCGTGAATACATCCTGGATAATGAGCTCAAGAGAATAGCCAGGAAATATGACTTTGTGATCATAGATACACCGCCCAGTCTTGGAATCTTCACCATCAACTCGCTTGTTGCATCCGACTACGTACTAATACCCGTGCAGGCCGAGTTCTTCGCATTGGAGGGGTTGACGCAGCTCATGAGGGTCGTAGAACTCGTGAACTCAAGGCTCTCAAGGAACCTGAAACTGCTTGGAATGGTCATAACGATGTTTAACGCGAGAACCAGATCATCCAATGAAGTTCTGGAGGATGTGAGGAAGCATTATTCTAAGAATCTGTTCAAAACAGTGATACCAAGGAATGTCACAGTAACAGATTCTACCATGGCAGGATCACCTGCTGTCAGATACAACAAAAACGCATCCGCTTCTAGAGCTTATGTTAAGCTTGCAAGTGAACTTGAGAAAAAACTTAAGGTGAAATAATGGCAGATATTAAGAAGAGGGGATTGGACAGTCTAATATCAGGGAACTCGCACTCTGGCCCACAAACAAGTGAGTCGTCAGAGAAATACACTAAGACAGTAGGATTCAAGGTAACGGAGAAGCAGTATGAAACCTACAGGAGATACTCAAAGTATTTTGGAATTGATGATCTCATAAAGAAGTGGCGCGCGGACCTTGACAAAATAGAGCAGGAGAAGGGCAGAGATATGGAAAACGTGGAAACTGAAATCAGGAAACGGTTAAACAAGTAACGGTTAACCGGTAACTGAATGCTTATTACTATAATCAAATTAACTTGTAACGCAAGGATATTTTGAAGGGATGAAAAAATGGTAAAATCAAGTACGAAAAAAAGGATAGGTGGTAATGAAGCATTGCTGGTTGTGTGCCCCAAGTGTGGCCAAGAATTTTCGCTCACAGATACATTGAAACATGAACTGGATGATGAATTAGAAAACAGGCTTAAAATTGAAACAGAGAGAATAACGAAAGAAACAACAGAAAAGGTACGGGATGAGGAAAGGAAAAAGATTTCAAACGAATTCAAGGAAAATGAAGGGAAAGTTAAAGATCTTGAATCTAAATTAGAGGCGGCTAATAAGAAAGAAGTGGAAATTCTGAAGAAAAGCCGTGATATTGAACTCAAAGAAAAGGAACTACCTCTTAAGATTGAGCAGGAGGTTGAAACCAGACGAAAAGAGTGGGAAAAGAATATAGAGGAAATTGCCAAGAAGAGCTACGAGAATGAAATTTCCCAGCTAAAACTTACAATCGAACGCCAAAAAAAGGAAGTTCAGGAGATGCAGACAAAGCTAACCCAGGGATCACAGGAAGCTCAGGGCGAGATTCAGGAACTTGTGCTTGAGGAAACTCTGAGGTTACTGTTTCCACATGATTTAATAGAGCCGGTTCCCCGTGGCATCAAGGGAGCTGATGTAACTCAGACTGTCAGAAACAGTGCCGGAGAGGCAGTTGGAACAATAGTCTGGGAATCAAAGAAAACAAAGAACTGGTCTGAAAAATGGATTGATAAGCTTATAGGAGACAGGGATTCTGTTAGAGGAGATATAGGGGTCCTCATGTCAGAAACCTTACCAAAAGACATTAAAAGTTTTGACTTAAGGAAAGGTATTATTATAGCCAATTTTCAACTGATTGATCCAATTGCGCATCTTCTCCGTGGTAACCTGCTCAAACTTTTTGAACTGAAGAGAGCCAATATCGACCGAACGGAGAAAGAGGGGATTCTGTATAACTTCGTTTTGAGCAATGAATTCAGGAGTTTCATGGAAGGAGCGGCTCTTCCTGTGTTTAACACCCTTGGTGATATACAGAGGGAAAAAGCGACAATGGAGCGCATTTGGAAAAAGAGAGAAACCCAGTTGACCAATAGTTTGCGTAACCTCGTAAAGCTATATGGAAATATTTCGGGTATTGCCAACCTTCCGGAAATACCAGTTTTTTCTGCGGACAATGACTCACGGAAGGCGATACCTGACGATTTAGGCATGGGTCATGACCCAAAAAAAGTAAAATCTAATGATGATTCACAGGGGGAGTGAAAACAATTGCGGAAAAGATTTCACCGACATAGAAAAGGAAATCAAAAAACAGCTAGACAAATAACCGTTAACCGATAATGTTTGAATATATAATCTGGGATTGCGTACGGAGAACTAAAGGTGCAACAAGTTGAGTCTTAATAATTATCCTAGACAGAACATACGAAATTGCGAAGAGATATTAGATTCCCTCCAGAACAAGGTCTCAATGGTCAAACAATTATTGGCTGGATTAAGAAATGGTCCAGTTCCGCTGAAAACAACCAACTTTACGAATCTTCTTATCTGGTCCAGAATCCTAATAAATGAGACAGAAAATCTAAAATCGTGTGATAGGAAAAAATTTGAAGGATGGTACGCGCAATACAGAAGAGAACTCTTTGGAGACGGCTCACATGGCCCCGATCCCTTACTGGATTACTTTATTCAAGCTAGAAATCAACTAGAACATCAAGGAATAATAAAAGTTGGTTGGAGTATAAACATTCATCATCTAAATATTCCAGGTGACCTGTTGAAATATGGGCCTGCCCCACCAGGAGCAAGAGGTTTCTTTCTTGGAGACCAACTTGGTGGGATTGGTTGGCTAGTTGACCTGCCTAATGGGAGTCAAGCGAAATATTACGTAAACCTTCCCAAGGAGTTTGTAGAAAGTTCTCTTCTCCCTCATAACCCGCCATCAATCCATTTGATGAACAAGATTCAAAACGCCTCAGTTGAAAGCTTAGCCGAATATTATGTCGGGTACATAGAAAGTATGGTATTATCCGCTGTAAAAGAATTTCGAGTAACTAGCTAATGTCACTAAACTTGTAATTTTAGTAACGTCACTAAAGCTTAGACTTTAATAACATATACGCCACTAAATTCTATGACTTAAATGACGCTCGTCTTTGGCTATGTTCGCGCAAGCACTCTGGAAGAGGTAAAGCAAGGCTCAAACGAGAGGCAGAAGGCTGAAATCCTGAAATATGCAAAGGCAAAGGGCTACGATGTCGAATTCTTTGAAGACAAGGCAAAATCAGGTAAAAACACGCAGAGACCTGAATTTGAAAGGATGCTTAAATCACTAGGCAAAAGACCGAAAGTCATAATTGTGTCAAAGATAGACAGGTTTGCTCGCTCCCTTTCAGATCTTTTAAAAACACTTGAATTCCTTGAGCAGAACGGCATAGGATTCGTGAGCGTGAACGATTCAGGCATAGATACCACAACGCCAAACGGCAGGCTTTTACTGCAGATCCTAGGAGCATTCGCAGAGTTTGAAAGAAACATGATAAACTATCGAACAAAGGCAGGGAGGGAACAGGCTATCAGCAAGGGCATAAAGTTCGGAAGGCCATCCTTAAAGACTAAAAACGGATATTTTATAGACAGAAGGAGAGTACTGGAATTGAGAAACAGAGGATTATCAGCAAGGGCAATAGCCAAAGCCTTAGGATGCTCCATAACACCTGTATTGAAGATAATAAAGGAAGAATCCGGTTCTTCCTGAAAGAGAGAGTCAGCGAACGCGTCAGGGCTTCTTTATTATATATTATATATCTGATACAATGAACATTACATTCCGAAAAAAATGGAATTTTTCTTAATTTTTGAAGAGCATCTGATCACCCAAATGTCTACGCGTCTTTTAACTCACTCACTTGCTTGGTTTGAATGTTTTGAATTGTCAAACAATATCTATAAATATCATGTTGATACATATGATAATCATGGAATTAACAGGACGTGAAAAAAACGTTTGCGGAATAATATGTGGTTCTGAAAGAATAAGGTTCACGGATATTAAGAAAAGAAGTGGCCTCCATCAGGAAATCCTTTCAAGGATATTAAGAAGAATAAAGGATAGCTGTGATATATTGAGACTGGAGGGTGGTTATAAGTGCATAGAGGTTGACCATAATGATTTATGTAAATACAAAAAAAGTTAGTCAATTAATATATTAAATGCATAAGGTGATTGGTGATAAAATGAACGAAAAGAAAGTTGAGCAAAAAGAAGACGGTGTTGAGGTTATGTTGCCAGAAAAAATAGGCATAAATGAGGCGAAGGAAGTTGTTAGCTCATGTGCTTCTGGCACAAGTGCATGCTGCTCCTCAGACTGCTCTGATTTCCTAAGTGATAAGAAGATTGGGGCATTCGAAAAGAACGGCAAAGCAGTAATAAAAATAACGGGTAACGCTACAAAGGAAGAAGTAGAGGAAAAGCTAAAAAGCTGTTCATGCCTTTGATTTCTAAATTTGAATTTTTAAATATTATTTTTATTTATTAACCTTTATTCCTTAATGATATTTTCTTTAACTTTAGTGATATCATTGACACCCATAACATAAGAGTAGGGATAGAACTTTGTTTTGACCCCTGCTCTCTCGTTTTTTGACACTCTCTCTCCATAGCTCATTCTGACTGTTCTGAAAAACCAACCGTTTTACTTGTTCGATACTTTTAATAATCTTTCTTGAGAAGCTGAATTAAGGTGATTCTTTGCCCATAAAAGATCCCTATGCATTCCTTGAGAGCAAGGTAAGGCAGAGAGCAAAAGAGACAAGCAACATAAAGAATGCTCTCTTATTTGATATGGACTACAAACCTGATAAGATACTGATCAGAAGCGAATTGGATAAAGTGACTAACGATTTAGCTGACTATGTGAACCTCAGTTTACCGAGGCATATAATCATTTACGGTTCGAAAGGCTCAGGGAAGACACTGAGCGCACTGACAATGGCAAAGGCACTGAAGGACAGCAAATCAATTCCATACTATTATGTCAATGCGAGAGAGAACCCGACATCAATAAAGATATACAGAACGATGACAAGAATATCAAGCAGAGGACATGATATCGATGAAGTGAAAAAAAGATTCGATTCACTACTATCTGGAAAATCCCTCGTTATTCTTGACGAAGTTGATTTCCTGCAGGATTACGATATTCTTTATCATATAACCAGACACACCAAGGCAAACCTCATTCTTCTAACACAGAAGGTCTACTGGTACAAGGATATGAACGACGAAAGCGTGAAGAGTTCGCTTCAGCCTGATCATATAGTATTCCACGAATACACCGCAAATGAGATGAGGGAGATACTGGAGATGAGGGCTGAGGAAGGCCTTTATAATTACAGCAAGGAGGCTATAGGTTTACTATCTGCTATGCTAGTAAGGGATTACAGGAGCGACGCAAGGATCGGCATCAAGGCACTCGAAATCCTAGGCAGGAACAATAAATGGAGCGATGAAGATGTCAGGAACGCCTTAAGGCAGGCCTACATAGAAGTTGAAGGCGAAACCCTTAGAAACCTTGGAGACAGGGATCTGTTGATACTCGCATCGCTGATAAGTTTCCATAGTTTATAAGGCAAAGCTCACCCTGTATATTCTTCCTTACATAGCAGAACCCGTTGCTTCCATTAGGTATATGGCAGTATCGAGCACATGCAGTACATATGACTCTGCCCCCTTCGCCTTTCTTCCACAATATCGCTTTCTTTGTCATCAGCTTACTGTGGCATTTTCATATATTTATGCTTATTTAAAAAGATAGAGCTAACGCTAGAGAGTATCATTAAATAGAAAGAGTGGCGTATGCACCGAGTAGAAGATTATAATTAATTAGGCTTTAGTAATGGAATGTTCATAGGTCGCCGAAGCTCCCTACTTACGCACCCATCCTATCAAAGTCGTCTATTGCGACCGCCCTAGTGCCTCGTTTCGGGTCTGACTTCGTCCTTAGATGCTTTCAGGACTTATTCATCTGGCGCGTAGCTACCCGGCAATGCAATCACAACCGGTACACCAGTGGCGCCGATCTTCCGTTCCTCTCGTACTAGGAAGATCTTACCCTCCGGCACTGACACCATCAGTAGATCTTACCGTACTGTCTCGCGACGTACTAAACGCAGCTCATGTGAGTTTTTGATGGGCGTACAGCCCAACCCTTGGCAGCTTGTGTACCACCAGGATAACTCAAGCCCATATCGAGGTATCAAACAGCCGGGTCGATGTGAACTCTCACCGGCTACAAATCAGTTACCTCTAGAGTAACTTGTCTGACAGCTTGGAGCCCCATTAAAAGAGCTACCAAAGTTCGTTAAGCCCCTGTTTCCAGTCTGCATACCACGCTTTTCAGTATACAGTCAGCCCTGCATTTGCCTTTGAGCTTACCGATGAGTTTCCAACTCATCTAAGCAGAGCATTGGCCACTTTCGTTTCCTTATCGAAAGCGACCGTCCAGTCTAACTATCCACCTGCAGATGTCCTATTTCTAGTTAGCTGTATGGCAAGTTATAAGTGGTGTTACATTGGTGCTCCATTTGGGCCAGAGCCCAAATATCGACGCTCCCACTTACGCTATGTATAACAAGACATGCAACAACTACAGGCTATAGTCAAGCTTCATAGAGACTTCATTTCCCACTGATGGATCGCGGCATGTTCACCGCGTAGTGAGTTCATTGGATCCCAGGTTGGGACAGTGGAACAATCGTTACGCCATTCATGCAAGTCACCTATTAAGTGACGAGGTATTACGCTACCTTAAGAGAGTCAGAGTTACTCCCGCTCTTTACTAGCGCTTACTCCCGTTGAAACGGGTATTCACGTACTAGTGGTGAGCAGGCGTCACCCACTGTACTTAGCCTTTCGGCTTTGCGGTGAGTTGTGTTTTAAATAAACAGTCGTTGTTCCCTTGTAAATGATATCTGCGCTTACTAGGCGCAGACATGGCTTATCGAAAACTTATGCCACTAACTTGCCGAATTCCCTAACCTGGGTTACATCCAACACGCCTTGGCTTTTTAAGCTAGCAACACTTGTACTAGTTCTAGGTACGAACTAACAGGGTCGTTGCAGATTTCCTTTTCACTGGATCAAGAACTCAGTCCAACGATTCATTTAGCTGCTTCTCCTCATAACGAGACTCTGCAGCCCTTTGCATCTTCTTACGGACATATCCCCAACCGTCAGAAATCTGCCTTGTGTTGCCACACCTACCTGTTAGGGGCTGGAATATTAACCAGCTTCCCTTTTGTCTCTCGGTTGTTGGCCTAAGACTTAGGATCGCCTAACTCTCCGCTGACGAGCGTTGCGAAGAAACCCGTGTGCTTACGGCGTATGGGATTCTCACCCATATATGCTATTACTAACACCAAGATATTCTCTACGATACGATCCATATGTCCTTCCAAACATACTTCTCATCATACCGTACGCCTTCTTACCTGTGCTTTCGCACACCGGGGTCTCGGTACCTAATTTAGCCCCGTATATTTTAGGAAAGGTATACCTTGACTGGTACGCTATTACTCGTTTTTTAAAGGATGGCTGCTTCTGAGCCTACCTCCCAGCTGTCTAAGATATTCCTCGCCTTTGATACACTTAATTAGGATTTGGGGACCTTAACCTCGGTCACTATCTTTGTAGTCTCGCGGTGCTAGCTTACCCAGCATCGCCGACTCCCAGGGTCTACACAGCATATGCATTCGGAGTTTGACGAAGCGGTGAGGCCTTTCGACCCCATTCCTCTTAATCGGTGGCTCTACCGCATATGCAAGCTCGCCTGGAGCTATCCTAAAGATACTTCAGAAGGGACCCGCTATTGCCATGTTCGAGTGGTATATCGCCGCTATGCGTACCTCACCTAACAAGACATGCTATGAGAAGTTGCAGGCCTCCACCAGGCGTTAACCTAGCTTCACCTTGGGCACGCATAGATCACAATGGCTTCGGGTCGTATAAATGTGGCTCTGGCATTTTCATACCATGTACCTGACATGACAAGCATGCTGCGTACTATCGCTTTCGCTCCGCCTTTCGACTCGCCACAAATATACACTCCTTGGCTCTTACTTCGAGAAGAATGACAAGACACTGTTCAGTTACACTTCGCATAGTTCTCTCGGACATAGCTTCTGTGCACTTCATTCCTTTCGCGCCTTATCTTCGTGTTACCACCTAGTTTCAGATCTATTTCACTCCCGCACGCGCGGGTTCTTTTCAGCTTTCGCTCACGCTACTTGTTCGCTATCGGTCTGCAATCAATATTTAGGGTTAGGGTTTAATGCCCCCATATTCACTCCGATTAATCAACCGGAATTACTCTAATGTAGCAAGTCCCTCGTACTTAACCTACGAGACTATCACTCTCTATGGTCGCTCTTTTCAAAGTGTTCGGCTCATATTTGGGATCAACGCTACCCCACATCTCTGCCTTTTTACAAAAACAGATTCAGGATGCCCTCTATAGCTTTCACTCGTGTTACTAACTATATCGCTTTCGCTTTCTTTTCCTGCAGGTACTAAGATATTTCAATTCCCTGCGTGTACATGTAAGCTGTTTTAAAGCAGCTTACACCATTCGGCAATCTTTGGTTCAACGTCTGACTTGCGACTATCCAAAGCTTATCGCAGCTTGCCACGGCCTTCATGGTTATTGCAGCCAAGCCATCCTCTAGGTGGTGTATCTTTTAATTAATAATCTTCTACTCTAATCCATTGTGAATAACACAATTTCATTAACGTTTTGAGTAGACCCTTTCATTTCAACTTTAAATCTTAATCACTTAAAATTTGAGCCAATCCAATAGTCTACTTTAAATTACGCCATAATAGTTTAATCAATAAAGTTTATATACCTTTTTATTTTTTTAGCGTAAAAATATTATACAGACTTAGGGGGCGTTTATAAATAGTTTACTGATAGCAGTGACGGTATAAAATTATAAAATATACAAAGTTGGTAATGTGATTAGTGTAAATAAAAGCAAGTCATTTGGCAAGATAAAAACAGCACCTGAAGATTTTCAGGTTGAGGAGATAGAAAAAGGCAATAAAGTATTGGAGATAGGCAAACCACTTTCTGATAACCCTATATCAGATGGTGCAAGCCCGTCTGAAGGCGATTTCTCGGTCTTTGTACTGCAAAAAACCAATTGGAATACCGTTCAGGCACTTATAAAGATTGCCAAGATTTTCAGGCATGGGAAAAAATCTGTTGGTTTTGCTGGGACAAAAGACAGGAATGCTGTGTCCACGCAGATGTGCAGCATATTCAAGGTAAATCCCAGTGACTTGCTTAATCTTCATGTAAAGGACATTAATATAAATGGCGCTTGGTTCTCAAACACTCCAATTAAGATGGGGGACCTGCTTGGAAATAGATTTACAGTGACAGTAAGAGATCTCAAATTTGCAGATAATATAGAGGGGACAGACAAGACTTTGGGTGGATTATTCCCTAATTATTATGGGGAGCAGAGGTTTGGGATGCACGGAGACAACTTTGATATCGGATTTGATATAATTAAAGGGGATTATGAAAGCGCGGTAATGAAATTTTTAACAAATACGACAAATGAAACCAACGAATCCGCAATATATGCTAGAAAAAGGCTGTTAGAGGATAGGGATTTTAAAAGCGCTTTTGATTATTACCCTAAGTACTTGAAATACGAGAAGATGATACTTGAGTACCTATCAAAATACCCAGAGAATTATGCCAATTCCCTACGTAAATTGCCAAGGCAGCTGCTGCTCATGTTTGTGCATTCCGTAGATTCGACTATATTCAACAAAGAGCTAGAGGAGAGAGTTAAATCAAATTCCATCTCTCCTCTGGATTCTGACCTTGTATGCCCAAAAGACGGCTTTGGATACCCAGATATGCAGAAAGTTATGACATATGAAGAGTATAAATCCAATAAAAATCATGACGGGACAGATCCTTTCATAGTTGGAAACATAGTGGGTTATAACACCAAGGCATTGAATGATGTCGAAACAGGTATAATGGGGTCGTTAAATTTGGATAAGGGAGAATTCAAGATACAAGGCATACCTGAACTAGCCTGCAATGGAAATTACAGGGTCCTGTTTGCACCTTACAATGGATTTTCTTATTCAATAAATGACAGCAAAGACACGGCAGTATTAAAATTTTCACTTTTCTCCGGTTCATATGCTACTGCTTTACTGAATGAATTTTTGGGCAATCTATAAATCTGCCTTTTAATGGGTTTTATATACTGTTATTGCATAAGAATTATATTTATGCTCGTTCATTATTAGTTTGTCTAGATACTGAAGCTATCAGACAAATACATTTAGTGATTTTATGATGCCAAACTTAGATCCAAGAGCACTGAAAAGCATGATGTCAAAGATGGGAATTACAACTTTAGAAGTTGAAGCTGATAAAGTGGTTATATCTACAAAAGGTAAGGATATTGTAATTGAAAATCCACAGGTCACCCAAATAAATGCACAGGGAGTTGTGACTTTCCAGATAGCAGGAAACGTAACAGAAGTGAGCAAGGAGGAGGAGATTGGAGAAATTGAAGTATCCGATGATGACATAGCAGTAGTATCAGAGAAGACCGGCATAACCGATAAAGACTTAATACGTAAAGCATTGGAGGAATCAAACGGGAATATAGCTGAAGCAATATTGAGATTAAAGGAAGTAAACTGAACTTCTTTACTTTTTCTCGTCTTTTATAACATAGGAATGGGCATACGGTATGCCATTTATATATTTGACATTTTCTGCAACAATTAAACCCTTTTCTATCATGTAGTCCACTGATTCTTTCCCGATTATATTGGCAGAGTTTAGCTCCTTTAATGGGGTGCTTAGGTTATACTTCTTGGGATCCACTAAATCGCCTTTATAGAATTCTGGGTATCCCTTTAGGTCTATGTAAATTTCCCCTTCTTCAAGTACCTTATCTATAAGGGATTCATCACATGCAGCTATGATGTCGCCCTCTTCGGCTTGGTGTATCTTGATATATATCATTTTATCATTCTATTTATACTTGTATGTAAAGATTGTAGTCGTAAGGTATAGCATTCCATACATCAATAGCCATACCCCACCACTAACGTGATTTGTTATGCTTGCTATGTAGCTAAGCATAAATATAAAAAATGCAAATCCAAGCTCTACCTTGGTATTGATGATTGAATAAAATAGGTTGTTGGTTATGCTGCCATTGCCTCTTGACCAGTTTATTTTAGTGTTTGTGTGCAATACGGCACTTAATGCTGCCTTGGTCCTTATTATCGCCAATGCAAAGTTGAGAAGGTAAAACATTACGCCCCTTTTGAATGATCCAAAATATATCTTAGTCATTATCGCAGGCCCTAAAAATGAACCGACAAGGGCCACCATTCCAAATATCTCGAGGTACAGGTAGCTGCTCACAACCCCTCCTGCAAACAACACTTTGTAAAAGTTTAAAGCCGTAAATGGAACATTGGAAAATACTATGAATATTGATATTAGTGTAAACAGGACTACCAGCACCGATATGTAATTTAATCCGAATCCGTGAGTAAAGTAATCGGCACGCTCTTTAAGTGTTTTGACATTTTTAGTCCTATGTAGGAAGTAGCTCAGGAATTGAGTGTCCCCGTAATTATAACGCCATTGCTGCTTCGCCAGGTCGGTGAAAGTTTTCATCGATTCTCCAAGCGCATAGATCTTTGGGATGTAAAGCCCTTTGAATTTGCGTATGTTTGATTCAAAACTGAAAAATGTGTCCTCTACTATATATTCTGGGAATCCTCCAACCAGCTTGAGTGTTGATTTCCTTATTATTCCGCATGAACCCGCAAATATGGCAGTGTTGTCCATTGCCCTGCTAGGTTCTATAAAATCAAAGAAGAATGAGTCGAATAAGGTGCACGAATCGGGGAATAACTCCCCTGTCTTTACATAATCTTTCTTTGTCTGTACATAGGATACATTTTTGTCATTGAAATATGGTATTATGTCTAAAAGGAAATTACGGTTCACAAGTTTCTCATCATAATCAAAAACAGCTAAGTATTCCTCTTTCATTTTTCCAAGAAGATTGTTCAAAGCTCCCGCCTTAAAGGCCTTCCTATTTTTCCTATGTATGTACCTGAATCCGTATAACTTGGAGAACTCTTTGAAAATTTCTGCCTTCCTCTTATCTGTAGAATCGTCTAGGAGATAGAAGTTTGCTTTCTTTTTCGGATATTTCATTTTGGATAAGTTTTCCATTGTTGATTTTAGTATTTTCGGATTCTCATTATATACTGGAACAGCTACTGCTACGGTAGGCAAATCTTTTTCTGGAATTTTTTTATTTAATTTATAGTTTATTTGCCTTAGGAAATCCTTATAGAAATATGATTTGTAGTAGAACATAGAGGCGTATAGGTTAAAACCTCCGGATATTACAGAAAGAAGCAGAAATCCTATCGCTATTACATATACATATAGACTTTTTGCAACGTAAAATAGGTAAATCGAGAAACCGACCCCAGAGAATGCCAATATTACGAATAGAATTACTGTAAAAAGTCTAACTGAAAATCGGCGATTTCTATAATATGAATAACCCATAAAAATTTCACTTCTTCGATATTGGTAATCCCTTATTTTTATTCATTTTGGATTCTGGAAAGACCTACATTTATTAGTTAGAATTAAATATATTTAAATGGTTAACATTATAAATCATACGCCTGTTTTTGGTTTGTATATATATGTTTATGGCTTAAAAATAGGATTATATAGGATAGATTATTTCCAGATAAATGCCTAAAAATAAATATGCAACGTATTCAATATAGCTTTATGCAATAGGCAATTGCTTATAATGCCAGGGTGGCGGAAACCGGTAACGCGCCAGAATTTTAGGCGAAACTCGAGATCTGGTTGCCGCAAGGCAATTTGGGTTCAAATCCCAACCCTGGCGAATGGTTGGACTTATCAGAAACTTTGCTTACGTATTAGAAACCCTTAAGAGAGGTATATTATGAGGATAGTTAGGGTAAAAGAGAATAGGATAAAAGATGTAAAGGCACTTAGCCAAAAGTACGAATTTGAAGTCAATAGGGATTGGGACAACCTTTTAAATGGTAAAGAAACTGAAATTTACATATTGGTTGATAAAGGGAGAACAATAGGGTTTACAGGATTGATACATAATGATTGGAATGAAACCCTCCAGATACTTGATATTTTTATTGATCCTGAAATTAGGAATAGAGGTTATGGAAGACAAGCCATTAGTTTCTTGCTCGGCAATGCAAAAAGGATGCACAGATATAGGTGCATTATTGCAGAAGCTCCAGCTAAAGATAATATAGATAAGTTTTATGCCAAATTAGGATTCAGAAAATGTGGGTATAATGACAGGTATTATACAAATGATGACAATGGAGATATTGCGATATTTATGTCCTATGATCTCAGGTAGCGGAGGTTCGCAGCTGCCTTGTCTTTATTATTGGATTTAATGACTTGCTTAAAAAGAGTAACAGAACCTTAAACAAAAAGATTATAAATATAAACAACAAAGACAATTTATAGGGCAATTAAATGCAGGATAAAACAAAAAATGTGGATAAATCAAAGGGGTTGGTATTTGAGGTAAAGCCTGAATATCTGAAGATGTTGGATACCTTATTGGACAAAAAGAGTTCAAAAGAAATTATAAATTTGCTGAAGTTGGTCGATTATTATAATTTGAATGATGAAATCAAAAACCTAACTGCTTCTCTTATTGGAATTGCATCGCATGTCAATGATAACAACATGAATGATTTAGAGGAATATTATAACTCCTCATTGAATGATTTCGGGAAGATGATTGATAGCCAAGTTAAAAAGATTGGTGTGGGGAAACCTGATTTTTTAAAGCTAAATAAGCAGTATGTTGAACTTAATAAGAAATTGAATGGCATATTAAAAGGCAAAAGTTATATGGATCCTCGGAAGGTGGACGAACTCCTGGACCCATTAAATTCCTTGGTTGATCAGATGAACTTGCCTAAAACTGCAGAATACCTAAAGGCTTTTGATAAGCAGATGCTTGAAAAACTTAAAAATGCATGCACAAAAGACGATAAGTTCTTTGCAGTGCCTTTTATGCTTGTCCTTTATCATTCATCCGAAAATAAGTTGTATGGCATTAGCAAGTTGAATTATATATCAGGCAAATTGGATGAATTTGCTAAAAATGGGTTGGCAGGAAATGAAATCCTTGATTATCTGCTGCATGAGATAAGGTCTAATTACGAAGATGTATTAGAGAGCGGCATTATAAAAGAGAACCCTTTCAAAGATTTAAGTAATGAATCTGTAGCATTGAACTTGCTTTTTAATTACAAATTTAGGCTGCTTTCTGTGAATGGCGAAGAGCCTAAAACATTGGAGAGCATAGAGATTGATGATTATAAATACAAAAAGATGGAAAGGGACAACAGCGATATGTACCAATGATTATTTATTTCTAGTTTTAAATGAGGTTTTATATAATAATCCAGAGTGCCTGTCAAAGCTGTATCCTCTTTTTGATTATTAATTAAGATAAAATTGCAACTGTTTTTTATTAGACTATCAGAATCAGAAAAGGGTTAAAATAAATAAAAAATACCTAGCTAATTACTTGCTAGGTTTTGCAGCTTTTGGTTTGCTGTCAGCAGGCTTTTGCTGTCCAGATGGTGAAACCTTGTCCGTCCTAAGGAAGAAGGATGCCACGAACAGTATGAAGAACAACACTGCGACTACACCAATGGCTATTGATACCGAGGATGGAACGCTGAACAGGGGTCCAAGCAATGCAGGTATTATGAAAACACCAAAGTTTCCAGCTACCTGCATCAAGGATGTAGCAAATCCGGCCTTTGCAGGATCCTCTACATACTTTGTAACTCCTTCAAGCTCCATAGACCACAGTGTATCTGCGAATAACCCGAAGAAGAAAAACGCCGCTGCTATCAATGCTATATCTACGGTGTATGACAATGAATATGCCATAACCAAGACAAACACGAATGCCAAGAATGACATTGATATGTAACCAACTTTCTCCTTGTTCGCTTTTTCAAAGACTGCAGGCAGTATTATAGTTCCAAGTGCGGATCCTATGAAGGCTAATGAACCAAATAAACCTCCGTATACTGCGGCCATTGCACCTAATTTGTGCAATAGCAATATTCCTGTTGCTATTCCTCCGAACATTACAGTAGTGGCTGGTACTATAAACCCTGAATACCAGTTGTTTACCATTCCCATCTTGAATACACCTCTCAGGGAACGCTGCTGGTACTTTGAAGGGTAATCCTTGCCTCCTACTATTATGTATATCAAAGCCAGAAGGCTTAATATGGCAGTTACTGCCAATGTGCCTCTTAAAGCTACAGATTCATAAATAAGGGGGTTAAGCAATGAACCTCCAGCCATGCCCAAGAAGAAACCTCCAAGGCTCATTCCAGTAATTGACTGTGTCTTGGTCTTATCTATAGATACAGCTACTGCACCTATAGGGGCCATTGCAAGAGGGTATGCCAAGGCAGCTATAACGCTTGCTACCAAGAATATTATATAGTCAGGGGATACAACTCTTATCACTAATCCTATGAATGATAGGACTGCAGCCAAAATTATAGTTCCTTTTAGGGAAACTTTGGCTGAAAGCCATCCTGATATAAGCCCTACAACTATGAAGGCACCTCCATAAGCCGATGATAGTATAATCAACACTTCTGCTTCCGTTGCACTAAGCGCGTGCATCAAATAGGGTACTAGCGGGGCCAAACCGAACCATCCAAATCCGATAGTAAATAGCAGTATCGCATAAGGCAGACTTTTAACAATCCAACTCATATTTGTCACTTTCGATAGTAAATTTCTTAACGGCAATTAAAAAGATTAATTAAATATTCGTTAAAAAACGGATATGGTTCGTTAAAAGACGAATTTATAATAATAATATGCCTTTATCCGAGTGGTTGGGGAGGTTTTTCTTGACTATAAGTGAAGTACTTTAACATATCTGCGATGCAAACTTATACCCCAAGCATATTGTGATGCGGTTAGGATTGCACTGTTTTTAGCTGAAATGCTATCGATTTTAGATAGGTCCTGCTGAAAAGTTTGGTGCCTAACTATGCATAGTGCTTATTTTTATTTATTCTTTCTGCGCTTGGTTTTAGCGCTTTCTTGGTGATTCCCTTTATGAAAGATTCCTTCTCTTTCATATATATTTCCTTGTTTCCGTTTGCTGCTTTTACGGCTTTCTTCTTAACATTGGCATATTCAATTCTCGCATTTTTATGCTTGATTAAATAATCCCTAAAAGCAATTTTCTGTTTCCAATCCGACTTGTCGAACTTTACTAAATGCAGATGTGTTCGTATATTTTTGCCTTTATAGACTGTGTCTCTCACAAAAAACAGCCTTCTTTTAGTTCCGCTGTCTTCTATGAAATCATACCCTAAATCCTTAATTAGCTCCTTGAAATCCTTAAGCCTGCATACTTTTATTCCGATAATTATGTCAAGTATATTTTTGCCGCCCAAATCTGGGACTGCGGTACTGCCTATATGCTCTATAGATATGGTTCTCCTTCCAATGTTCTCATAGATCCTTTTCTGTTCGACTGCGAAGAAGGAGTTGTATATTGGGCTGTATCGCTTGAATACATATTTCTGCTTGCCATCAATTTCCTTGTGGTGCATATTGTTGCCCCTGTTCCAAAAGCAGCTGCTGTCCTTATGAATCAATTTCCTGTAAATATTCAACGAAAGATTTAGTGGACTCTGCGGGGATCGCACCCGCGACCTTCCGCTTGCAAAGCGGACGCTCTACTACTGAGCCAAGAGCCCATCAATAATTTAGATAACGAATAATATTTAAACGTTATTTGGATTTTCCAGATTTCTTTGACTTTTTCTTCGCATTTGGCTTTGCCTTGGACATTTTGTTCTTGCTGCTGTTATTGGTTTTTGCCTTCTTCGGTGCTGACTTTGCGTTGTGATTCTTGGAACTTGCTTTTATTTGCTTTGCCTTTGCTGCGGTATTGGAAACAGTGTGTTTTGCTGCAGTGCTTGGCCTCTTGGTTATTGCTTTGGAATTTGACTTTTTATGTTCACTGGCTTCTGAATGCTCTTTTGTGCTTTTGTCAAATAGGTCATCCAGAAGATTGCTTTCTAGTGCATCTGTAGCCGTTCCTTCCGCTTCCGATGGATTTGGAAGTAAAGCGTTCTCCATATTAGTTCGGTTTAGCTGGTTGTCTAATTCCTTGAGCCTCTTTATAGCCTCTATTTCTTTTCTGTTTTTGTCACTGCTGCCTTTGGCCTCTTTTTTAGCTTTCTTCTTAGGGTTGGGCATTTTATTCACCTTGTTGAAAAACAACCTTTTATAATGAGGAGTAAGATTTATAAACTATACCTAAATTAACATATAAGTCAAGGTAATAGGCAATTTGGCAAAAGCAGTGAATTCAATAGAATAAATAGAATAAACAGAATAATTATTTATATGGCTGAAGGAGGTGTGAAGAAATGGGGGATTTGCCCCATTTGGATCATTTCTTCTTTATCACAGCTATATCCTCGAGGTTAATCTCTTGTGTTGCCTGAGGTATAAACTTCCTCTTTGGTGCTTGTGATTCTCCTGGTCTCCTTTCTGCATTGCGCCTGTTTATCTTTAGTATCCTGCGCACCTGGTCGTAGAGATCGTCCAAGCTGTTGTTCAAATCGGCAATCTTGTTATTGTCTTCGTTTATCTTTGTCTTCAATTCTTCAATGTCCTTTACTATATATCCGGATTTCCTTTTTAGCCTCTGGAATTTGTAAAGATCGTTAAGCTGCGTGCTTATAACGTTTATTTTCCTTATTATGTCCTTTTCTTCATATAAGCTTATTCTCGCTTCGGTTGAAAGCTTGAATTCAAGCCTGTTTTTTAGCTTTTTCAGGTAAGCAAATTTCTTAGGATCTATCTGGTTGTTTTCGTCATTCACAAACTTCGATATTGCTTCTCCTTCAGCAAGCTTGTAATTTAACCTGCGCCTTAATCCTTTCACTTCAAGCATTAGATTGAATTTGTCCTTTTTGACTGCGTCTATCTTCTCTTTTATGGCAAGAGCTTCTGGATTCTTGGACTCCTCTATTATGTCGTTTATAGACTTTATCTTTGGCTGGTCGGGCTTGCTGCTATCCTGCTCTTCTTGCTGCTGCCCTTTGCCATCGACAGCCTTCTCGCTGCTACTTTCAGCTTTCTCAGCTTTTACGCTCTTCCCCTTTGATAATTCTTCAGAAGAATCAACAACCGCTTCTGTCTTTTTCTTTGTATCTGCAACTTCCTTTTCTCCGTTCAGTCAATCGCCTTTATGATCATGTTGAGTTTGAGTATTAAATTAGACAAACATTTTAAAACAGCAAATTATAAATAATAGATTACTTTTCCTTGTTTAATGTAGATACATATAAATTTAATAATTTATCGGTCATTTTCTCTATAGAATACTCCTTTGCTGTCCTCTCTGGTTCTTTATATGATGATTTATTATTTATAACTTTCTTTATTTTTATGGCACAGTCTTTGGCACTCATAGGCTTGAAAAGCTCTCCGTTCTTGCCGTTCACTATCAGGTTCTTCAAAGCAAGGTAATCAGCTCCGACTACGGGTGTGCCGCTTGCCAAAGCCTCCAATGAGACTATCCCCTGCGTCTCAAATGTTGATGGCAAGCATACCGCATCTGCGGTTGCGTAGTAGGATGGCAAATCCTTTTCATTTACGAAACCGACGAATTTGAATTTCTCTCCTAATCCCTTATTGGCAACCATCTCCTTGTATTTATTAAGGAGCGGCCCTGTGCCTCCTATTACAAACTTTATTTTTTCGGCTTTCAGCTGTGATGCAGCATTTATCAGAACATCTACATTTTTCTCACGGCTGAGCCTTCCTAGATAAAGCACTATACTGGCATTATCATTCTGCTTGCCCAATAGCGTTTTCCTAAGGGGCTTGCTGAATTTGGAAGGGTTGAATCTTTCAACGTCTATCCCATTAGGTATGACATTGATGTTCTTTACCTTTCTGTTGGCAAGGTATTTTTTGATCGATTCGCTAGGCACCACGGTGGCATCGCATTTGTTGTAGAAATACTTTAGGTACTTCCATGAGTATTTTATCAGGAATTTCTTCATCTGCTCATTTGAAGTTAGGTACTCCTCTATTATCTCCTTTTTGTTGAAGAGCGTGTGGAAAGACCCAATGGCAGGATAATTGTTGATCCTTGATGACATTAGCCCGTACAATCCAACGGTAAAAGGAGTCTGCAAGTGCAGTATGTCAGGATTGAATTTTCGGACTTTAAATGAAGCGGTAAAAGGAGTTAGGGAAAATATATACTGGGGGTATTTGTTGAACTTTACGCCTCTGACTATAGTTATATCTTTATTGTGCTTTACCAATTTCCTGGTCTCAGAATTCCCGACGGCTACTATGTGCACTTGGTTTCCTCTGTTCTCAAGCTCTTTCTTAAATGCGAGGATTGATGTAACTACTCCGTCAACCGCCGGCAAAAATGAATCCGTGTAGAAGACAATTTTCAGCGATTCTGACATGCAGTTACCAGCAATATTTGAATATTTATACTACTTCAGCAGTGCTTTCGGCAGCCTTGATCTTCTCCATTGCTTTCTTGGAAAATCCTGATGCCTTTATTTTTACCTTAAAATTTAGTTCCCCTCTGCTGAGTACCTTGTAGCCTTTTAGATCCAATGTTTCCTTTTTCTCTTTTTCTAGCATGCCGTTAATCGCATATAGGTCAATCCATTTATGCTCTTCCTGGCCCCAATGGTGGAAACCCCTCTTTCCTATCAGCTCAGGGTGCTTTGCGGTAGTCCAGGTCCATCTCGGCTTTACAGCGCCCTTTCCTACTCCTCCTCTATCTCCTGAACCTCTACCGTTCTTTATGTTGCCTAATCCCCAGTGCCTAGAACCAAAGTATTTCCTACTTCTTCTCTCCTTCCTAACTACCATTTAAATCATCCTTGAAATAAGGCCGTTTATCTCCTCTCCCATGTACCCCAATGAACCTCCCTGCTTGAATCCAAGCTTTGTGCTCTTGAATCCGTGCCTTGGCGGGTGCAGCCTTATAGGGAGGGACTCTTTAAGCTTATCGCTGTCCTCTGCTTTTTCTAAATCCGAAGGCTTCATCTCTATGCCTCCTTTTTCCAATAACTTTGAGAGAACTTCTTCGTTTACCTCTCCATAAGCTATGTAGCTGCTGCACTTATTGATCATTCCCATATAGGAATCATTGACCTTTATCACAACGCAGTTGTTTACTCTTTTAAGCCTGAGCCTGTCAAGAGTTTCGGTTATGTCCCCTCTTACGTTTACGCGCCCCCTTATTCTGACAGCTGCTATTAGTTTGTTGTTTAGCTCTTTATCTTTCATAAAAACACGTTTTAAATTTAAAGCTTTAAGGAATAATGTTAATTTATAATTCAATAGATATATATTTATATTTGATGGTAAAGCATTTTTTTCTCTTTCCTGTTTTAGGATGGACAGGTGAAGATTACGAATAAGTGTTCAGGTAAAAGGTTCTCCTTTGTAAGTAAGGTTTTCAAAAAGAATTTTTATTAATTAGCAGGGCAAAATTATTAAGGAGGAATAAATATGGAAAACAGCGATATTGTTATATTGGGGATATGTGGAAGCCTTAGAAAAGATTCATATAATAGAGTCATACTAAATGCTGCGGCTGAATCAGGGGTTGAAGGGGTAAAATTCAAATTTGCGGACATTGGGGACCTACCCCTTTACAATCAGGACCTTGATAACAATCTGCCTGAGCCTGTCAAGAGGCTGAAGCACGATATAGAGTCTGCGGATGCGCTGCTGATTGTGACTCCGGAATATAACAGGTCCGTGCCAGGTCCATTGAAGAATGCTATCGACTGGGCTTCAAGGCCGTATGGAAAAAACTCTTTCGATGAAAAGCCTGTGGCAGTATTGGGCGCCACCGTAGGCAGGTTCGTTGGGACCGCATTGGTCCAGTACCATCTGAGAGGGATATTGGCTTTCATGAATGCACACCTGATGGAGAACCCACAGATGTTTATAACAGAAGTTGGCGAAAAGGTCAAAGACGGTAAGCTTGTAGATGAAGAGACCAAGGAGGGCATCAAAAAGGTAGTTGATAGCCTGAAAAAGTGGGCAATAAGGATAGCAATAGAGGAGGATGATGCAAGCGAATTTGGGCTGTAAGCCTTTATCTTTTTGAAATTTTATTTTTATATTTTATACATAAACTTGGAATACTGCTGCTATCAGGTATATCAATATTGCCGCACTCATCGCTATAAGGCTTATATTGCGGGTATTGGTAAACTCATTTTCGGATATCCTCTCTTTCAAGTATACTGCTGATACATACATTAGTGTTATGTCTACGCATAGTATAGGTATCAAATAGACGATATTCATGTAAAATGGCTTTTTAATCCAAAACATCGCTATGCTTATCGCTACTGCAGATACATAAAGCGCACTTGCGACAACCGCTGACATCCTGCCTCCTATATAGTATACCAAGTTCTTGGAGTGCCTTTCCTTTATATCACCAATTTTATCCCTTATCATTCCATGTATCTCCCTGGCTACTCCGCTCAAAAGTATTACGAGGGTAATCAATAGGATGTTCAGGTTCATTGACGTTGACATTATGTAATTTCCGTATATGAATGGTATTGCCATTGCAAACGCTATGTATATGTTTCCTATAAGCAATGTCTCCTTAAGCCTGTAGCTGTAGAAGAAAGCAAGGACCGCGAATATTACAGATATTATGAAGGCGTATATGTTGATCAGGGCACTGAAGGCAACCCCTATCACAAAAAGTGCGATTGAGAGGTTGAATGCAGCCTTTGGAAGTATCGCCCCGGATACTAGAGGCCTCTTCAGCTTGCCATTCTTCTTGTCAACCTTTACATCAAAATAATCATTTATCGAAAATGACGCCATTCCTATAAGTATTGGTGGTATGAGTGCAATTATGAATATAGGCCAGCTTGGCAGCTTCCCTGCGGTTATCAGCTCTGCCGCTACCACTGCTATAGCGAGCATCAGGCTGTGCTCTGCCCTTGTCAATTTTATATAATCTTTTAATGCCATGCAGTTACCTTGCAATTTGGTAATTATAATTGAATAATTATTTATTATAATTTTAGCATTTTACACAAGCTGTAAATTATTGATTGGATAAAGTATTCTTAGGCATTATTATATATAGCTGTTTATTGTTAGAGATATTGCTTAACAGTTGTAAAGGTGTTTTAGATGAAAGGAGTAAATAAGAAAAATCTCAGCGAGGATGCTGTAAAATATGAAGTAAATAAGAAGGATAGGAGCAAGATTGCTAAACAGCTTCTGGAAATTGAAGTAAAAGATATAAGGCTGAAGAAGGACATGAAAGTCTCCGAACTGATAAGCCAGATGGATTACATAGGAGGATTTTCGGCCCAGCACATGGTCAACGGCATACATATATTGTCCAATATGTTCAATGACAAGAAGTGCTACAAGTTCCTGTCATTTCCTGCGGATTTGGTCTCCACTGGGTTGAGAGGTGTCCTTGTGAGCATGGTAAAGCATTTCGATGCAATAATAACAACCGGAGGTACGCTTGACCATGATTTGGCAAGAGCTTATGGAGGAAGATACTCCCTTGGTACCTTCAACACTGACGATGCAATGATGCATGAGCTCGGAATCTACAGGGAAGGTAATGTATTCATAAAAAATGAGGAATATGGACAGCGCGTTGAAGATGCATTCAACGAGATAATGAATGATATCTACACATCAAAAGATTACAAGAAGGAGTACAGCCCCAGCGAACTTATATACGAATTTGGGAAGAGGATGAAAGATGAGAAATCGATCATGAGGCAGGCGTACCTGCACAATGTCAAAATATTCAACCCCGGCATAGTGGACGGGGCATTCGGGACGCAGCTGACACTGTTTTCACAGGATCATGACTTCAAGCTAAATGTGCTAAAAGACGAACTTGAGCTGAGCAATATCGCATTTGACAATAGTGTAACAGGGGCACTTATGATAGGAGGAGGCATAAGCAAGCACCATGTTATATGGTGGAATCAGTTCAAGGACGGGCTTGATTACGCTGTCTATATAACAACTGCAACGCAATTCGATGGCAGCCTTTCTGGGGCAAGGCTTTCTGAAGCGGTTTCATGGGGTAAGATACGCGAAAAGGCGCAGTATATGACAATTGATGGAGATGCCACAATACTGCTGCCATTCATGATGTCTGCCTTGAACATCGAGTAATCCAGCAAAAGTTTTCTTTTATCTTTTGTTTATAGAGGTAAATTCCACTGAAATAAAAGTGTAAATATCTATATTGATTTATATTATTGTATGAAAACAATTAAATTGTATGAATTTGTATCTACTTATCCCTCCTACCGATTATCGGCTGATAAATTATTTGATTTTATAAAAAATAATAGTGATGACAAAATAATAGTTGACTTTTCAAATGTAGAGGGGGTTACCCACTCATTTGCATCACAGTATAGGATAGATAAAAAGTACTGTAGTAAGGACGTTAAAGAGATTAATATGGGAGACAACGTGAAAAAAATGTTTAAATCGTTGAACAATAAAAAAACGGATGGACAGGGTTATGTAGAAATACAGGATTTTAACCCTAGATTTAACTTGTAATATCGTAGAGGTTTATTTTATCAATCTCTCTTCTGCTTTTTAATAAAAGGCCTATAAATGTGCCCTTTATTTTGTAATTATCCTCTAGTTTATAAAGTTTGGGTTGATTATCGTAAAAATAATAGATGGCCGCTCCAGAAATTATGATTAATTTATTATCTGAAGTATTTTCCGTCAGCCTTTTAAGAGAACTTAATCCATAACCCCGCTCGCCATCACTGCCTCCTTTTGTTGATCCTCCGGCAAACGCTCTTTTTATAGCCTCATAATCCTCGGATATATTAAATTTGCTCCTAATTTTATTTGGTATCCCTATACCGTCATCGTAAATACATATCCCTAAACCCCTCCCTTGTAATATTGTGCTAAAGTGTAGTTATTGATTGCTTCTGAGTGTTCTAGAATGTTATCTATTAATTCTCCAATTATGAATTTTATAAGATTTTTATTTATTATATTATATCTAGATAAAAGGAGGTTTTCAAATATCCAAATTTTTTCTTTTTCTTAGTCTTAGTTTATACTTGTTACAGGCAAATAAGATCTATTATTTGGATTGGGCTTATTGTAAGTTTTAATCATTATATCAATATAATTTCTAGTGGGGGGATTATCAGGAGGTATATATTCATTATTCCTTAAGTAATCGAATAACAGCAGTATAAGCATAGGATCGATAAAAGTTAGCTTGGATAAATCCAATTTTTCATCAGTTTTTTTATTTATCAGATTTAAGTACAATGAATAAGTTTCTAAAAATTCCATATCATATTTGTATTTTGAAGGATTTTTATTTTTATTGATAATTTTAGGGCACTTGAATAGTTTATAGCTATCTTTTGTATTTTGAAGCGCTCAAAAAGCAGTTCTCTTTTTGAAGGATCTCTCAATCCTTCAATTCGATCTTATCTCCGACTTTTGGTGCATACGCTTCAAATCCTTCACCGCGCAATGTCTCTGCAAAGAGTTTTGTATTCTCTTCGCTTCCATGCACGCAGACCACTACATTGGGTGCGCTTTCCCTTACATAATTGTAAAGGTCGGTCTTGCCGCTGTGTGCTGAGAAATCATATACGGATACAGGCGTTGATATGTCTTTGAGCTCTCCGTCAAGGATTATCTTCTTCTGGTCTATAAGCATCCTTCCATTGGTTCCTTCAACCTGGTATCCTGTGAGGAATATCTTTGATTTCTTGTTAAGGTGCTGTATATAATTTAATACAGGACCTCCTGTGAGCATGCCTGCCGTTGTGAGTATTACAGAGGGTGTTGAAAGAGCCTCATTCCTGTCCTTCGCTTCCTCTATCCAGCTTGACTTCGCTATTGCCTTGTCCAATAGTGCAGCATCCTTTATCCTTTCTTCACCTTCTGTGACAAGGTGTGTTGCTTTCCTTATCATGCCATCTACGTATGTCACATCTGCAAGCCCGTTCTTGTAAAGCATCGTGAGCAGCTCCTGCCCTCTTCCAACTGCGAATGCAGGGACCAATGCTGTTCCGCCACTTTCTATTGTCTCCTTTACCTCCGCTATAAACTTGCTTATCAGTTCCTCCCTGTCTGGATGGTCCCTATTGGCATATGTAGACTCTATTATCAAGACATCGCTTTTTACCATCTCTGCCCCGTAATGAAGCAGCTGGGGCTGAAGCTTGAAATCTCCAGTGTATACGATCTTGTTGTATGACTTTGCCTTTGGCCTCTCTATCTCTGATATTGCGCTGCCGCTTATGTGGCCTGCATCGTAGAACTTCAGTTTCCAGGGGTTGATATCTATTTTCCTGTGGTATGGGAGGTTAACGTAGTTGTTTGACATCTTTCCCAAATCTTTCTTTGAGAATATTGGCATTGTATGCTCCTTTTTGGCTATTTTTATCGTATCCTCAAGCAGCAGGTCTATCAAAGACAGTGTTGATGAGGTACCATAAGTTGGCACTCTTTTGTTCCTATAGTATGTTGGTACAGCCCCGCTGTGATCCAAATGGGCATGGCTCAATACGATTCCATCCACGTTTGGCATGGCAACAGGAAGCTCGGGAACATTGTTCTCCAGCTTTACACCATAATCAAGCATTAGCTTCTTTTCTCCTTCGATCATTATTGCAGATCTGCCGACTTCTTGTCCGGCTCCTAATATTCTTATATTCATGTTCACATCTTTGTTTTTAATTAAATGTATAATGATAATTGATTGTAAATTGGTAATTATTGAAGTGATATATTTTTATAATAAATTATTTTTTTAATTATTTTCACAAAAGCAGAATCAGAAGATTTCCTTAATCATATTAACCCATCCAGATAGAGTAGTCCTTTGTTTTCTCCTTTGGCTTTTTCCTCATTACTTTAGGATGGACAGATAATAATTTAGAGTTCCCTTCATTAATTGATAGGTCCAATTTTGATATGACTTCTGAAGTATTCCTCCTTGCATTTTTTAAATCTTTAACTAATTCACTTTTGCCATAATCGTTATCAAATCTTAATTTATTGGTTATAGTTCCATAGGAATTATAGATTGAGTCTTCACTCTTTTTTATAATCTCTGATTTCACCAATTCCAGTGGGTCATCGACTCCTGTAATATGTATCAACTTTTCATTCAATCCGACAAGCTCTTCGCTAGAATTATAGAATTTTTCCAAATCCTCCTTCATATAGGTGTTTATCCTTAAAATAGTAGCTTCTTTTTTGGTGTTTTTGCTAGTATGAAGATATTTCCTAAAATCGGAATCTGAATCAATCGACATCATTGATAATTAATTGGCTGCTTTAATATTTATATTTTTCTATATAATGCAGCAAAACCCCTCACTTTGCTATTGCAGCTTTGGGATTTTGACGATTTTCTGATTTAGGATTAAATAGTTTGTCATTACATAAATAGTATATATAGG
This sequence comes from Candidatus Mancarchaeum acidiphilum, assembly GCF_002214165.1. Classification (NCBI taxonomy): domain Archaea; kingdom Nanobdellati; phylum Microcaldota; genus Candidatus Mancarchaeum; species Candidatus Mancarchaeum acidiphilum. The sequence continues at coordinate 861,332 of NZ_CP019964.1, forward strand.
TGTTTTGATGGTAGATGAAATCAATTTCTCTGATCTTTTGGCTTTGAAAAAAATTTCCGCTGATACGATAGTTGAAAAATTTGGGTCGACTATTAATTCATCGTTTTTTGATGCTGCAAATATATTGGGCTCACTTAAGATAAAAGGGTTGGTTGATTACGGGACTAATACCCCGGGCCAGAATGTGATAAGCATAACCGATGTTGGAAACAAGCTGCTTGGCGATGCCGATATCAGAAGCAAAGAGAGTATCGACAATCTTGATATGGAGATAATACACCAGCTTGGCGCGGGGAAGAGGGAACTTTCAGATGTAAGCAATTCCATAAACGTAAGCCAGACCGACCTTGCCATGCACTTAAACAAGCTTTTGGTGAATGGATATGCAGATGCCTCTTTCAGGAATGGTGTTGTAAATATAAATTTGACGGATAAAGGATTCAATTTGGAGAAAGAGCCTCCCGCAAGCAATGAAGAGAAGAATAATGTACCTTCCAGTGAACCGGCACCGGAAGCGAAGGAAGGGGAATTAATGGTTGAGCCGGAGGATGATTCAGCCAAATATGTGGCGGAAGCTGAAAATGCTCAGGCGCCGGAAGAAGTACCTAAGAGAGAAGAACAACAGCCTTCAGTTCCAAACTCCACCCCGCAAGCTGCAGTTAATGCAAGCGGAGTTTCCGCTCCCGTAGCAACTGCAAATCCTGGGACAGGGAAGGAGGAAGTAAAGGAGATGGATGATTTGAAGAGCATTAATGGAAAATTGCAGTCTAATGACGAAGAGATAGAGACTGAACTAAAATCGCATTTGACCAAGAAGAGCAAAAAACCTGCAGTAGCCATAGCTGTAGTTGTAATATTGATAATAATTGTGGTAGTGCTTAAGGTTAAAGGTGTGATATGATGGAAGAGAACAACAAAATGATGGACTTCATGGAGGCAGTGCAGCTGCTCAAAAAGTACAATATCAATGTGGTTGGATCGAAATACGTGGAAAGCGCAGATGACGCGGTAAGCTTTTCGAACGGCGATCCGATAGTGATGAAGGTGCTTTCGGATAAGGCTTTGCACAAGACAAAGAGTGGTGTGGTAAAGCTTGATCTGTCAAAGCCTGAAGATATAAAGGCCGCTTATGATGATCTTTACAGCAAGGCACAGGAGCTCAAGCCTTACAAGATACTTGCCCAAAAGATGATAAAAGGAGGCACCGAGATAATCATAGGAGGGAATACCGATCCTCAATTTGGCAAGGCGGTGCTGCTTGGATTCGGAGGCATATACGTGGAAACCTTTAAGGATGTATCGCTTAGAGTGTGCCCCCTAACGGATTATGATGCTTACAGCATGATAGATTCGTTGAAATCGAAGAACATCATTGCGCCTGACAAAGAGTCAAGGGATATGGTAAAGGGTTTGATCATAAACGTCTCAAAGATGCTGATGGAAAACCAAAACATCTCCGAACTTGACCTTAACCCAATAATATTGCATGATGGAACTTATGATGCGGTTGACCTGAGATTTATACTTGGTGAGTGATATGGAAAATGAGATGTCTAAAAGCATAGGTATTATGATGAATCCAAAGAGCGTTGCGATAATAGGCGCTTCGCCCGATCCTGATAAGGTAGGTTATTCAATATTGAAGAATTATCTTGATCTGAAATACAAGGGAAAGCTTTATCCGATAAACTTAAAAGAGGATTCGATATTGGGCTTGAAAGCTTACAAGAGCATACTGGACGTTCCGGAACAGGTTGACACTGCAGTGATAGCAGTGCCTGCTCCTATTACGCCTAATGTATTGGACGAATGCGGAAGGGCAAAGGTGAAAAGCGTTGTGGTTGTCACAGCTGGATATGCTGAAGTAGGCAATTCAGAGCTTGAAGAGAAATTGGTAAGCACCGCAAAGAAATACAACCTTCCTGTTCTTGGACCGAACTGTGTCGGAGTTATGGATTTGAGGACGGGAGTAGACACTTTGTTCCTGCCTTCCTACAAGTTTGACAGGCCTGAAGCTGGAAGCCTTGGATTTGTGTCACAGAGTGGGTCTGTTGCAGGGACAATACTTGACTTGATAGGTGGAGAAAGCATAGGCCTTTCAAAATTCGTCTCTTATGGAAATGCTTCTGTGATAGATGAAACCGATATCCTAAATTACTTGGCTGATGACGATGACACAAACGTCCTGATAGTCTACTTGGAGGGCGCTAAGAAGTCCAAGGATTTCATAGATGTGGCAAAGAGGATAGGAAAGAAGAAGCCTGTAATAATAGCAAAGGGTGGCGCAACAGCTGCAGGGTCAAAGGCAGCACATTCGCATACAGCATCTATGGCGGGGAATTACCAGATCTACGAAGCGATATTTGAGCAGGCGGGATTCATACAGTCAAACGACCTTGACGAGATGATGGGCATGGCAAAGATGTTTGACAAGCAGCCATTGCCAACTGGAAACAGGGTAGGGCTTATAACAAACGGAGGAGGAACGGGAGTATTGGCAACCGATTCCATTTATAGAAACGGTCTTGCTCTGGCGGACCTCACGGATTCGTCAAAGGAGTACCTAAGGAAAGTCATGCCTCCAATAGTCAACATAAGGACCCCTTTGGATATAGGCGGAGACGCGGATTATGGAAGGTTCAATGAAGCGATAAAAACAGTTGTAAACGATGACAACGTAGATATAGTCGCAATAATAGCGTTGTTCCAAACTCCGGGGGCTGACTCAAGGGTTGCACAAGCAATAGGCAATTACGCGGCAGTGTGCAAAAAGCCAATGATTGTGATAAGCGAAGGGGGCAGCTACACCGAAATGCACAAGAAGATTATAGAACAATCGGGAATACCTGTATACAGTTCGCCTGAAATGGCTGCAAAAGTGATGGCGGCCGCAGTGAAATATGCGGAATTCAGGAAGAATTCAGAGAATTGAGTTTTCCATTTTTTTATTTTTATTGGTAGAGCGCTTACAGTGATATGGGAGAAGGTTTATTTCAGTACCATCAGGGCCTGTCTTTTTTATTTTTGATTTTGCCAAGACCCCCGATCCATGCATGTAGTTCATGAGATAAAGGAAATGATAATATCCTCTTGATGCCAGGCCAACCATTTAGATAGGGAACCAGTTTTAGTGTTTGCTTTCAGTGAACCTGCATTTAAGAGTTGAACTTCATAATATGCAGGGATATTATACAAAGAGTTAAATATTTTACATGGAAAACAGATATTTATATTTACTTTATTCTAAGGAGGTATTATGACGAATTTATATGATGTTAAGCCGGGAGAACTGGTAAAAGTAGCTTCAGCCAAACTTAAGGACAAGATAAGCAAGCCAGATTACATTAATTTTGTCAAGAGCGGTGCCGGAAGGGAAAGGCCCCCATCGGACCCTGACTTCTGGTATATCAGGGCTGCATCCATACTTAGGCAGGTTTACATTAACGGACCTATAGGAGTATCAAGGCTAAGGACGAAGTATGGAAATGCAAAATCCCATACAGTACACAGAAAACACAGCGTAAGGGCCAGTGGAAGCATAATAAGAGATCTTTTGCAGGAGCTTGAAAAAGCGAAACTTGTAAAGAACACCCCTGCAGGAAGGGTTATAACCCCCGAAGGAGCTTCATTCATGGACAAGCTTAGTGGAGAGATAAAGAAGTGAATTAGATGCCTGAAGAGAACCAAGGGCAGGATGACAACAGATACTACCAGAAGGCTATGGAGAAACTTTACAGAAAGGCACAGGAAGAGGAGAAGATAAAGTCGCTGATGAGACAACTTTTGGATCCAGATGCATATGAAAGAATGATGAACATAAAGGCTTCGAATGGAGACCTTTATATGCAGTTCGCAAACCTCCTAATCCAGCTGGTCCAGGCAAACCAAATAAAGGGCAGGATAAGTGATTCACAGTTGAGAAGCCTGCTTGAGAGGCTTACGAGCAGGCCAGACCCAAAGATAAACATAAAGCATAAATAAAATAAAAATAAGGGATTTGTATGTCTAAAAAGGATATTACTAAGAAAAGAAGATTGGGAAAATTCCTAAAGCAGAAGAGGAGAATCCCAGTATTGGCAACTATAAGGACAAAGAGAAGGCTTGAGAGCAACAAGTTCGCCAGGGACTGGAGGCACACTAAGATAAGGAGCAAGGTTGATTTGGATGGCAAATAGATTATTGACTGTTAATATCAGGAACTATATAAATAGGCAGCCAAGAGGTAAACGCAGGAACAGGGCTGTCAGGTACATACGCGAAAGGATAGCGCATTATACAGGGACTGAGATAGAGAACGTAAAAATAGACAAAAAACTTAATGAAGCAATATTCAAAGTATACTCAAAGACTGCACTGCCTGTAAAGATGAAACTTGATATCGATGGCAGTGGCATAGTTACTGCATCACCGTTTACAGCAACTATAACAGACAGTAGCAAGCCGGCTGAGGAGGGCAAGAAGAAGGAAAATGCAGACAAGAAGCCTTCCGCAGAAAAAGTAAATGAGAAGAAGGCTGAAAAGCCAAAGGAAAAGGAACCTAAGGAAAGCAGTAAGGACTCTAAAAAGGAAAGCAAGAGCAAAGAGTGACTATTCCTAGCTCCTTTTGAACAAGGAGGTATAAAACATGCCGGCAATTAAATATTCAATAGTTGGGAGCGATTACATAGGAGCATTTGTAGTCTCTACTGATAAGTATGCATTCATTGGAGGAGATGTGCCTGACAAAAAGGTCAGCGAAGTTGAGGAAGTGCTAAGGGTAAAGGCAATAAGGACGTCTATTATGGGTTCCGACCTCATAGGCATTTTCGCCAAGGCAAATTCCAAAGGGATTATATTTCCAGCCACAACTTCGGATATAGAGATAGAAGCTATAAAGAGCATGGGCTTGGGAATCAATATAGGCGTGCTTGACACCGATATGAATGCACTAGGCAACAATATACTTGTGAATGACAAGATTGCGTTTATAAATCCGGATTACAACATAAGCAATGCAAGGATCATAGAGGATGTGTTTGATGTCGAAACTGCAAGGATAACAACAGGCAGCTTCAAGACCTTGGGAGCCAACAACCTTCTTACAAATCGGGGATTGGTTGTGAATAACAATATCACGGACGAAGAGAAGGATATGATAGACTCTATGACCGGCTTCAAATCGGTTAGGAGCACAGCTAATTTTGGATCTTTGAGCGTAGGCCTTGCTGCCACCGCAAATTCCAATGGAGTAATATCAGGGGAATCCACAACGGGATATGAATTGGAAAGAATTAGGCAAGGGCTGGATATAGAGGATTAATCCTTTGTTCGGCAGGTTCAGACAAATAAAAATCAAATAACAATTACTAATTTTTAAGCAAAAATTACTGCTTGCTTATCACTACCTCGGCATTCCCACATTCGCCGCCTCCTCTTCCCACGCTTATAGTAAGGTTATACTGCATTGGAGGCAGGCTTATAGTGTTTATGTCAGGGTCACCCATGCACCAGTTGTTCGTCCCATTTGAGAAGTACACCTTTCCATTGCTTCCGGTCAAGGTGACATGAACAAAACCGCTATTTCCTGAAGCTGATTCTATCTGAACCTGTCCGCTTAGGTACTTTGATAGGTAATACCTGTGGCTTAATGCGGAGGTTACAAACGTTATGTTATCGCCTGCAGTGCTATTGGTCCCATTATTTATGCGTGATAGAACGCTTATATTCAGATTCATGTCGCTTGAGTTATATGCGCTTGGGGCAATGTTCAATTCCGAGGCATTCACCAGCTCTCCAGGAAGCTTGTCGACTTCTGATTTGGTCATGTTATTTGAAAGCTTGCTCGCATTTAGGTTCAGCAAAATTCCAAAAGACAAATTATTTATCAGCGATAGGATAGGCGATTTGCTGCTTCCTAATATTGTTGCATTCAGATTGATGAATGCGGGCATATCGGATTTTGATGGTACTAAGCAGGTTGACATCAATCCGGTAATTACAGAACTATTACCCAAGGTCGTCCCAAACTTGCTGTTTGAAATATTCTTAAGCTTGAAATTGGTTGTGAAAATATATCCCTGCATATTATTGCATTTGGAAATATTTACAGTGTTGTTGTAAAATTGGATCTTGTTGTCTATGTTTCCGAGAAACTGCTTTGTTATTGAAGAATTTATTGGGTTGGTTGACACAGAATTGACCTTAGTGCATACCTCTTTTCCAACAAATGACTGGTTGACAGTAAAGTTTTCCTCTATCCTTCTGCAGTAATAATCAGACCCATTAATCTTTGCATAAGCAAATGCAAGGTTCCCATTTCCAGACACAATTCCACTTAGCAATCCGACCCCAAGTGAGTTTGTATTTACTCCGAAACTTAAAATGCTGTCATTCCCGTATTTTTTAAAAGATACGTTTAATGGCAGTGCAAAGTCATATGGAAAATTGCCCAATTTGGCTACAAGCGTTAGATTTCCAGTATAAGATGCGTTTATTTCATTCGTTGCATTTATTGTGCTCGATATGTTCTTTGATATTGCATATATATTTGATGCAGGCAGGTTTTTCTGTGAAAGCTGCTTGTATACAAAACTATTAGTATTAGGGGTTGCAGCAGGCTTTGAATACGCAGACAATGCATATATTCCCACGATTAGAAGTAGTATTACAATTGCAATAGGCACTATTACATTGTAGCTTTTGGGGCTATTCTTCTTATCTTTTATATTGGGATTGTCTTTCTTATCGACCTGCAAATCACTATAGTTCTGTGAGTAAATACTCTTTAGTTTATCGTCATTGTCTGCCATATGCTCACTCTGAAAATATCTAATGTTAATTACCAATAATTAATATTTATACATTGACTTTGATATACCTTTAAATGCAAGGATCCTAAAATTAGGTAGATGGAAATCCCCCTAATTTTGTCAAATGATTCAAACAATAAATACTCAATTTATAATAATTTTATTGTTTCATAATATATCAGCAAGAGCAGTTGTTTAGTTTTCTTTCTCTTCTTAACATAGGAGGCTAACGCTTGCGTATTAGAAAAAGATGCACATATTATAAGTGGTTAAATGATGTATAATGTAAAAGGCAGGATAAGAAAAGGCAAGGACAGCGTTGGATTCGATATCAACGTAGAGGGAAAGAGCGAGAAACATGCAAAAGATGTCGCGATGGTAAGCCTCTGCTCAAAGCAGGGTCTCCATAAAGGCCAAATTGTAATCGATGCTGCAAAGCCTATGAAAGATGCAAAGGAGAATTAAGCGGCGATATTGTGGCCAGTGAAAGCGTTGGAAATTACGATTATGAAACAATCAATTACTTAAGGCAGGCATACCAATCTCGGTATGAAGAGCTTTCCAAGGCAATAGACCTGGAACTTAGCAGGCTTGAGAAGCTTGGGCAGGTTCTTGAGTCGCTTAATAAAACTGAAAAGCTTGCAAAAAATAAAGTGCTATATCCAATGGGTGAAGGGTTTTACTTTGAAGCTGAGGCTGGAGACATGGGTAGCATCCTTGTACATGTTGGCGGAGGATATTATGTTGAGAAAGGATTGGATGATGCCAAATCATTTTTAAGCATGTCGGCAAAGAAAGAGCAGGGGATTATTTCCCAGATAATGAAAGCAAAGGATGAAGTTGAGGAGAATATAGTGCGCTTGGAATACCAGTCTGCATCACAGAACTATAGATGAACATTATGTTTGATTCCCTTAAAAAGAGGCTGTCTGAAACCATAAAGGCATTCTCCACAAAGGAGAAGGACGAATATGACAAAGGAGAAGTTCCTTCTGAGAATGAAAGTGTGGTCGTGGATGAAGGCATCATCAACGAAGAGATAACATACAGCGATCCTAAAATTAAAGACAATACTAATCTTAAAGAAAAAAAAGAGACTGAGGAAAACAAGAATAAGGTTAAATTATCAGGCATAACAAAAGCAAAATCACTGCTTTCAAAAAAGGTAAAATTGAGAGATTCTGATATTTCTTCGTTCACAGAGCAGGTCCGAATGATACTGCTGCAATCTGATGTATCTTTTTATACTACGGAAGACATAGTAAGTAAGCTTGAAGGTGAACTTAGGGAGAAGGAATTTGGCAAGAATAACCTTGACCAGCAGCTTATGGGTTCTCTAAGAAATGCTGTATCAGATATAATAGGCAAGGAGAAGTTTGACATGATTGATTATATATCGGCGAAAGTGGAATCGGGAGTCAAACCTTTTACTGTTATGTTCCTGGGATTCAATGGCACTGGCAAGACAACGACCATAGCCAAGATTGCTTATAATCTAAAGCTGAAAGGCAGATCTGTAGTGCTTTCCGCAAGCGATACGTTTAGGGCAGCTGCTATAGAGCAGCTGGATTATCATGCTAAGATGGTAGGTGTTCCAATAATAAAAGGCCGTTATGGTGCAGATCCTGCCAGCATAGCTTTCGATGCGATTGCATACGCAAGGGCGCATTCAACAGATTGCGTTCTTGTAGACACATCAGGAAGGCAGGAAACGAATAAGAACCTGATAAGCGAGCTGGAGAAGATTGCGAGGATAAGCAAGCCAAACCTTACTTTGTTCGTTGCTGAAAGTGTCGCAGGCAGCGACCTTGCTGACAGGATAAAGGAGTTTAACAACCATATAAAGATAGATGGGCTTGTGCTTACGAAATTGGACTGTGACGCAAAAGGTGGAAATGCGATCTCGGTTTCCCGTGAAACAGGGATACCTATAATGATGTTTGGTGTTGGGGAGGGATATACAGATATAGCAAGTTATGACCCTAATATAATACTTGATTCTATGACTTGACCTGATTTTACATGTTATTAGAAATTCACATTTTATAGCTATTTACCTTCTTGCTCTCTCTTAATAAATATATTTATAAGCTTATAATCCCTATTATTTCTGATTGTTTGTTGATGTGCAAATGATTAATGACTAACGTATGCAGATGCACTTTAATCGGGGTATAATGAGGTCGAGTTAAGGCTTGGACAAATAACTTTAAGGCGGGAATATGGACAATGACAATAATGAAAATAATAATTTGGACAAAGGCAAAGAAGACCAGTTGGCCCAAGAAGGCGATTCTGAATTGAAAAATGATGATGATAAAAAATCGGATGCAATGGAGAACCGGCTTACCGCAGATGAAACCTTAATAGAGGACAAGATACTTGAGATGCTTATAGGTAAATTCTCTAATATAGACAAGCAGAGTGAAAAATTTGGGCTTGTTGAGGGGGCTGCAAAATCTGTAAAGCCGGACATATCGGATGAATTGATAAAGAAAATCTACGATGACATAACATATATAGGAAAGATAGAGGAGCTTGTTACAAACGATGATATAGAGGATATAGCAGTAAACAACACAATAGGGATCTTTGCTTATTTTTCAGGAGGTAGATCGGTGAACATGGATTACAAGTTCAAGACTAAAGTCGAACTTGCGAGATTTGTAAAGAAAATAAGGCTTTATTCCACAAATGAAGAGGCGAATGGCAACATAATAGACGTTCATATGGAGAATGGCAGCAGAGCGAACATAATAAGCTCGCCTAGGGGATATGATATCACAATAAGAAATTTTAAAAAGCACACTCTGAGTGTGCTTGACCTAGTAAATTTTGGAGAGTTTGATTACAGCATTGCGGCTAGGTTATGGCTTTATATGGACGGCTTAAAGGTAAAGCCTGCAAACATATTGATAGCAGGCATGCCTTCTTCAGGAAAGACGAGCTTGCTGAATTCGCTTTTCTCGTTTATAAGGCCTAATGAAAGGGTCATAACTATGGAGGAGACGTACGAGCTTGATACCTCCATGGCAAATAATGTCGTAAACCTTGAAACTAGCCAGGATATGCCAATGAGGGAGCTTGTGAAAAATTCTTTGAGGATGAGGCCAGACATGATGATAATAGGGGAGGTAAGAGGTCCGGAAGCAAATGACATGATTACCGCAATGAATGTAGGAAACATATGCCTCGGAACTATACATGCAACCTCATCCAGGGATATCATAGACAGGCTTGAGAATTCTCCGATGAATGTGCCGCAGGGTGTCATACCTACAATAGATGCCCTTATGGTACTCTCACAGGTCTATATAAATGGCAAACCGATAAGAAAAATAATACAAATGTCGGAGATATCAGGCATAGAGACAAAGATACTGCTTTCAGACCTTTATAAATATGATTATAAGTCTCATACGTCATCTCCTATATTGCCGAGTGTAACATACAGGGATAGGCTTGCAAAAGCGGTAGGTGTACCTCCTCCCGATATATTGGCAGAGGAAAATGTAAGAATGCAGATATTGATGCAGCTTAACAGGTTGGGTATAAGGGACATAAAGAGCATAAGCCAAGTAGTGCAAGATTACTATGATAATCCCGATGCTTTGCTTGCAAAGATAGGCTTGAACGGGCTTCACCCTATAATAAGGGTATGAATTATAAAATTAGGTTTGTTCATAGACTGGATTCTGGCCCCTTGCCATTATCCAATGCCTCTTCTTTTCTGTAGTCCAATAAGTTGTATATATTGCTTATGGATTCGGCTATCTTGCTTCCTTTTTCAGTAAGTTTTACTATTTTGTTCTTTCCATGCTTCTCTCCGACAACTAGGTTCTGCCTTTCGCATTCCAATACGAAATTGCATGTATGGACATATGTTGTATTTGATTCCTTAGACAGGGCGTCTATGCTCCAGTCTCGCTGCCCGTCCTTCAATAGCAATAATAGTATACGTGATTGTTTGTCCTTCAGTATTAAAGTTTGATCGCCTTTCATAAATACACCTTGTTTATTCATAATATTAATATCAAGATTAAATACTTAATGATTGCCCTTGAATTTCACCTGAAAGCCCGTTATATTTAAATCGGCTGCGGTTATGATAAGACTTTTTACATAGAAAAACTATTTAAATTATTACTTTTTGCAAATTGGGTGATACCGATATAATATATATTATTAAACTTATTGTAAGATAATATTATTAGGAAGGTGTAAACATGGTAAAATTTATAATAGGAAGGCAGTTAGTCGGCAAAAAAGTTATCACAACTGACGGTTTTGACCTTGGGGAGTTCGTAGATGCAGATTTCAGTCCAGTCACAGGCAAGATAAATGCAATACTGGTTGAGCCAGATCCAGAAAGCAGTGTAGCGACAAAGATGGATACAGATGATGACGGAAAGATAAAGGTCCCCTATGCTGCTGTGCACTCTGTCAACGATTACATAATGGTAGATAGAAGAGAGATGTAAGCGTGATTATAATCGGAGGGGGGGACGAGGCCGGAAGGGGCCCTCTCATAGGCCCTCTGATCTTGTCCTTAGTTTTGATAAAGTCGTCCGCAAGCATTAAGCTCTCTGGGATAGGTGTCAGGGACTCGAAGATGCTGAGCAGGAAAAAGAGGGATCTGCTATACAACCAGATAAAGGATATTGCCTTTGATATAAAAGTTGACAGCATAGAAGCGGAAGAGATAAACAACGCGATGAAAAGCAATATCTCTTTGAATGAACTTGAAGCGGTGCACTTTGCAAAGCTTTTCGATTCCGTATCTGATGATACGTTCGTATCAAAGGTGTACTTGGATTCCCCTGACAGGATAGCGGAGAAATTTGGCATAAGGTTCAGCGCTTCCTCGTACAAGAATACCGTTGTGCAGAATGCGAAGCAAAGCACTAAGAAAGGCGTAAAGTACACAAAGATCATTGCAGAGCACAAGGCGGATGTCAAGTACCCTGTAGTATCTGCCGCCAGCATAATAGCAAAAGTGACGCGTGACATTGCGATGGATGAGATCTCAAGTTCATTAGGTATAGACCTTGGATCAGGATACCCATCGGACCACAAAGCTATAGACAACCTTAGGGAGAATCTGTCAAACAAAGAGCTTTCTAAATACGTGAGGACCCAATGGAGCACTATGAAGACAATAAGGCAGATGAAGCTCAGGAATTTCTAGTTCTATTATATTTTGTTTACGATTAAGTAGTTATTTTAAGCTTAAGCGAACAAAGAGTTATGAGGATCTGTGGCGCAACTTGGATAGCGCGCATGGCTTCGGACCATGTGGTTGCGGGTTCAAAATACTAAGAGGGAGAATACCTCAGGCATGGAACTCCCGCCAGATCCGCCTTAATTACATACAAAGTTTGCTCCCTCACTGATTCCATAATCTGGTTGTGTAAATGTATATGGATTGCTAGAACTAGAATAACTGCCTGTCCACCCAGAAAAGTGCCAGGCGTACAAATCCAAAAATCCGCAGCGCCCCCCAGGAGTTGCTGATATTTTTACATTAGAACCATAGTTTTCTCCTATTGTGCCTGAAGGGCTCACGCTGCCAGTTCCCTTATTTACATATATATAATCGGATTCAGGGTTGGGGTTAAAGTGTGCAGTTTCGCGTATGTTGCCGTTAATTGTTGGATATGCAGGATTATTGTAACCTGAGTAGCAGCCGCTGCCGTTTATATTGCTGCAGGACCAGCCGGCAAAATAGTAGCCATAACCGGCGGATTCGGATATCCCTGGGCTACTGCCATCTTGGTAATCGTTGGTGCCTGAAGGGCTCACGCTGCCTGATCCACTGGCACTTACAGTCAATGGTGCCACAGTATTAAATTCCACGCCTGCATTACCACAGCTACCGCCTCCTGCCCCATCCCCAAATATTACATACAAAGTTTGCTCCCTCACTGATTCCATAATCTGGTTGTGTAAATGTATATGGATTGCTAGAACTAGAATAACTGCCTGTCCACCCAGAAAAGTGCCAGGCGTACAAATCCAAAAATCCGCAGCGCCCCCCAGGAGTTGCTGATATTTTTACATTAGAACCATAGTTTTCTCCTATTGTGCCTGAAGGGCTCACGCTGCCAGTTCCCTTATTTACATATATATAATCGGATTCAGGGTTGGGGTTAAAGTGTGCAGTTTCGCGTATGTTGCCGTTAATTGTTGGATATGCAGGATTATTGTAACCTGAGTAGCAGCCGCTGCCGTTTATATTGCTGCAGGACCAGCCGGCAAAATAGTAGCCATAACCGGCGGATTCGGATATCCCTGGGCTACTGCCATCTTGGTAATCGTTGGTGCCTGAAGGGCTCACGCTGCCTGATCCACTGGCACTTACAGTCAATGGTGCCACAGTATTAAATTCCACGCCTGCATTACCACAGCTACCGCCTCCTGCCCCATCCCCAAATTCTACTTCGTAATTCTGTTCTGGCAGATTATCTATACCTATGAAAGTATAACACCTACCATTAGTTCCTTGCCCAAAATAGGTATCACCATTCGAAAGCCCAACAAGTGTTCCGTGTGCAGCCCCTGAATTTCCTCCTGCTACCCACTCATTGAGATTACCACCTGTCCAATAGCATTCTCCTGTATAGGATGTTTGATAAGCACCAGTGCTGTAAGAGTAGCCATTGCAATCAGGTATTGACTCGTAATCCGCGGTTTCGGTTATTGGGCCGTCCATATATATTGTCGTTGAAGTAGCGGATCCGCTGTAGCTCCCTGTACCGCTTCCAGACCAACCCGTAAACTCATATCCAAGGCCAGTCGATTCCGATATTGAAACTCCCTGCCCCGTACTGTAATCACAGTAAGTCCCAGCGCCAGGAGATATGCTCCCTGCAGAACTTGAAGGGGAAATTGCCATTGTAAGGCAGACATCGTAAAGGGCAGTCTCTGTAACACTGCCGGTTATTGTTATAGTTGCTGATGAATCCGTGCCCCCGTAGCAATCATTGCCTGTGCAAGTCCAGCTTGTGAATGAGTAACCGGAACTTGGAGATTCTGAAAATGAAACAGTGCTTCCATAACTATACGTGTATGTGCCACTGCCACCACTTGGATTGGTGATACTTCCTCCTGCAGACGGATTTGTGCTTATAGTGAAAGATTCTGGTATAAGCTTGAAGTTTGCATCTTCTGTCATTGGATTATCCATCGTAAGTGTGTAAGAGGAATCCGTGCCGTCATAGCAGTTTGTTCCGCTGCAGGTCCAGCCTGTAAACTCATAACCAGTCGACGGGCTAGCAGATATTCCCACATTAGTTCCATACGGCACACATTCGCTACCTGGTGATACACTGCCACTTCCGCTTGATACTCCCATTGTAAGGCAGACATCAAAGTTTGCCTGCTCTGTCATTGGATTATCCATCGTAAGTGTGTAAGAGGAATCCGTGCCCCCGTAGCAGTTTGTTCCGCTGCAGGTCCAGCCTGTAAACTCATAACCTGAATTTGTGGATTCTGAGATAGTGACCTGTGATCCATACAATTCTTGGTATGATCCGGAGCTTGGGGATATGCTTCCTGCATTAGAGTCTGAAATAGACATTGTCAAACCTATCCCATAATTAGCAGTCTCAGTTATTGGATTACCCATAGTTACTGTTATGGATGATGAATCTGCACTAGAACATCCATCCCCATTGCAGGTCCAGCCTGTGAATGTATATCCAGGGTTTGATGACTCTGTGATAGTGACTTGTGAATCATAAGCGTAATAACCGCTGTTAGGTGATACGGATCCTCCGGAAGACGGGTATGTATTTGTGGTTAAGTATACACCAAAGTTTGCCTGCTCTGTAACCTTGCTTGTCATGGTTATGGTTGGAGAGGGATCGGTGCCTGTATAACTTGCAGAACCTGTCCCTGTCCAGCTAGTAAACTCGTATCCAGAATTGCTTGATTCTGACAAAGGCACCTGGGTACCGTAATTATAAGTATAGGTTCCTGTGCTTGGGCCTGTGCTTCCTCCAACGGATGGGTATGATTCAATAGTAAGGGTTTCTGGTATAAGCTTGAAGTTTGCAGTTTCTGTCGTCGGTCCCCCTATTGTAAATGAAGGAGATGTGCTTGTGCCAGAATAGCAGTTTATGCCGCTGCAGGTCCAATTCACAAATTCATATCCAACAGTATTATTGTCTTCGGATAACGAAATTGAATCACCGCTTGCCACTGAATAAGCTCCTGAAGATGTAGTAGAGCCGCCTGGTGATGCAGTTGCGGTTCCATCTCCTGAAGGGTTTACATTTAATGTCAATATTACATTATAGTTTGCAACTTCGGTTACATTTGAATCTATTGTTACACTAGCTGATGTGCTTGCACCTGTATAACTTCCACTTCCGGTGCCTGTCCATTCCGTGAATGAATACCCCGAATTTTCAACTTCTGATATCGGGATTGAATCGCCATCGGGCTCATAGTAAGTTGCTATTGTAGAGGTAGATCCACCCGGAGATGCAGTTGCGGTTCCTGAATTCTCTGAATGTACTTTTAGGGTAAACGGCGCTGTATTGTTGAGCTTTGCCGTGGCATTTCCCCCTGAACCTCCACCACTCCCATCCGTAAGGCTTAGATAGTAGTTTTGCAAAGGAAGTGAATTCATTGTATTATACTGCAGATAGGTACTTGTTCCACTCTCTTCTAAGTAATTCGCGCCGTTGCTCCCGTTCACGTAAACATGTGAATAATCTGAATCTCCTCCTCCAGTATATAGAGATAGATCGCCTCCCGTCCAATAGCATTCTCCATGAACAGTTGTTGGATAGTCTGATGTTGACAATATATAGTTGTTGCAGGATTGCAACGTGTAAAAGTTTGCAGTTTCTATTATAGGGGATTCAATAATAACGGAAGTCTTGTTTGTCTCTCCTGTATAACTTCCAGTGCCGACACCTGCCCAGTCTGAAAATCCATATTTGGTATAAGCATTGGCATTAATGTTTACCGTAGTGCCATAAGGATATGCATTGGACTCGTTATTGGTTGTTAAGTTGCCGGCATCAGAAGCAGTCCCATCTCCTACAGGGTTTACATATACTTTCAAGTAAATATAATAGAGGGCAGTTTCTGTGAATGGGACCGATGGCACTGTCATGGTGAATGAAGCGCTGGTGCTCTTCTCGTATCCGGTCCAGTTTATAAACTCGTATCCAGAGTTTGGAGATTCGGACAAGGTTATTGATGATGTAGGGTCATACCAGCCGCTACCTGGAAGCAATGATAGTGCACCACCTTCAGGGGATGATAATTCGTTCAAGTATACATCGTAGTTTGCCTGCTCGGTGAATGGGACCGATGGCACTGTCATGGTGAATGATGAAGAGGAATTTTTCTCGTAGCCGGTCCAGTTCTCGAACTTATAGCCCGTGTTGTTGACTTCTGACAATGTGATTGAAGAATTTGGAAGATACCAACCACTGCCTGGTGAGAGCGAATAATCCGCAGTTGAAGGGGAAGCAAGTTCTGTTAGATAGACATCGTAGTTTGCCGTTTCGTTGAACCCTTTACCTGGAACAACCAATTGGAATGAAGCGCTGGTGCTCTTCTCGTATCCGGTCCAGTTTATAAACTCGTATCCAGTGTTGTTTGTCTCAGATATGGTAATGGTATCGCCATCGGTATATGTACAGCCGCTACCTGGAAGCAACGATTTCGCACCTCCAGTTGGATTTGAAACCTCTATCAGACAGCTGTAGTAATTTGCCTGCTCGGTGAATGGGACCGATGGCACTGTCATGGTGAATGAAGCGCTGGTGCTCTTCTCGTATCCGGTCCAGTTTATAAACTGGAATCCTGAATTTGTTTGCTCTGAGATATTTATTGATGATGTAGGGTCATACCAGCCGCTGCCTTGAAGCAATGTACCTGCCTTGACACCTGAAGGAGGATATGAGAGTTCGTTCAAGTATACGTCGTAGTTTGCCTGCTCGGTGAATGGCTGGCCGGGAACCTGCATTTGCAATTTTGATAACGTGCTATCCTCGTAGCCAGTCCAGTTCTCGAACTTATAGCCTGTGTTGTTGACTTCTGACAATGTTATGTAAGAACCTGGAACATACCAGCCGCTGCCGGGTGAGAGCGAAGAATCCGCAGTTGAAGGGGAAGCAAGTTCTGTTAGATAGACATCGTAGTTTGCCTGCTCATCTATATCTGTATACATCTGCACGGTGCCTGAAGTGCTTGTTCCTGTATAGTTTATTGTACCGTGCCCTGTCCAGTTCTCGAACTTATAACCCGTATTGTTGACTTCTGATATTGTCAACGAAGATTTGTAATTCTCCAGATCATGGCCCGCCCCTGGCGTTAATGTTTTTGCTGCAGTCGATGGAAAGGTAGACATATTCAAATACCTTTCATCTTTAGGTGGTGGTGGCGGTATATTAGAAGGCAACGTATAATAGGCATATATTGTACCACTATTTTCTATTGTCAAATTGGTTGATTGGTTATAAGGGTTCCCTATTTTTAACGAGGAAGGGGAGCTTTTCCATCCAGGATTGCTTGAATAGAATACGTATCCGCTTGGAGGAGATGCGAAGAGTGAATATTCGCCTTTTATGAAAAATTGTGTTGTGCCACTCGCATACGGGACACCGTTCACACTTATACTTCCTATATTTGGATAGGTCTGAAAGTTCAGCTCTAAGAAGGATATTCCAGTTGGCGCAACAATCTGCGTCGAGTAACCTGTTGTTTTATACACTGTATCTCCACACTTGCTGGAGCTTGAACATATTTTGTATTCAAAATTAAAAGGTGTTGTTGTGCTTGTTCCTACTGCTGCCTTTACTGGACCTGTTATATTAACCCTGCACATTACTTCCCCACCACTGGTGACGTATTCTGGAGTGCAATTGCCTAGGTAATTGTTTGTGCCAGTAGACCTGCCTATATTTGTTGTTGTCAAATTGAATCCGTTAGATGATATATTTATAGACCTCCCAAGATCGTTCTTGAAGATTATTGTATATTCCATTGGTCCTGTGGAGTTATAGACAAGCAATGTGTCGACACAAGGTAACAATGGGTCAATATTGCATTCCGATTGAAGATAATCTGATGGGGGCTTGAACCCTATTAAAATCAGTATAATCGCTATGACAATCGCTATTATCAAGATGGCCCACGAATAAGTTGTAATCATCTCTATAGCGGATTGCTCCTTCATATGCATATTATCAATCTATTAAATTTAAGCAATTCAAATTATTTATATTTAACTATAATTTTAATCGTGAATCTTGATTAATTATGAATTCTGCTTTTGTTATTTTGCCTGACATAGTTTTTTAATATTTTTTAAGCAATTATAACCATAAGGCGACTAAGGTAATTATCATGGGAGAGTTCACAAGTGTAGATGATGAGGATATTTTAAAGTTTATAGAGAGCTCAAAACCTAAAATATATATCGTCGGTACGGGAGGAAGCGGCAGCAATACGATAGACAGGCTTTACGATTTGGGTGTGGAAGGCGCAACATTGATGGCAATGAATACCGATGCACCGCATTTGATAAAGGTCAGGGCGGAGAGGAAGCTTCTTTTGGGCAAAAAAGTTACAAAAGGTCTTGGTGCGGGAAGCGATTTTACCGTTGGAGAAGAAGCCGCAAAGGAGAGCAAGGAGGAGATCAAGCATATGCTTGCTGATGCAAATATGGTGTTTGTCACATGCGGCCTTGGAGGTGGAACAGGGACTGGATCCATAGACACCATAGCAAGGGAGGCCAAAGAGCTTGGAGCTCTTACGATTGCAATAGTGACACTGCCATTTTCAAGTGAAGGGAAGACAAGGATGAAGAATGCTCTTGAGGGTTTGGCTAAGCTGAAAAAGACCGCTGACACAACAATAATAATACATAATGACAAGCTCCTCAGCATTGCGCCCGACCTGCCACTTAATATGGCATTCAAGGTATCTGATGAAGTTCTGGCAAATGCAGCAAAAGGCATCGTGGAGATGATTACCAAACCTGGGATGGTCAACATAGATTTTGCAGACCTCAAGATGGTGCTGAAATCTTCCGGATACGCAGTTATAAGCTCAGGGGAGTCAAGCCAGCAGACAGACAGGAAGAAGAACAGGGCATTGGTTGCTCTTGAAAATGCTGTAAAAAGCCCTCTGCTTGATGTGGACTTAGGAACAGCAAAGAAGGCACTTATAAATGTGGTGGGAGGAGAAAGCCTTACACTCAGGGAGGCTGAGAGCATATTCCAAGAAGTTTCGAGCATGATAAATACCGATGCACTCATAAAATGGGGGGCTAGGATAGACAAGGACATGGCAAAGGAGTCCCTTAAGGTTATGGTAGTTATAAGCGGTGTTGAATTCACCGAATACAGTGATGAGAACATAGAGAAAAAGGTAGATGAGCTCAGCAACTTGGACCTGGATGAGGTATTTGAAGGGGACAAGAAAAAGCCAATAAACCTATAACCTCCTGATAGCATGAGGATAAAACTTGCAATGGCACAGGCAAATCTGACAGTTAGAGGGGGCGCGGAGAGAGTTGTCCTCAAGATAGCCGAGCATTACAATGCAACGATATATACTGCGGAATATAGGAAGGATGCCACTTTCGAAGAGTTCAATGATTTAGATATTAAAGTGATAGGTGGCAGAGGCTTTTATAAGTTTCTTGGATATGGAAGGGCAGCACAGGGGCTTAATTATGGGCTCTCATTTTACAATTATAGGGTCAGGGACGATTACGATGTGCTGAATCCCCATATAGCTCCAAGCCATTGGATCAGGCATAAAAACAGCAGGGTGCTGTGGTACTGCCATACACCCCTCAGGGATCTTTACGATCTTTATTATTATAGGCAATCGTTAAGGCCTTTTGCGAAGAGGAGCCTGTACAGTGTGATAGTTCCCAGGATCAGGTTCATAGACAAAAGGATGGTAAGCAAGATAAAGTACATAGTGGCTAATTCTGAAAATACAAACAATAGGATAAAGAAGTATTATGGAAGGAATGACGCAGTGGTACTGAATGGGGGCATTGACTACAAGGAGTACAAGAACGAAGGAAACGACAGGTACTTCTTCTATCCCTCGCGTATATCACCGAACAAGAGGCAGGACTACGCGATAAGGGCTTTCAAGATATTCAAAAGCCAGAACAAGGGGCTCAATTACAGGCTGATAATAAGCGGCCAGGTATCTGACGACCCATTTTACCAAGAGTATTATTCCAAAATTTCGAACATGGCAAAGAGCGTAGGGGGGGTAAGCATACTTACTGATGTTAATGACAAGGACCTGGTAGACTTGTACAGCAAGGCGACCGCGATATTGTACCCGCCTATAAATGAAGATTATGGATTGGTGCCTCTTGAGGCTGCTGCAAGCGGCAAGCCTGTAATAGTCGTAAATGAAGGGGGACCGAAGGAGACTGTAATAAACAACAAGACGGGATTTCTAATAAACAATGAGCTTGACATGGCAGAGAAAATGCAGAAGCTGGCAGAAGAGCCGCAGCTGGTTGAGATTATGGGTAAAAAAGGTAGGGAAAGAGTCAAAAAATATTATTCGTGGAACAATTTCTTCAAGGAATTCGACAAACTGCTCTACAAAGCCAAAAACGAAAAATGAAATCAGTTCAATGAGACGACAAATTTGGATACGACTTTTGAGACATAATCAAGGACTTCCTTTACCTCTTTTTCTGTCTTGGAGCCTGTGCATATCATCTTGCCATTCTTGAACAGTATTATCGCCTTCGATTCCGGAACCCTGAATATAGCACCAGGAAACTGCTCAGGCTCGTAATCTACCGCCTTCACGTCCTTTGACAGGCTGTAAAGGTCTATAGTCGCATGCAGATCTGCACTTACAACTATATTCTGTATATTGATCTTCGGATTGTCTAATGAAGAATTCCCGCGCTCCTTTACACTCTCTTTTGCAACGGGCTTGGATTTTGAAACTTTTTTGGGATTTTTAGCTTTGACCATGAAACCACATATATTTTATAAACTTAATCCTATTTATACCTTTTTTGTTTTAATCTGTTTATTTAGGGGGAGTTTTATACCAAATTGTAAGGTCTACTAATTTATATTTTGAATTTGTTATTCATTATAATTGCGGGAAGTGATTTAGGAGAAGTGGTAAAATTTAAAGGTGTTTTCAGTTGGGCTCCTATGACAATGTTGCTATAATAGGCGGAGGGATGGCAGGTCTGAGATTAGCGGAGAAGCTGGCTGGAAGCGATATATATGTAACTTTGTATGAAGGCAAAAGGGATGTGTCTTATCTTGCGGACAGGGCATCTGGGGTGCTTTCTGTATCTGGAGTAAACAGGCTTGGCATAGATTATTCGGGAGCACTAAAAAATGTGCTGGACGGGGCTGTTATTTACTCAAGCAGGCAGCAGATGAAGGTTGTTTCGGAAAAGCCGCAAGCCTATGTGCTTGACAGGAAATTGCTAATAAAGGAGGCTTATGCAAATGCAAAGAGGGCGGGGGCGAATATAGTTTTGGGCAAGAGGTTGGATGAGGCGGAATTGAATAGCTTGGATGATGGAAAAACGGTAATAGTTGGGGCGGATGGGCCCGCATCGTCAGTTGCTAAAGCTTTTGGCTTTACCCCTATAAAGGAATTCCTGCTGACCTACAAGGCGGTCTATGAGAATGTAAATTATCCTGAAAGCAGTATAGTGAGGTTGTTTTTTGATAATGCAATCTCGAAAGGGCTGTTCGGATGGTTGATACCTTATTCAAATGACAGGATTGAGCTTGGGCTTGGGGTAAGCGAAAAAACAAAGGGCAACAGCAAGCAGGCATTCGAAAAATTCGTAAAAAACAGCAATATCCACGCCATTGTAGATTCAAGAAAAGCCAGTTCGGAGTATGCAAGCGTAATACCTATAGGGGCGAGGAGGGTGACAGTGAAAGGAAATGTACTGCTTGTCGGGGATGCGGCAGGGCAGACGAAAGCTACCACGGGAGGGGGATTGATATTCGGGCTTTCGTGCGCTGATGTAGCCCTGCAATCGATAGTGAATGCCTTCAAGAATGGCAGGCCTTTATCTGATTACGAAAGGAGCTGGAGAAAGCTCTACGGCCTTGATCTAAACATGCATAGGAGATTGCAAAGTTATTATTCCAATTTGGACAACCGTTCAATTGACAGGGCCTTGTATCTGCTTAAAAAGCTTGGATTCGACTCGTTTTTAAGCAAGCATGGCGATATGGACAGCATTAAAACGATGATGAAAAGGGCATTCATCAGAAAATAGAATAACTGAATATGCACAAGGGCGATAGGAACCAGGATAAAAATAAAAGGAATAGAATGATATGGTTCAAACAACGTAGGGTACTGCTATTTTTGCTGTGCCTGAAATAGTGTAGGGCTTTCCGTTTTCCGTGTAATTTAGAGTCAGGTTGTAATTATCGTATGCAACATCAAGCGGGACCAATACGCTGCTGCATTCCACGCTTATGCTGCCTTCTTTGGTTGCATTTATTGTTGTATCCTCTTTATAGTGCTTCTCCAGGCCAGGCATAAAGCACGCAGCACTTGTTATTTTCACAGGGGAATCCCCATTGTTCTTGATTGTGAAGTTTGCCTTGCTTGTTGATTGATTGTATGAATCAAACCTGCAGCTTAAAGTGCTATTGGATAACTGGCAGCTGCTTTGGGCTGATGGTTTCCATGGATAAACTGATTGGTTTACCTTAAGTGCTGCTATCAGGTGGGCAGCATTTGGCACTATGCTGCTCGAATAATTGGTATATGTAAATGAATACATTGAAAGCATATACCTATTGCCTACTTCATTGGACTCTGCCATGCTGTAATTGGCAAATGCAGATGCTTGGTATACTGGGCTTATCAAGTAAGAGCACAGTTCTAGGTTCTCTGAGGAATTGCTTGATATCTGGCCCTTGCATGTCATATTTGAATCCTTTAAAGAAACGTTGTATTTGGAGATATTTGAGGCAAAATTCCCATAAGGGTTTTCGAACAGATTCATCTGGGATATTGAATTTGAATTTATAGATGTTGAAAAACCGGTGTAAGTCGAATTTGTGTAAAGGAAACCGCTTGAGTAATTCATGAGTGCCTTGCTGCTGTTCAAGGATGCTTCCAACACGCTTGCTTCTTTAGGGGTGTAATTGCTTGATATAATATTCCTGCACGTGTAGTTACCGGATGCGTTGTATACAGATAATACCTTTACCCAACCATTGTTCTGTGAGGTACATATGCTTGTGAAGTTGCTGTACTTGAAGTAAACTCCATCGGTACCAGATAGGTTAAATGCCGAATATGAAAGGGTGTTTTTGCGCAATAGTGTATTTAAGTATTGGGCAGTTATATTTCCATTCATCCACAAGCTTGATATCCTTGCTCCGCTGCTGTAATTTGCGTATACGCCATTCATTATGTGTACAAGAAGCGCTAGGTCTGTTATTGAATTGCCGACCGCAGGATAAGCGGGCCCAAACAAGTTCTTGAAGTAAGATATGTTATAATTTAAGGCCTCAATTGAGGAGAATGCTATGCCTTTTGGATAAAGTGTAAACTCCTTTGTAGATGTTATATTCAGATTTGGTATTGATACGTATAGGTCTGGCTTTTCTGGGACTGCGACAGGAACCGCAAATGATTGATGTGACAGATCCCTGTTCTTTAAGTTTAGTAGGTTGGCAGGATCCGCTACAGCTTCGAATGTGTAATTGCCGCTATTGTTGAATGTGTAGCTTATTGAAAGGTTTACTTCGGATTTCGGCGGCAGGGTTATTACATATGAATGGAGTTTATTTCCATTGACGTATACCAGCATTGGAAGCTTGCTTAGCTTGCTTGTGCCTATGTTGATTACAGTGAGCTTGGCGCTTAGGGTATTGAATGGATACATGGTTGTATTGGCATGATAATTGACTGGTGAGAATTCAACTTTAACCGAATACGATCCTGCTTGTGTAAATGAATATGATACATAGATTATTGCAACCGCTATTATGATAGCAATTGCATAAAGCCATATCGCAATTGAGCTTTTTTGACCTTCGTTGGTTTTTTTATCTTTATTTTTAGATTTTGAATCTGACAAATTATCACCTTTTTTTTAGCTCACTTATTACTGTAAGCACCTTCTCCTTTATCGGGTTTATCTTAAAATCTATTAAATTGCCCAGCCATTCTGACTCATCATATTTTTTAGCGTCTTCTGGAAGAACCAAAAAGTATTTTCCTTTTGAATGGCTTATAAGGCCTAAATTGCTGAACTGCAGAAGGTGGTATCTGAGGGTCTTTTCATTGATTGCGCTCCAGTTTTTGCTTATGTATTCCGACAGGTCGTTTACTGATGGGTCTGATTTCTCATTGAACTGAAAGTATAGTATTGCATCAAATACATAAATTGCGTTCAGCCTTGATTCTCCTGGATTTATTATTCCTAGTGATATCGCAAGCCATCTTACCATGGACCTGCGGGTCTCGAGCACTTCTGAGGTTAGCCTAAGATTTCTTAGTATGATTTCACTTTCTATAAGCTTTGATTCGTTGAGACCCAAATAA
The DNA here is from genome assembly GCF_002214165.1 of Candidatus Mancarchaeum acidiphilum. NCBI lineage: Archaea > Nanobdellati > Microcaldota > Candidatus Mancarchaeum > Candidatus Mancarchaeum acidiphilum. The sequence goes on from NZ_CP019964.1 coordinate 885,688, forward strand.
ACACCTCTATGCTTCTGTTTGCTGTTAGCGCGTAACTTTCTCTTTTATTTTACTATTTTATAATTAAAAAATGGCTACCTAAGACTTGCTTTTATTTTTCCTGTTTTCAAAAGGTATAAATTTAATTGCTCCCTTAAAATATAAAATACCTTTGGTTATGGTACCGTTGATAAAAGTGTTATTTAAAGTTGCACAGGAGCCGGCAATTTATTTTCGATACATATAAATTTAAAAACAATGATAATAGGTTGATAAAGTCATTTCGTATACGATATACTGGTGATTGGTTGGAAAAGAAAGATATAAAGATTGCATTTTCACCTGGAAAATTGAAGAGTCTGCAAAAGAACGAGATATTGGCTACAGTTAAGCTTTCCAATAATTCTGACAAATACTGCTGGTATGAATTTGATGTCAACTTGAATTCCCCGCTGTCGTTGACTTATGACCAGGAGCTTGATAAGGGCAGGTTCAGGGTAGGGATATTGGAGCCTAAGACAGTAAAGGGCAAGGATTTCAAGATATTTACGATGGACGACCTTAAACCAGGAATCCACAAGATTAACTTTACAATATATGTATACGATGGGGATGCTGTAATATCGGACAGACTGGATTATGAGATAGGAATAGAGTCCGTTTGATGGTTTTCCTTTTTATAGGTTAAGAAAATCCTTTATTCCCATCCCTTTCGGGAATGCCCTTGCCGTTTGGCTTTGCACTGGAAGTCCAGCTTCTTCTGATATCCTCTGAAGCTCTGCAAACCCTATTAGTTTTTCCGAGAACAGTTCTGTATACTCCAAATTCCCCTGTTTTATTTTTTTTACTGTGAACCTGATTTTTTGTCGTATGCCCGATCTGTTTACTTCAAATGTCGCTTCTCCTTCCTTCAATATTTTTTTAGCAGACTCACCAACCATAAAATGCACCGGTATAAGCCAATTGGTATTTTCTTGTATTTAAGGATTTCAGTGAAAATTAGAACAAAAGCAGGAATATTGTCAGTGCTATTATGCTTCCGAAGACGCTTGCAAAGAAATTGGAGGTATATTTGTTGCCTTTCCCATTTTCTTCAAAATAACCTAGTATTGAATCGAATAATGTACCTGCAAGCCCGCCCAGTATTGCTGCAACAAACAGCCATAGCATGCTTATTCCTGCGGAGCCAAAATAGCCTATCCAGGGGAGCATTACAAGACTTTGCAGAAATGCGGCCAAAATGCCTGCGGATATCCCAAGCCATGTCACTGCGCCGGAAGTGCCTTTCTTGACGCGCTTTAATGTAAGAAGCATTATCGGCTCCCCATCCAAAACCCCTATCTCGCTGCCGAATTTATCGGCTGTTATCGCCGCAACGCTCCCTATAAATGCAAATATCAGCGCATATTTTAAAAACTGGTTTGAGCTTAGGAAGTAGTAGGCGAGAACCAGCAGGAATGGCCAGAGGCCGTTTGCAATAACGTTCTTTATACCACGAGTGTCCTCAAAAAGCTTCCTTTTGAGCTTGTACTTTTTTCCAATGAAACTGACTATCGCGGACAGGACCAAAAACCATAGCATCATAAAGAAGAAGAATAGTCCCAGCCCTCTCCCTAAAAATACGATTAGCAAGCCCATAATTAACCCAATAACGGTTGCTTTTGGTGTTAATGTCAGAAAATTAAGCTTCATTCACTCCACTTTAGATATTCTTAGTTCAATAATCGCAAAACAGATAGAAGTACATTCATAAAATTCAAAATTTGTAATGCTACTAGTTTTCCATTTCTTTTATAAATTTAAATATCTTGGTATAGAAAACCATTTAAATATTAAACTTGAAAGTATATCTAGTTCTATACTGTGGAAGGTCATAGAACTGGTCGCCTTGTCAGCATGGTAAAACATGCTGACCTATTTCTTGTTTGATGATCTTAATTTTCAATTCACTAAACTATTATATATTTTGTTTGTCCAATAGTACTGTAAAACGGTTTGCCGTCAGGATGTTTTCATGGTAAAAGATAAAGTCGTAAGAGAAATTGATGATTTGCCAGGTATTGGCGAGGCAACTGCAGAGAAGCTTAGGAATGCAGGAATAGATTCGTTGGACAAGATAGCTGTATATGCCCCGCATGACCTGGCAGACCTGATAGGCATAAGCCCCGAAGCTGCCAAGAAGGCCATTGCAGCGGCACAGGAAGCTACCACTATAAATTATTCTACGGGCAACGAGGTAGACAGCTTTAGAAGGGAACTTGGAAAAATATCGACTAGCTCAAAGAACTTGGATGAGCTTATAGGAGGAGGAATAGAGACGAAGGCAATCACGGAGATATATGGAAAGTTTGCATCGGGGAAAACACAGATTGGATTCCAGCTATCTGTAAATGCCCAGCTCCCAAAGGAACAGGGCGGGATAGAAGGCAATGTACTGTTTATAGACACTGAAGGAACATTCAGGCCTGAGAGGATAGAGTCTATGGCAACAAGCAAGGGCATGGATCCGGAAAAAGCTTTGGAGAACATCATGGTTGTCAGGGCCACGACCACGGACCAACAGATTCTTACGGTTGAACGTGCCGACAAGCTTATAGTGGAAAAGAACATAAAGTTAATCATAGTTGACTCTGTCACAGCGTTGTTCAGGGCCGAATTCATAGGCAGAGGCGCTTTAGGTGAACGCCAGCAGAAGCTTAACTCGCACATACACAAGCTTCAATTGCTTGCGGACAAGTACAATGCAGCAATATACATTACCAACCAGGTGATGGACAATCCTGGAATACTTTTTGGAGACCCTACTACACCTATAGGAGGCAATGTGATAGCTCATGCAGCTACGACAAGACTTTACATTAGGAAAAGCAAGGAGGATAAAAGGATTGTCAGGCTTGTTGACTCCCCGGACATGCCGGATGGGGAATGTATTATAAGAGTTACTCCTGGAGGCATAACAGACTAATCCTAGTCCACTTTGCCGTTTTAAATAGGGCTTAAACTAGCTGCATTATTCTTATTGGCATTAATTTGCATATAAGATAGCCAGCAATGCAGGATTAGAAAATTTGCGTATTGTTTATCGGATTTTGATTATATATGCATAATACGAGAGTTATCAAGGATTCGGCTGTATCTCGCCAGTATCCTCCTTGCCCTCAATTGCCATTGCAGTTGCAAGGCTGTCATCTTTCTCTATCTTCATCACCCTTACACCGCTCGCGTTCCTGCCTGTTTTCCTTATGCCTTTTGCCTCTACTTGTATGGCAACACCTTTCATGCTGGTAAGCATGAACTGGCTGTCCAAGCTGGTGCACAGCGCAATGACTACATCGCCGGTCTTTTGCGTCACCTTTAGGTTGCGGACCCCTACACCGCCTCTCCTTTGCAGGCGGTATTCACTTATCACAGTGGCTTTCCCGTAACCGTGCTCTGTAAAGGTGAATACAAGGTCTGAGTCGGAAGCGGTTATCACATTCCTCACAGAATCGCCTTCTCTCAACCTTATTCCTATTACACCGCTCGCGTTCCTGCCTAAAGGCCTAAATCCGGATTCTTTGAACCTTACCGCCAAGCCCTTCTTGGTGATTATCAAGATGTTAGAGTCTCCTGTCGACAGCACTACATCAACCAAGCTGTCTCCGTCCCTCAATGCCAGTGCCCGTATTCCTTTTGACCTTGGATGAGAGAAAAGCTCGGACTTGGTCTTCTTTATGATCCCCTTTTCCGTTATGAATATTATAAACTTCCCCTCGAAGGTTCTTGTATTTATTATTTCGACAATCTGCTCGTTTTCGCCCAGATTGACCAGGTTAACCGCTGCCTTTCCTGACGAATATCTGCCGGTTTCCGGAATTCCGTAAGCTTTCAGCCAGTGCACCTTGCCTAAGCTGGTTATGAACAGCAGGTAATCCTTGGACATGCAGTTTATGCTGCGCTTTACAAAATCGCCCTCCTTAAGGTCTATGCTCCTTACTCCTTTTCCGCCCCTTCTCTGGGTGCGGTATTCACTTGCGCTCACCCTCTTCAAGTAGCCCTGCTTTGTGAGAAGTACCAAGTTTTCTTCGTCTTTTATCAGATCTTCGTTGGTTATGTTTGCATAGTTAACATTTGGCTCTATGGAAGTTGCCCTTTCCTTGGAGTATCTGCTCTTTACGCTTTCTGTCTCCTCTTTAATGATTGAATAAACTTCGTTTTCATCAGATAGCACTTTGTTGTAATATTCAATATTGCCCGTAAGTGTCTTGTCTTCTGCCTCAAGGGATGTCTTTTCAAGATTGGTAAGCTTGCTCAATTTCATATCTAATATAGCATTTGACTGCTTTTCAGAGAGGTTGAAATTGGACATTATAGCTTCCCTTGCTGCCTTTGTGTCCGAACTTGATTTTATTGTGTTTATTATTGAATCGATATCGCTTATTGCGATAAGTAGGCCCTTTACAATGTGAAGCCTATCCTCAGCCACCTTCAAGTCGTGTGCGGTCCTGTTTCTTACTACAGAAATCCTATGCTCCACAAATATCTTTATGAAATTTCTGATGTTAAGTGTCAGCAGCCTGTTTCCCATTACTGCAATATTCATTACAGGAAGTGAAATCTGCAATTGCGTATGCTTGTATAGCAGGTTCATCACGAATTCGGGATCCACATCATTCTTTACCTCTATATATATGCGTATTCCTTTCTTGTCGCTTTCATCTCTGAGCGCAGATATTGAAGTTATTATTTTATCCTTTACCAATTCCCCTATCTTCTGTATCAGTGTTGCTTTGTTGACAGTATAAGGTATCTCTGTGACTATAATCACGTTCCTCTTGCCTATGTTCTCTATATGGTAGCGAGCCCTTATGGTGACAGTTCCCCTTCCTGTAAGATACGACCTTCTTAGGTCTTCGGTATCAAAAACTATTCCGCCGGTGGGGAAATCGGGCCCTTTTATGAACTTTAGCAAATCTTCTGAAGTTGCATCTTTGTTGTTTATGTATTCTATTATGGCATCCGATACTTCTCCCAGATTATGTGGGAGTATGTTTGTCGCTACGCCCACTGCTATACCTGATGAGCCATTTATAAGAAGGTTTGGCAGCTTGGAAGGAAGCACGACAGGCTCTCTTTCGGTATTGTCAAAATTTGGCACGAATGGAACCGCGTCTTTATCAAGATCCTCAAGCATGTCTTCTGCAATTCTCCTCAGCCTTACTTCTGTATAACGCTGTGCTGCTGGCGGGTCTCCATCTATTGACCCCATATTTCCCTGACCCTCAACCAGCATGTAGTTCATTGAGAAATTCTGTGCCATCCTGACAAGCGTCTCGTATGCCGCGGCGTCTCCGTGCGGGTGGTACTTTCCTATCACTTCTCCTACGATCCTTGCACTTTTTTTAGTAGGTTGGTCATGCAGGTTGTTTATCTGATACATTGCATACAGTATCCTGCGCTGGGCAGGCTTTAACCCATCCCTGGCATCCGGAAGGGCCCTTCCTACTATTACACTCATTGCATAGTCGATGTAGCTCTTCTGCATCTCATTCTCTATAGGAACTTCAATATTTTCACTCATATAATCATCAAACATCTAAGAAAGAAACTTCGGTGGAATGGGCTTCCAGGAATTTTCTCCTATCCTCAACATTTGCACCCATAAGCGTATTGAATATGGAATCCGCAAGTTCTGCATCTTTTATCGTTATCTTCTTCAGTACTCTGTTCTCTGGATTCATTGTCGTCTCCCAAAGCTGATCGGGATTCATTTCTCCTAATCCCTTATATCTGTTGACAAGCCCCTTGCCGTTGTTCTCCTTCAATATCTGGTTCATTTGCTCGTCGTTGTAAGCATATTTTACCTCCTTGCCTATTGTTATCTTGTAAAGTGGAGGCTGGGCCGCATATATGTATCCTCTCTCTATTACCTCCTTTAGGTACCTGTAGAAAAATGTAAGCAGCAGCGTTTCTATATGGCTTCCATCCACATCTGCATCTGTAAGGAATATGATTTTATGATAACGAAGGTTTTCTATGTTGAATGAGTCCTTTATTCCAGTCCCCAATGCTGTTACCAATGTGTGCAGCTCTGCATTGTTAAATATCTTTTCGGTGGATGCTTTTTCTACATTTAACACTTTGCCCCTCAATGGCATTATGGCTTGGTACATCCTGTCCCTTCCCTGCTTACTGGAGCCTGCTGCGCTGTCCCCTTCTACTATGAATATTTCTGATTTGCTTGGATCATTTTCCGTGCAGTCTGCAAGCTTTCCAGGAAGGACCGAGCCTTCAAATAGGCTTTTCTTTCTTGCCAACTCCCTCGCTCTCCTAGCGGCTTCTCTAGCCTCTGAAGCTTTGAGAACTTTTTCCACTATTTTGGCGGCTTCCGCGGGATTTTCTTCTAAATAATATGATAATTCAGTGTAGACTGCATTCTCTACAATCTGCTTTACAAAGGTATTTCCGAGCTTTTCCTTTGTCTGCCCTTCAAATTCCGGGTTCTGCATTAGGATTGATATTATTCCTATTAACCCCTCCCTAGTATCCTCTCCTTCAATATTGATGTTGGACTTCTTGACATTTTTCTGCACATATGAGGTTATTGCCCTTGTCAGGGCAGAGTGAAATCCGGATACATGCATTCCTCCTTCTGGGGTTTTAATGTTATTTACAAAAGATAACAGCTCCTCACTGTAAGATTTGATATATTGTATTGACACGCTTATCTTTGTGTCATTTACTTCCTTGGTTATCAATATAGGCTTTGATATCTCTTCTTTACCTGACCTTATGTAGTCCATGAAATCGGTTATTCCTTTTTCAGAGAAGAATTCGGTTTTTGTCTCCTTTTCGTCCCTAGCATCTGTAAGTGTTATTTTTAGGCCGGGATTAAGATAGGTAACATCCCTCAGCCTATCTATAAGTGAAACGACATCAAACGATCCGACCGAAAATATCTCCTTGTCGGGCTTGAACTTTATAGTTGTGCCTGTTTCTGTTGTATCCCCTAATACTTCTAAAGATGATATTGGCAAGCCCCTGCTGAATTCTTCTTTGTAAAGCTTGCCGTTCTTCTTTACCGTCACTTGTGTGTATTCTGAAAGCGCATTTACGACCGTGAGCCCGACACCGTGCAACCCTCCCGAAACCTTGTAGGTTTTGTTGTTGAATTTTGCACCTGAATGCAGGGATGTCATTATAACTTCAAGAGCGGGTTTGTTCGTGCCTGCCATTATATCTACTGGTATGCCTCTTCCATCATCGGAAACCTCCGCTACATCTGTATTGTCTTCAGTAGTCAGCTTTATGGTTATATTTTTGCAGTAGCCAGATATTGATTCGTCTATTGAATTATCTATTACCTCGTATAATAGATGAAGAAAACCAGCGCTCCCTGTAGAGCCAATATACATTCCAGGTCTTTTACGGATACCTTGTGCTCCGGTTAATACCATTATATCTTTTGCACTATAATCATCAGGCATAATCACTCATCCAATCTAATTTAAATAGCAACTAGTTTACTACCAGTTATCATTATCAATTTAACCTTTTAAGCCTTTCTAATCTCTTAATTATATGCTTCAAAAAGAGGAAAAAGAAGCGCTTTCATTTATAGGACTGGAACCCTTCATAAATTTCTGAGATTCCTCTGATCACTATGTAGGTAACCAATATTGCAGTCAATATATAACCTATTATTATTGGGTAATTCAGTATCCATACAAGCATCAAGTAAGAGAAGGTCACAAACTTTACTGCTTGTATCCCAAATCTGCTTGCATTTGAAGAAAACAGTGCCTCAGTGAACTTGGATTTCATCTTTGATGATGTCCCTTTGGATGCGAGCATAGCATCAGCAAATGAATGCCTTACTATGATTATAAGTATTACAAATAGGGGGAGGACGTGTAGAAATACAAAAGTTGCCCACAATGCATACTCTGTTACTCGGTCACCTGCAATGTCTAGCCTTGGCCCATAAGGGGCTATCTTGGAAACGGACTGCTTATATGCGACAACCCTCTTATGCTCTTTCTTGTTGCCGATTGCGCTTTTAATGTATGTAATTAGGCTTATTTTGCCCTTGCTTGCCTCGCTGACTGCAAAGAATCCATCCAATGCGTCAGACGCAAGATCCAATGCGAAAAGTACTATTATGACCCATGCATTGAACTTTATCACAACCAGATAGACAATGAGTATCATTACTGCAGTTCTTATATAGGTTGTCAGGTCCGCCTTTCTCAAATTAATCATCTTCTTTTGAAATTAGGCCAAATCAGCTGGCGGTTACATTTGCTGATGCAAATACGCCGTTCTCTCCCATTACTACTACTTTGTACTGCTCTCCCTCTATCGGCATTATTATAGGGTTGTGGAATGGCAGGTGTATTAAAGTCCCATTAACCCTCGATCTCATTGTAAAGTTGCCAGAGACGTTGAAACCCTTTCCTGATCCGTTAGCCGATGCCGAACCTGCTCCCCTTATGATTGGTGAAGGTATGCCTCTTATGGGTGATAAAGAGCCATAATAAGTGAATGTTTCATTGCTGTGGGGGCTTATCACATATCCTTTTTGGGCATATGGGAACTGGTAGTTGAAAGGCAGCTCAAGGCTACCATTTGAAAGCACAAGGAAGTTCAATACATTATGGTACTGGTATCTGAACATCTCCGCGTTTGCAACTTCTGCTGATATGCTGAGATTTGACATGTTGTAGCGCTTAAGGTTGGAATAGACAGAAACATTTATGCTGCTAGCTATATTTTTAGGCAAAAAGTTGCTTAAACCCTGAATTATCTGGTTGTTTCTTGTCATATTTTGAGGTATTGTGTGGTTCGTGCTGCTGTTCGCCCCTAGCACGAATATAGGCTTTACTTTGTAAGAGGCATTAAATGGCATCATTGGTGAAATTCTTCCATAATTGATGCCCTCAAGCTGCATATTTCCATACAGCATCACATTGCGTATAATGATTGGGTAATTGTTGTTGTTCCTTACGGTTATTCTCAAGTTTGTCTCATTGCTGCTGTTGTTTATGGCAAGGTATGTGCTTGTTATAGTTACATTTGGCCGGTAATTCCCGAATTCACTGCGTATGCTGCTATTTATTTGGATGTGCATATGTATCCTGGCAGTCGTTGAATTTGCATAGTGTTTGGTTAATCCAAAAGCTTGCCCATAAGGCTCAAGCCCGAACTTTGTCTGGTTGTTTGTTGCATTGTAAAATTCCATTACCCCTGGGTTTAGCCTAATCATCAATCCGGTGTCATTTTTGATAAAGGAAAGTACAGCTATTTGCGATGAACCATTTATTATGTTTAAAGGGTAGGTATTGTTGTCAATTACAATATACCCCGACTTTATATTTATGGCGACACTTCTTATCAAGGTGTTGCTGGGTATTTTTACGACCGCAATGACATCGGAGTAGTTGCTTAGGTTCATCAGGTTCACTGATCCATAAGCAGAGAAGTTCTCCTTGATGCCATTTTCTGTGAGAACTGAGAAATTGGTATAATTAAGGACCAATGACGAAGTGCCGGGAGGTGCTGAAAGAGGGTCGGTCAGCTCGACTGCTATAGTCTTGTTGGCTGGCGCAAATGTGGTCACTGTGGTGCTTGGCACTGTGGTCACTTTGGTTGGTATAGTTACTATAAAGTAAATACCTATCCCTATTATGATAATGCCTATTATTAAGTATAAGACTTTTTTGGGATCAAAACTCCTACTTTCTTCGTAGTCCATTTTAACACAATTAGTATAATGTATTAATTAATATAAACTTTACCTTTTAGTGCCAAAGTGTCTACATAACTGTTCAAGGCATTGTGTAGTTGTTATGTACGTATGATGGTTTAGGGACTTGAGGAGGTAGCTTGCCCGTGAAATTGTTAAGCTCAAACGCCTTAAGTGGATCTGTATAGTTTACCAAGTTTGTGCCTTTCGAGTCATTTATGTAAGAATATACCTGGTGGAATCCAGGAAGCTCATTGAGGAAGAAGCCTTTGTAGAAATTCGATGTGTAGAATTGGGTAGGCGCATCTGTGATTGTGCCGTTTGGACCGTTTGGAGTATAAATCGCCATATATTCCTCAAATGGGGTTTCCACTCCGCTTATGTTTAGGTACTGTATACCTATATTGTCCTGCAGGTTTATGTATGAATTTGTAGGGGTATCGTTGCTTGTGTATAACTGTACCGCACCGTTTGAATTAGGTACTTCGCTCATGCATTCATACTGGCTATTTATTGATTGATTTGTTATAGTATATATCCTTGCGAACTGGTTGCTGCTTGTAGAGAATGAGCAGTAATCGGATAGTGAAGGGCCTGATGAGTAGTAAGGGTCAAGGACCACATAAGGTACAAGCACATACTCTGGATCGTGCTCTATTTCACATGGCGATGTGCCTAGTACATATGGTTGGCCTGTTCCTGCAGCTGCTGCCTTCGCATACGCCTCAGAAGTCCCATTAACGTATACGCACCCTAAGAAGTCCAAAGCGCCCCATTTGTCTATTAACCCTTGATCAAAGACGGCGTATGCTGTCTGGTTCGTGTTCATCATGTTTGCCATTTCACTTGTGTTGAATCCGTACTTAGGCCCAAGCACGTAGCTTGCGGCTACAGCCTCGTCTTCAGTTGCATTGGCATTATCTCCCCTGATTACTGCATTTGAATGCCCAAAGAAGTTTATCCAGTCACCATAATCCCACCATGAAAGTACACGAGGGGCGTTTGGGCCCACATTTGCGGACAGCCACTTTCCAAACGAAATCCAGTAGGTTGGGACTGTATTGCAGAAGAAATCCGCACCCATTTCATTGTTGCATGCTGCTGTTGTATTTCCCGCTGAATAATACGCTTGCGAGACTATTGCGGATGTGAAAGATGAAGATTCGCCTTGCAATAGTGAGCCTTTGAGCAGGCTCCCAGCTATAACTATTATAAGGAACAGCCCAAGCAAAGAGTACATTGCCTTGTTCTTGTACGAGTATTTGAATATGAGAATCAAAAGCGCGATTATCGCAAGTATTGTTGATACAAAGAACAGCCCTATTATAAGAACGGAATATACGTAGGTCTTGTTTTCCTTGAATATGTCGGATAGGTTTGATATATTGATCTCCTGCTTTAGCTTGAACTTTGAAGCTATCAGGTAAAGTATTTCGCCAAGCATTATGCAGAACAGAAGTATGAACGCGATTCCAAAATGGGGAAGGTATTCGACTTCAATGAAACCTACGTACATCAAAGGCAAAGCTACTGCCAGATAGAATACTCCGGTTTCACTCCTCCTGTAGGCTATGCTTACAAGTATAAGCAATACGGATATTGCAGATACAAGCCATACCATTATAGGGACTCCGAATATGGACGATCCCACAAGACCGAACCCAGCAGCGCCGAAATTGTACAGCAGACCTGAAGGCTCATATTCTGCCACTGTCATGAATAAGGCAGACGATGGGCTAGTGAACTTCTTAGAAATGTCAAGTACTTTTATTATAGGCTTTCCCAAAGGCGTGAATGCCATCGCTATAAGAGCTATCACGGCAATCGCAATTATCCACTCAATATAGGCGGTCCTGTCTATTTTCTTGAAAAGTATGTTGTACTTATTCAGCAGCTTTGGTCCGTAGTCAAGCACCGCAACCAGCAGAAGCGCCAATGCCGGGCCTGAAACCGTTAAGGGTATGCCTAGTATCTTTGGCACATTAACGCTGAATGTAGCATGGTAAGGAGTGTATGCTGCAAGGAACACCGCTATCGTTATAAGCACTATTATATTCATCTTGTAGAACCCTTTTGGGATACCTTTTCTTGCAGCAAGGTCAATTATCCCTTCAAATATAATGTATACTGCCAAAACTCCCATATCAACGGTATAGTAGTGCGCGCCTAGGAACGTGAATGCAAATGCCACCCCTGCGAATATTGCGAGCCTCACGCTATTCTTGTCCTTGACCGCCAATAGATATGCCATGAAGAAGAAGAACAATGAGAATATGCCCCATGGCTCTGTAAGCTGTTGCCCTGCAGTAAACTCTGTCACAAGAACGGGCATTGTGGCTGCAAGCGATGCACCTATAAGGGCTATGTACTTGCCGTACTCCTTGTACAGCATCATAAATATTACAAAGACTAGAATCGCACCGACTATCGGAGGATAAAAGCTGCTTGTATACGACATCAGAGCATTGTTTAGAACAGTGTAATGAGGCCCGAGGTAATTTGCCAAGCTGTACCAGTACGCTTCAAGATAAGGGAGCAAAGGCTGCGCCCTTGTTATGACCCCCTTGGATATTGTAGGCCAAGCAAAATATGTGTACTGGGGCTGATACCCATAAGTCAACAGCGCTTCCGTGCCTATCATATAGTAGTATGGATCAAACTGGAAGAATACCGGGGCTATTACCTCGCTCTCCATCCCGATCACAAATGACGCGATTATCAATAGTATAAGAACCTCGTATACCCAATGAGTCTTTATCTTGTCTGCAAGATTTGTCTGGTTGGATCCGTTGTTTGCCTGCTTTGGCGCGGACAGTTTTTCAAGAAGGGACATTTCTTCCTGCTTGTGGTCCAGCATCATTGTAGAGTTGCGTTCCCTGAACTCCTTCTCGAAATTTATTTTTTCTTCGCCTTCGAGCTTCTCCAATGAGTCTTCATAATGGCGCAGAGATTCGGATTCGTCGGTCTTGTGGTTCTCCACCATCTTCTTCCCTTCATCGTATGAATCAAGCTTTGACCTTATATCCTCGATGGATAATTGATAAAGGGATTTGTCGCTAACCTTTGGCTTTGTGAATTCACGAAGCTTTGAAAAAGAGAATACGCCTTGCCAGAAGCACAGGATTATACCTATTATTGTAAGCACTAGCGCATTTGCTTCAAACAGCCCGAGCGAGAATGTAAAGAAATGCATATAAGGTATCAGATAAGCTTCTACCCATGTCATAGTTGGAGTAGCCACCAGACCAAATACAAAACCTATTATAGATATATCTACAAGGTTGAGCTTGGTCTTTCGCAAGAGTGCAAGCGCCAAGAGCTCTCCTGGTACAAATAGAGTTATAAACGCAACAATTATAGCTAAAACCGCACTCATAATTTAAAAACACCTAATTTTAAATGGAATTTTATGCCTTTAAAGGAAGGCATTGGAACTGATTCTGTTATTGGGCAGAATCTGAGTCTTCAACTTTTCCGGTGACCGCGCCTTCGCTTTCTGGGTTTTCAGTCTCCACTTTAGATTCTTCCTCTTTGTTCTCCTTGGCCTGCTCTGATGCTTCCGATTTTATCTCAGGCTCGCTAGTCTCTGTGCTTAATATGATATTGTTTTCCACGGACTTCTTGTTCACTTTGTCTGGGAAGATTGTTCCAGGTGGAACTATCCTTACATAAACACCTATTGCACCGTATTTTGGATAAGCTGTTGCATGGCCGGTATTTACCAAATCAGTGACCGCGCCTGCTTTTGGTATGTAACCTATGCTTTTCCTTATTACACGTGAACGGGCACCTTTTGCGGCCAACTTACCGCTTAGGACAATCTCCGCACCCATTGCCCCGTTGCTCATTATGTTCTTAAGGGTGTATTCTACGATTTTCCTTGGGTTCATAGATCTTTCAAGCTTGAATGCGAGGTCCTTTGCAACCAGCAGTGGCTCCAGCATCTTGTTGTCTACCTCTATTACACTTATCTGTGGGTTGCTTACGTTAAATTTGTTCTTTATTGCTTCTGTCAATTCGTTTATGGACTTGCCCGCCCTTCCTATAACCCTTCCTGGATTCAATACATGTACTGATATCCTTGTTATCATTGGAGTCTTCTGTATATCAACTCTTGAAAAGCCTGCTTTGTCAAGCTCTTTTCCGAGGTACTTTGATATGTTAAGTTTTATCTCGGCGTCATCTATAAATTTATATTCCATAGTCATTGTAATGCACCAAATTAATCATCAATATCTGTCATTCCCCAGATTTGTATTCTTTATAGGTTTGTTGTTCACATTTGGTTTTGTTGAATTGGCAACAGCCTTTTCATTGGAGATTTCTTTCTTCTCCTCAGCTAGTTTTGGGGTTTTTGGCTCTTTGTCCTTTGATTCATCCTTCGCCTTCTTTGATTTTGGCTTTGCCTTTTTGGATTTCTCGTTATCCGCTGGCAGCCTTTCTGAGTGCTTGCCGAAAAGGTGGATTAGGTCCTTCGCCTTTTTGCTCAATTCGATATCTTCTGGGTTCGCCACTCCTATTTCGACCTTGGCAAATTCGAGATCTGACCTCCTTAGTGAAGAGTAACCATACATTCCTCTGCCCCATGAAAGATTTCCTTTTGGGGGGGTCCTCATTATAATATCGTTCTTGTTGGCACTTGTATGTATTACGACCAACTTTGTTTCGTCAAAACCTTTGTTTATCGCGTTTGCTACTGCTGAACTTAAGATGTTCTTCACGATCTTTGCGCACCTTTTGGGGTATCTCCCCTTATTTCCTCCAAGCTCGTGCCTTGAACCCATGCCCTTGTTGTGTTTCCTAAACCTTATAGGCTTATCCTCGTTTATTACATCGTTAAGGACTTTTAGGGCATAAGGTATGCTTTTGTACCTTATTGATTCGCATACTGCACCCAAGTCTTTGTAGCTTGCATTAATGTCTGATCTACCTGCGAATGCGACCTTGTTTTTATCTCCATTATATGAAAAATTCAATTAAATCACCTTTACTTCTGGGCCAAGAACTTGCTTCCACGCGTTGCCCTTACTCCTGGAGCTGAGTGTACTACTCTTTTCGTTGTATATGCGAACTCTCCTAGTCTGTGGCCAAGCATGTTGGCAGTTATCTCTAGGTTCTGGAAGTCTTTGCCTGTATAAACGGAAAATGTCAGCCCTACCCATGAAGGTAGTATTACCGCTTCCCTTAGGTGGGTGCGGATTGGTTTGCCGTTCTTCCTGTGCTTTTTGACCTGTTCCATAATTTCCTTGAACTGCATCGAATTCCTCTTTATGAACCTTCTCTCCCTTGAATTGAGCATTTCCAAGTACTGCTCATCGGTCAAACTCTTTGCTTGTTCTGACAATAATCCTCT
This sequence comes from Candidatus Mancarchaeum acidiphilum, assembly GCF_002214165.1. Lineage (NCBI taxonomy): Archaea > Nanobdellati > Microcaldota > Candidatus Mancarchaeum > Candidatus Mancarchaeum acidiphilum. Next base: position 900,744 of record NZ_CP019964.1, read on the forward strand.
ATAAGCTACTCTTTCTACCAATTAATCACTTCTTCTTTCTTCCTGAACGCTTTGCAGCCAAATTTCCAACCTTTCTTCCTGGTGGGGCATTTCTTGATGTCAAGCTACTCTTTCCTTTGTGGTGCTGCTTTCCACCGAAAGGATGGTCAACTGGGCTCATCTTTACTCCACGGTTTACCGGCCAAAGGGCATTGATTGCATGCTTCATGTAATGGCTCTTTCCTGCTTTCATCAAAGGCTGGTCCTTCCTGCCTCCTCCTGCTATTACACCTATTTGTGCTTGGCAATTTTCGCTGAGCTCAATGTGAACTTTTGACGGCAGAGTCAATGATACCATGCCGTCTTTCCTTCCAGATATAAATGCATATGAGCCTGCAGCTCTTACCATCTTTCCGCCGTCTCCTGGCTTAAACTCTATATTGTATATAGGCACCCCTTCAGGTATCTGTGAAAGAGGCATTATTGAACCTAATGAAAATGAATTCTCCTTGTTGAGATATATCTTGTCACCTATGCTAATCCCTTCCGGTGCTATCATATATCCAGTCTTAAAGTCTTCGTATACTATTTCCATCAGTGGGGCAGTATGCCCAGTATGGTTGAAGATATTTACAACTTCCGCTGCCTTGTCCTTTAAGCGTGGATAATTTACGCTGATATCGAAAGTTCCTGGCAGCTTTGTATAAGCGCTGCTGCCTTTTCCTCTCCTTTGCTGCTTTAATTTTTTACCCATTATTAACACCTATCAATTTACACCAGTTTTAGCTTCATTGCTACGTCACTGGCATTAAACTCTTTTTTAAGCTTTATAAATGCATGCTTTTTGTTCTTTGGGGTATTTATTACCCGTACTTTGTCAACTTTGACATTGAACTGTTTCTCGAATTCCTTCTTTATCTCGTATTTTGTGGAGTCCAGATCAACTACATAAGTTATCATATTGTCTTTGCTTATCTCTGTTATCGCTTTTTCTGTTCCTATTGGATACATTAATATAGACATATTATCATTCCTCATCTGCTGCCATCTGCCTTCCTACATCAAACTTTGCTATTGCATTTGGCAGGTCTTTTATGGCGCTTTCACTAAATATTGCAACTTTTATCAAATCCCCTCCTGGAGCCAATTTATTTGCAGTAAGCTTTGATACTGAAGATATGTCCAATCCAGGTATGTTTCTTGCTGCTGTTAATATTGGTGATTTGTCCGAAACTACAAGTAAAGCAACATGTTTGTATTTCTTTTGTGTTGACAGTCTTCTCAGCCCTTTTCTTCTAGTAGGGCGTAATGCGGAGAATTTTTCTGAAAGTCCAAGCTTTGAAAGAAATTCTACTACGTCTTTAGTTTTTTCCAACTTGACTACTGCATCATCGATTACAATTGATTTGATTTCCTTTTCCCTGAGGATTCCAGATATTGCTGAATAGATTGCATTCTGGTATTCGTTTTTGTTTATAAGTTCTACTATCTTTTTCTCTATCTTATGTGGGTGTGCACGTCTTCCTTTGACAGAAGATGGTATACGCCTTACCTTTCCCTGTACCCCATCTCCTAATTTTTCCCTCGGCCTTATAGCTCTTCCCATGTGCCTTCCAGTTCTGTAAGAGCTGTATGCTCCATAGTATGCAGCAGTTGTCTGTATTCCTGCTAGGACTGAATGTCCTTGTGGCTGCAATGTGTAAGTCTGTTCTGATATTACAGCACGTTTTATAAGCCAAGGCTTAAGCTTAATGCTAAAGGTCTCAGGCACATCTATCTCTTTCTCTTCCTTTCCATCTTTATCTAAAACAGGAACTTGCATAAAAATCAACTTTGGCTACTTATATAATTCAAATTTACTTCCTTAATCCCTTTGCGCTTTCCGATCTGTGATTTTCTTACCCTGACTTCTCTTTTTGCAGTTCCGGGTATTGAACCACTTACCAGAAGATATTTGTTTTTTATCAAACCATAATTTTTAAATCCGGATTTTGGATTTATGTTGTCTACTGAGATATCTCCTATCTTCAATAACTCTTTATCTTTCTCTGTTCTATAATTGTAACCCATCTGACCTGCTCTTGGGACGGTGTAAAGTATTTTTCCAGGTGTGAATGCACCTAAAGTACCTACGTGACGGATTTTTTCTGTTGCCTTGTGGAATTGCCTCCTTATGCCTTTTCTCTTTATTTCTCCCTGCCATCCTTTCCCTTTGGTTATAGAAGCAAGATCTAAAAATTCACCTGCCTTAAATACCTCTTCGGGCTGGAGTTTCTTCCCTATAAGGCCTGATGCAAAATTGAAGTTCGATTCTATCGAACTGCCAATTATATAGCTTTCGTACTTTTGTATGTGGTTTTGGTCTGCTGATATTGATTTAGGATATGCAACGAGTAATAGAGAAACCTTGTGGTAATCTTTTATTTTGCTTTTGAAGTTTTCTATCGTGGATGTGTCATTTTTGACTTTTTTTAGGTTAATCTTTTCTGCTATCTTGCTATCATATATAGTTTCTGCTGCAACCACATATCTTGATTTAGGGTCTTTTTTATAAAGCCTTAATCCATAGACTTCAGTATCTGGTATCTCAAGTACTGTAGCTCCTTTAAATGCTTCTACATTCAAAGCTGCTTTTGTATTTTCAATTAAGGTTACGCCTACCATGCCTGCCTTAAATGCCAACATACTTGAAAGGGCAGGACTGTCGTCTTTAGTTTTTATTTGCCCCCTTACTCTGGGTAACCGTCTTCTGGCTCTTCTACCGTTCCAAAATTGCATTCCTGCCATATTTATACGCCTAATGTTTTAAAAATTGTAAAGATAAACAGCTCTATGGTTTAATCTCTATCAATTTGAAACTATAAATTTATATATTTTTACATTATTTTGCTGCTTTGGATTGCAGCACCTTATTAGTCCCTTCTATTACTGAAAGGTCTCTTGTAATTGAATTGAATGATGCTCTCAGTGCGGATATGTCCGTGGCTGAAATATTTATCTGCAATAAATTTTCACTTTTTGATATATTAACTTTGGCACGGTCATAGCTTTCGAGATTGCCTTCAACCCTGCTTTCAGTTATGAATTTGTCATAAGGTATTGTAATTCTTGCATAGTACCTGAATTTGTTTTTATTGCTATTTTTAAATACCATAGAGTATTCAGCTCTTTACCCTGTGGCGCTTTCCGCTGCTTGTAAGGCTGCGTTCGGCCCTGCCTTTCTGTTTGGCTATATCTTTGAATATAGGATCTTTTGTGATTACTGGATGTCCACTGTCAAGCAACATGACTTCGTAAAATTTATATGGACCTGTATCTCCTACATAGTAAGAATTCAGAACTTCGCAGTTCGAATATCTTTTGGTCGCACGAACTTCTGCTATTGATTGCATTGATGTTGCCCTCGAAAAGAATCTACCGTTCTTTGAAGGTTTTCTCCCTCCTCCAACCATCGCTCTTTTCTTCCTGCCTTTCTTGACCTTTACCCTTACCACTATCAAGCCTTGCTTGTCTTTATAACCTAATTCTCTTGCACGTGGAAGATTGGTTGGTTTGTCAACTCTCATTATAGAGTTTTCTTTCCCCCATATAGCAAGCCTGTTTTTATATTCATCTGAACGTACTTTATATTCATTTATGAATGTGTTTCGGATATACTTGTATGCTCCCATTTAAATCACAACTTATAGTTACTAAATTAGTAAAAAGCATTAGTTATTTTACACACAAATATAAAAATCTATACTATTTTTAAGGCTATAGCATATGCTTAGATTAAGATACTGAAAGGGTTTTTTGTTTTAATGTTTATGGTTTGCCCTTCTTTGAAAAATAATAGATAGGTACAATAAATTTTGTTCTCTGTGTTTCATAATTTTTAATAGAAATAGTGTAAAAATCGATAAAATTATGGGATAATTTTAGGTAAATCATTAACAAGATTTAAATAATATAAAAAGTAAAATAGTAATACTTTTATAAGGTGTGTGCTATGTCTAACAATATCAAAGTTCCAGGAAATGCAGGTAACAGAAAAAAAGTTAACCAAGTAAGCAAGAAAAAAGATATACTAAAAAATAAAGTGTTGAATAAAGGGAAGGAAGTAAAAGTAATTCAGAAGTCTAATAAATTACCTTTGGTAAAGGATCCTTATAAAAGATTGGATAAAAAAGAGGCAAAGAAGAGCAAACCTGCCGATGCTAAAATGATAGAAAGTATTTATGGGACTACGGACATGCAGAAAAAGATAAGAGAAGTGATTCAAGATTTGGCAAGTAATGAGGTTGTTACTACATATTTAAGCCAGAGAGTTAGCAAAAATTCGATTGATATAGTGAGAGAGTTGGTTAAGCCAAAGACTGATGACGAGATAGCTGAGGACTTGGATATGAAAATCAATTCAGTAAGGCGTATCGTCAATATATTACATACGTATGGATTAACTAATTACAGGAGAGAGAAGAATAAAGAGGGATGGGAATCATTTTATTGGTATATCAATATAAGAAAAATACCAGATTTTCTGAATTATGTGGTTTCTGTATCATCTACAAAACTGAACATAGATGAAAAATGTAATGATTATTTTGTATGCAGTTATTGCTACAATGAGAACAGGATGATATTTAATTTTGATTCGGCATTTGAGGCTGACTTCAAATGTGTGAATTGTGGAGGGCCAATGATAAGGATAAGCAAACTGCAGGCTATAGATTTGGCCAAAAACAAGCTAAAGATAGAGGGGCTAAAGGTAAAGAAATGACAGTTCTTTGCCAAATTTCAGAAACATTTAAATATTTGGATTAAATAATTACTCAATAGTCTATTTGTAGTTTTGAAGCGAGGTAGGGTAGTCTGGAGTGCCCGCCGGGCTCATAACCCGGAGGTCGATGGTTCAAATCCATCCCTCGCTATAACATTTCTATTTTTCAATTAACAATTTTTATAAAAATAATTCGTAAAATTAATACCCCACACTTCCGGTATTCTGATTGCTTAAAAAAGAAACATTTAAAATAATAGAATTGTAATACTAAATTGCAATCAAAAGATAAAAATTATTTTATCTTTATATTTGTTTTTTTAATTGTATTATATATAATTAGTAAAGCTAATACCGGAAGTGTGGGGTCTATGTATGGAGGGTAAAATTGACTATTCGTCTATATGGAAATTAAGTGTACAGGAGGATCAGACTAATGAGCTCCAACCCTTAAGCAAAGATTTCTACGATAAATCAATTTCTTTAATAAATCAAATCAAAGATCCTGAAATGGGCCGCTCCCCAAAAGCAAATTCTCTTAAACTGTTAAATAAATTATTCGAAAAGCGTAAGCAAAAAATAACTATATACGCCGCTTATAATAAACCCCTTCCGAACCCTATACCAAAAGAAGAGCAGGATCTTTATGTTGAACTAATAACATTGCTCAAAGGCGTAACACTGAATAAAAACCCTGCATCCGCTGAGTATCCTTACACAAAAGAAGCATCAACTGAAAGAGGAGATGCGGAAAATGTAATTGAGCAACCGGAATACCTAAGTGAAGCAAAACAAGTCAAAGCTTTACAGGATATGCCAGAGCTATTACTACCATCCGGAAATAAAGTAGGCCCTGCGAATAAAGGCGACATAATAAAAATAAGCAACGAAAACGATATTAAATTCCTTATATCAAATTCATTGTGCGAGTACAGCAGCTAAATCTATAAAACCATTTATTATACAAAGTTTCTTTATTTAACCTCAAATTAACAAAAAGTATTTATAGATATATATAGCTATATAAACAGGCATCATAACGTAAAGTTTAATAAGTTTTAACTTAAATTTTTACCAGGTTAAATTTTAAAACAAATGCTATCCAAGCTTTAATTAACCAAGCTATAACAATTTATTTTTAAAATTAGCCTTATGTTTATCATTTAAATTGTGATAATATGAAAGTTCCAAAAGAAATCAATACCTACTGCCCAAAGTGTGACAAAGAGTCCACACATACCGTGAAGTTCTACACACAAAAACCTAGAGGAGGTCTTAGTGTAGGAACTAGAAGAAGCGAAAGAAAGAGAAAGGGATACTTTGGAAAGGTAAAAGGACAAGCCACAGTAAAGAAAGTCTCAAAAAGACAGAAGGCAATATTAAAATGCAAGGTTTGCTCTTATTCTGTCGAAAGAGTTTTCGGAAACCGGACAAAAAAGAAACTAGAATATAAGATGTGATAATTGATGGAAGAGCATACACCAAAATTTGGAGACCTTGTTATCGGAGAGATATCTAAGATTTCCCCTTTTGGTGCTTATTGCAAACTACTAGAATATAATAACCTAGAAACGTTCCTTCCTTTAAGGGAAATATCTTCTGGCTGGATAAAGAACATCCACGAATTTTTACATATTAACCAAAGGGTGGTTTGCAAAGTAATATACATAGATAAGTCAAAAGGGACTATAGATGTATCATTAAAGAAAGTCACTCCTAGAGATGCCAAAATAAAAATTAACAAATATACATTGGAGAAACGTTCAGAAGTCATAATCCAACAAGCCTTAAAAATGACCAATTTGGAGGGCAGAAAAGTTGAAATAATCAATTCAATATTGCAAGAGTTTCCAAACTATACCTCATTTTTATCAAAGCTGTCCGATTCCGGCGAACCCATTAAAGGATCTTCTGTACCTGTTGCTTTACAAGAAGAAATATTAAGGTTGATTCAATCAAGCAGGAAAAAGAAAGAATATAAAGTATCATACATATTGACATTATCTACTTACGACCCTAAAAGCAGTATTGATAGCATCAAGCAGTCTTTGTCCGATGCAGAGTCTAAAACAGGGTGTGGTATATATTACATAAGCTCTCCAAGATATCACATATCTGCAGAAGCGGACAATTACCTTAATGCAGAAGAGAAAATAAAAAAAGCCTTGTCTATAATAAAAACAGAGCTTAAAGGTTTTGACATAGAGATGGAAAAAGAAAAAGTGAAGAAGGATAAGGAGGATATTATAAGCGAGCTTTAAAGACCATATTTATTCGGGTGAATCTTATGAAAAATACTTTTATAAAATATAAAAAAGGCGTAAAGCTGAAATCACCTATACTTATAGTTGGTTTGCCTGGAATAGGTGCGGTAGGAAAGCTTGTAGCTACCCAAATGATAAAGGAGTTTAAGGGCAAGAGGATAGCAACACTATATTCTTCACATCTTCCCCCAAGAGTAATAATGCTAAAAAATGGAAAGGTAAGATTGGTAAGCAACAGGTTTTATTTACTGAAAACAAAGACCAAAAATGACATCGTGATATTAACTGGAGAAGATCAAGCAGTAACCCCAGAAGGGCAATATACAGTCAACAACGAAATTGTAAGATTCTTCAAATCTGAGTTAAAAGGAAAAGAGATAATTACCGTTGGGGGTTATAACATATCTGGAAATTATACAGATTCACCTAGAGTGCTTGGCAATGCCTCATCAGATAAAGTAATAAAGGAGTTTAAGAAAGCAGGTGTTGTATTCGGTGAATCCAGAGGCACCATATTTGGCGCTGCAGGTTTAATAGTTGCATTCTCAAAGATGCAAAAACTTGACAGCATCTGCATAATGGGAGAATCTTCATTGATAGATATGGATCCAAATGCAGCAAAAGCAGTGCTGAAAGTCCTTTCTAAAAAATTCAGCTTAAATATAGACATGAAGAAAATAGACTCAATGATTGAAGCAACCGCAAAGATGATTAAAGAGCTGGAAAGTCAAATGTCGTCAAATGCAGCACTGCCACCAGAATCGAAGGAAAATTCCTCATATATACGTTGAATCGGGAATGTTTTAATATTTTTCTTGCAATGTTAGTACATATGCGCTAGTAATCTAGCCTGGTAGGATACTGGCTTCCCATATTAATTTGAAAAAAGCCAGAGGCCCGGGTCCAAATCCCGGCTGGCGCAAATTGCAAAATAGAGAATTAATTTAAATATTTTCTCATTAAATATACTGCATATTATGGGCTTGTAGCTCAGCTTGGTCAGAGCGGCGGTCTTATAATACCAATAAGAAAGCCGTAGGTCGAGAGTTCAAATCTCTCCAGGCCCATTAATAAAATTCCTCATCCTACTTATCCCAAATTCAAAGCAGTTCAAAACAGATGCACAATGGGCGTTATCTAAACACCTAAAAATGGAAATTGCTTTAGAACAAGTAAATAAAAAATCCGTTAAAATTATAAATTAAATATCTAAATCTAAGTGACTTATCTAAGTGATAATTATGTCAGAGATGCCACAGATTATAAAAGAAAAGATGACACATCAAGGGTACCATTTTGTCGGAAAGCATTCCGCTGTAAAAATATGCGAGTATACCGCAAACGGGATAGAAGGAAAGACTTTGTGCTATAAATATACCTTTTACGGAATACATAGCTGGCAGTGCATACAGGCCACCCCTGCAATAGGTTGCGACTTAGGGTGCAAATTCTGCTGGAGGTTAATACCAGAGGAGATAGGGGTTAATTGGAATGAGCTGAATGCTGTAGACCATTGGGACGACCCAGATTCGATAGTCGATGGAATGATAAAGGAGCAGCTTAGGATAGTGAGTGGCTACAAATCAGGTGCAGATACCAACCTGAAAAAAAAGAGGTGGGAAGAATCAAGATACCCCAGACATGTTGCTCTGAGTCTTACAGGGGAGCCCACATTTTATCCTAAAATGAGCGGCCTCCTGAAAGCTTTCCACAAAAAAGGCATAAGCACATTCTTAGTTACAAACGGGACCCTCCCAGAAGCGATTGCAAAGATGGATCCTTTACCAACACAGCTTTATATATCCGTAGAAGCTCCAGACAAGGAAACTTACGTGAAAGTAACACGTCCTAAGATACCTGATGCATGGGATAGGTACATGAAGACCCTTTCAATGCTGAAAACGCTTAAAACCAGGACCGTGTTCAGAATGACTCTTGTAAAAGGCCTCAATATGGACAATATAGAGGGTTATGCGTCGCTTGTTAAATTTGCGATGCCTAATTATGTAGAAGTGAAAGGGTTTTCATTTATCGGAGGTGCAAGGAACGAAGCCCGTGGCCTTAACCTATCAAGCATGCCTTCACACGAAGAGATAAAGGAATATGCACACAAGCTTTCTGAATTAACTGGCTATAAAGAAGTTTCAGAGCACAAGCCTAGCAGAATAATGCTTCTGTGCAGAGACGAAGAGTCTGCAAAAAGCAGGATAATTGACTTCAGCAAAATCACTGCTTAATGTCAGTTATAATATGTTTCTTTGTCCCACACCGGTTGCATTTGTACAATATCTCTTTACCCTTTTTCAAAATTCTTACCTCTGCTGTCTCGCCAGGGACTAAAAGGCTATTGCATTTTCTGCAGAACCTGTCTTTTACACTTCTGCTTAGCTTGATCCTATGATGAGAAGAAATCTTCCGCATCTCTGATATGCAATAAGCGGCATAATCACGATTATCTTCATTCAACAATGCGGTGTCAAAGAGTATCCTAACCCTATCATTGGCTATCTTATTGATGTTTATGGAGCTTTTATGCTTGTGCATGTAATTACGCTTTTATTCAATGTTGAGCTTTTCCAATATGGTATCAAATAGCTCATTGCTTTTTGAAGAATCCTTGATAGTTATAAGATTTCCATCAAATTCCAGTTCTTTACGCGATGGCGTTCCATGGAATAGTTTCACGAACCTGGTTACTTCAGAGTCGCTTTCTATAGTGGCTATCTTCCTGTTGTTTATTACATTTGCCCTAGCGACCAAACCAACGGCATTACCAAAAGCGATTATCCATTTGTTTGAGTTATTAAAGAGCATTACAAGGTCAAGCAATGGCCTGAATTCATATAGCTTGTATTCGTCTATGCCCTTCCCATCAACCAGTATTAACCCGTCAAAATTATCAGGATTTACCAAGTTGGTATTGAAATCGATGTCAACCACGTCGCCATGCATGCCAACGCAGCTGTCCTTTGTATAACTGCTTATCTTATAATTGACATCCCATCTCTCAAAAAACATCTTGATTGATTTTAAGGTTTCATCCTTGAAATCTTTAGGCTCTATAAATACGAGAAACTTCATGACTACACCAAATTTGCAATATTAAATTATTGGACTATAAATTTAATATATGCTTTCTTTAATTGCAATCTGGGATTTCAATTTATGCTTCTTGAAATGCGGGACAGCTTGTGCCCTTTGGCCTTGAGCTCTATCTCATAGAATCTGCCGAATGCCATCTTGTACACCTTGAAATTCCTTTGGGACAGCCTTTCTTCAAGCAGGTCAAGCATTTTGATTGCGTGGCCTGGGTCGGTCAAATCAGCAAACATATGGGCATATGGGTTCAAGACCAGTGTATAGACACCAAGCTGCGAAGATATGCTCTGTATTTCATTTACGGCCTTGTCAATAATATTGACATAATCATCATTGTCGCTTTTTTCAAAGCTTATGAAGAAAAGCAGGGCATTTTTGACGTCCAAACTGCTTGAATCCCCAACTAATGTAGACCTGCCTTGATCTGCAGGTGTTGCCTTGAAGTAATCGACATGCCACATCATGAACTTCATAAAACCTCTACCTTATAAGAAATATAAAATTATTTTTTAACTTCTGCTGCCTTGTCCTTGCTGTCCGCGTTTTCCTTGTCCTTAGCTTCATTATCCTCTTTCATTATCCTTGATATTGCCTTCAATGCGTATTCGCTGAGCTGGTCTTTGATCTTGGGCTCATCATCCAAATTGCCATCCGCGTATATGTCAACTCCAAATGCCAGCTGGGTTATATTCTTTATCTCTATAGAAACATTTTTGACCGTACTTTTGCTTACTCCTTCATTGAAGTAATCCCTAAACCTGCTGTAATCTATCTTTATGTCTACTTCAACATGGCTGAATACCCTGATCTTGCCAACTCTCTTCTTGTTGAATATAACCGCTTGGTTCATTATGCTGTTTGGCACCACTATAGGAGTCCCGTTGTCCGCTACCATCTCAGTATACATGATCCCTATTTTACTTACAGTGCCTGTAAATCCTGGGACCATAACATCGTGCTGGTATGTGGGTGCTATAAGGCCATACTGCCATGTTGATATTGTTACCTTCTCTCCTATGGAAAAGGGCTTCGAAGCCATAAGCTCAAATCCTGCTATAAGGTTGCCTATCGTGCTCTGTGCTGCCAATCCAAGGACTATGCCCAAGAATCCTGCACCTACCAGCAACCCCATCACATTGACTTGCAGCTCATTAAGTATTACTATTAAAAGTATGGTATATGCAACAACCTCAAAAAGATCTCCGACCACTTTCGTTTCGTTGTTCCTTGACTTTACTCTATCCTTTATGGTCCTGCCTACCATCTCTATTATTATTATTCCAGCAATACCTACTATCAATGCATGTATCCATATAAGGTCCACATGTGCATTGACGAAAAATTTAGAGTAAACCCCAAGCAAATAGGAGACTATGAAAGCCAACACTATCACGAGCAATCCAACCATTAATAAGCGTCTGTAAATTCCCAAAACATACCACCAAAAATGAAAAATTCACTCCATATAAGGAGCAAGATAGTAAGAAACTTTAGCGTCCCCTATATTATAGTTCAGCCTTATAGGCTGGTCCGACTTCATCTCCAAGGTGATTGTTTCGCTGGATGGACAGGCGCTTATCATCCTGCTAAGGTAATCAAGGTTAAATGTTGCTGAAGAAGGTTTTTTAGTGTCGATCTTGTGTATTTGCTCATTATCGCTTTTGAATTCTTCTTCAAGCTCTCCTGCATCTCCCTTTGCGGAAACTATAAGGGTATCCTCTTCAAGCTTGAAACCAACATAGGTTGACAGCTGTGCTGCATCTTTCAATATCCCTTTGAAATAGTCGCTCTTTATGCTTATTGATGAATCAAACTCTATCTTTGGTTCCGAGTCTGTAGATTTCTTCACATCTATCATTGGCAGTATATAGCTCCTATGTCCATTGCTGCTCAGGAACTCCAGTATCATCTTGTTGTCCTTATCCTTCATTGATAGCTGCTCTCCACTCCTTGCGCTGTTCAAAAGCTTGCTGAAATTGCTTAAATTCAAGCCTATATAGTATCCTGAAGACTTCTCCTCCTTGTCCTTGCTTTCCTTTTCGCCATCAGAATCTGCAGATTTTGCCTTTGCTTCCGCTTTTGCGGACACATCAAATTTTGAAAATATCTTATTCGGGGCCTGGAATGACACCATACTTATTCCAGATGGATCCATGGCCTTTAAATTGATGCCCTCTTTTGAAATGTAAAATGACCCTTCGTCAACCAAGCTGACAATCGAGTCTGTGCAGTTCTTCCAGTACTTTGCGTCATCTATTTTTATTTCGAACATACTATCACCTATTAATTACCCCCAAATAACATTATAATGTTAAATATTAAAAGTATTTGTTTTTGACTAAACTCTATATACTATCAGATTTGAAGTTTTCTGCAAATTAACCTAAAGATTTTTTAAATGTGGAATTTATATATAAGCATGCAATTTTTCAAAGCGCTAACGTTGATGAAGAAGGACTTAAAAGAAACCTTCTCTAGCATATCAATATATGGGCCAATGCTCGGAATACCTATATTCTTTGCGATAATCCTTCCAGTAATGACATTTTACATAACCTTGTATGCGGCACCTACAATAACTTCAAAGCTCCTTCCGACAACCATAAAGGTTTCGTCATCCGTTCTGTCAAGCAGCATAAGAAGCATAAAATTCATGGAATTCTTCTCTGTCAACGTGCTAGGGCCGGTATTTTTGACAATGCCTATATTTACAGCATCTGTGATAGCGGCAGACAGCTTTGCAGGAGAAAAGGAAAGAGGCACTTCAGAATCATTGCTGTCCACACCAATCTCAAAATCCGAGCTCCTTTCAGGAAAGATATTGGCCTCTTTTGTGCCTACAATATTGTTGACTCTTGCCATATTCGGAATATATGGAGCCGTTACCGATTACTTTTCAATAAGTGTTTTTCACTTTGCAATACTACCAACCATACCATGGCTTTTGATGCTTGGGACCGCACCGTTTCTGGCAACTGCCTCAATAGGTCTTGTCGTTCTGGTATCATCACACGTCAAAGGTGTTAAAGAAGCGCAGCAGATAAGCACACTGCTTGTACTGCCTATTCTGGTGCTCCCGTTTGCATCAATAATAGGGCTGGCAGTGCTTAATGTCGAATTCCTCGTGTCTGCAATTGTGATATTGGCAATATTGGATGCAATAATAATGTATCTTGGAATAAAAAGTTTCAGGAAAGAGTCTATCCTCCAATAGATTTGATTATACTCTCTATAGCCTGAAGATTGCTTGAGGGCACAACATGCACATCATTTAGTTTTAAATAATCCCTGTAGTACTGGTAACTTTTTTCATGGACTACCACTATTACAGCAGAATAATGCTTTATCCTTTCTTCAATCATCCTTTTTGAAGATCCAAAATTCTTTTTGCCTGTCTCATATTCTACAGCAATCCTAAATCCATTATAATAAGCCACTATGTCCGGTTTTCCCCTTCCCGTTCCCTTGAAATTCCTTACCCTGACCAAATCTAAGTAATTCATTATTTCGTTTACGGATATTTCATGTTCGATGCTAAGGTTTGACTTATTGGCCATTATATAGAGTTTTCCTTTATAGAGGTATTTACTTATAATACCATTTTTAAGCCCGTAGGATATTGATTCCAATGGCAGGTGTGTGAGCAAAGAGTTTAATTCCACAGGATATTTTGCATATCTGTAAAGCAAATTGGCATAACCTGCAAAATCGCTGTTAAAAATACTCTTGGAAATTTCATTATAGCTCTTTCCCTTTACCTTGAAAAGCCCTTTTGAAACAGGGTCATGAATTATGAACTCGTTTGTATTTAGTGAGCTTAAGGCCGCTTTTATAACATTGTTTTTCTCATTTATAGATCCGGAAAATATATTTGAAAGATAATTAAGTTCTGTGGGCTCCTTTGACTGGAATGACAGTGTTAAATTTGAATTGGCTATAATCTGTTTGTTCAAAGACGAAGATTCGTGTGTAACAGCTATGATGCCAAACCCATACTTCCTCCCTTCTTCAAAGAATTTTGATAGCACCTTCATGTAAATATCTTCATCAAGCAACGTGTCTGCTTCATCTATGACAATATACAGTTTGGTGCCTCCTTTCGATTCCAGAGAATGCATGTGCTGGTAAATTCTGCTGAAAAGTTCATGCAGGTATATAAATCTCAAATTTTTATTGTTCAACTTTGCAAGGTTTATCCCATTGGTGCCTTTAAGCAAGGATTTAACATCAAACGATGAATCATTTAGCGAGCGCCTATTTATCAGCTCAAATTTGTTCTTCATATTTTCCAATGAGTAAGAGTCGGGCTTTGATCTAGAATTATCAATAAAAGTATTTATCTCCTTTAAAAGATCATACATATTAGGGGTAGAGGGCAGCTCAGGAAGGTCAAAATTTACTACACCTTTATTTCTGTAAACATACCTAAGTATGCTATTTAGCCTATAAGATTGATGGCTACCCAAGTTTAACACAGTTGAAAAAAGGTAAAACAATTCCGATATCCTGTCATTAACGCTAATGCCATCAAGGCCAAACGGATTTATCCCACTGTAATCAGAATCTCTATAAGTGCCATTTAGAAGTTCTACAAGTTCCTTATGCTCTCCGTTTGGATCCAAGAGCAATATAGGAACCTTGTCCTTCATCTGTATAAGCAGGTCCTTCAATAATGTACTTTTTCCAGAGCCGCTTGCCCCAGAAATTAAAATATTGAGGTTTTTCTGCTTTTCCATATCCAAAATCAAGGATCCGTCTGCATTCTTCCATCCATATTCATAAATCAAACTGCTTTTCCCATAAAAACTAAAAGCAACTTTTTCGTATCTGTGCAAAGTGCCAAGCTTTTTGCCAAAATCCAAGGCAAAAATGTTTTCTGATTTTGCAGAACGCTTCCTGCAAAGGCCAAACCCAAAAATTCGACGGAATTTTTTATATATCATTCACTCATCAAAAAGTGTATATTTAAATACTTTCTTTTTGAAAGATAGGTATGTTGCCAGGGTGGCGGAAACCGGTAACGCGCCGGTCTTGAGTTTTTAGGACATCAAGAGCTGATTAGTGATGCAAAACAGGCCAACCGGTGCCCGAAAGGGCTTTAGGGTTCAAATCCCTACCCTGGCGCACTTTAAATCTAAAATCTCAAAACTCTATTACTTAATACCAACTCACTTAATATTGGGTTTAGTAAAATAAGTTAATTTAATAAATACGTCATAATTATAGATATTTAAATTTTAATATCTAAATTATTTTAGTTTTAAGTGACAAAATGTTATTAGATCTCCAGATATTCAATAAAATAATGCCTAAATTAGCTGATGAAACACCTATCGTAATTACTTGGATATATAATACTATCAAAACTCTTGTTCCATCTAATAAAATATCTCCTCTTTTGCTGATTTTAGAAGAACCATACGTGTATTCATATACATCTATTGAGGAAATTAAGCCTGCCTTCCCTAAACCTAAAGATCCAACTAGAACAAAAAGTAAAAATAAAATAAAAGTAATAAAATTTGGTTTAATAACTAAAACAAATTTCTATCCACTGAATAATAAAATTCAAGCACATAAAGAAGTACCAAAATTAAAAGATCAGATACCAAAACTTTTTGAAAAGAATTTTATCCTCTATTTTAAAAGAAAACAAAACAAACATGATGTTTATTATATTTATTTTAATCTTAAGTCATTGGAAAAAGGAAAGGGTTCTAATAATTATATCGATACAATTTTAAGCTATTTTAAAAGTAAAGAACTTAAAAAGGTTTTAGATATATCTAATGACCAACTTGAAAAAATAAAGACTGCATTAGCCCAAAAAGTAACATCCTAAAAGTAATACTGTTAATATATGAAATAAGTATTTTAGGGTGTAAAGACCCAAATTACTATAACCCCTTTTATCATAAATAATATAAAGCAATAAGTTGACGGTAATTTAAATGCTCTATTGTAAAGTACAGAGTGATTCGAGGTAATCTTATGGATGGACAGATTAAGGATTCAAGCACGGGAATGCAGGCCTCTAAAATTGGAATGATAAGTGGCTTAAGTTTTGTGGTTATGATAATATTTGGCGCTATTGTAGGAGATATTGTATTCTATACATTTTTGAATAGCATACTTTTCTATTTTGTCGGTCCTTCTAGCATATTCCTTACTCTAGTCATAGGGATTGTAATAGTAATAATTTCTGCATCATTTATAAGCCAGTCCAATGAACCTTCGGGATTACTTTATGCAGCCATCTTTTTAGGTTGTATGGGAGTACCTCTTTTTGGAGGGGTGGAAATATACCGCGTAGCCAAAAAGCATAATCTTACCCGCTGAAAAACTTCCAATACGCTGTAAAGTGCCTAGCACTTTACTTTCCAAAAATAATATCAGTTAATCTTTGCATTCTTATTCAATTATAAATTTCCTATGTGTAACTTTCCTATTTTGAAGCTGTACTCTAATTTGGTATAAGCTTAAGAAATCAAGCAGAAAAGAAAAGAAAGTTCACCTGATGCCATAAAATCAAGGAGGTGAACTCAGATGCCCAATGATTGCAGCTGTTCCTATGAACATTGCTGCCAGTACCACAAGAACTAGCAAGGCTGCCAAGAGATAATAAGCCTTCTTATTATTATTCTTGGACTTCAAGTAAACCAAAGGAGACAGGAAACCCGAAAGCCCTGAAACAAGATAAAATCCAAGGGCTGACAGCAGTTCAGCTCCTGCCTCTAAGTGGTAAGCAACCATTCCATAGCTTTCTGCAAAAAGGTAAATGCCAAGAAAGAATCCTATTAACGATATGGGCCTTCCATCAGTATTCTTGTAAATTGCAAACCCTCCCGCAATCATTATGATCCCAAGCATAAGCATAGGGTCTCCAAAAAGCATATTGTATGCCCCAGGAAGCGGCCAGAAGAAGCTCATGTAAAATCCACTCAGGAAGTCGAAAATTCCTAGCATAAATATAGGACCTGCCAAGCTGTCCATCTTTTTTCCTTTGGCTATCCCAACAAGATAATAAGCAATAAACGCAGCACTCATCGCTACTGCCAGAAGCATCACTGCAAGCGAATCCACAAAAGCCATACTATTACCTTTTTAAAGTAAACTAAACTAGATATCCTTTTACACTTTCCTATTTTGTTTACAAAAGTTGGCATAGAACCCTACACACTTTAACAGTGGAATAAGTCAAACCAAATTATGCCCAAGCACCAAATACCTGTTATGCACTTCCATCATGTTTCGCATTTTTGTACTTTCTGTAAAGGTGTATCGATTCCCCTAAAAGCATCCCTGCACTGAAAGCAAGCAGTATATCAACCAACGAGTACCAAAAACCTATTCCCGAAAAAGCACTCGAAGCTGTAGTGGTAAGCGCCTGCAATCCTAAATCATCAGGAAGCATGAACTCTATAACTATCCTTGCCACAAATGCAGCAAGCCATATTGCAAATATCTCATTTGAGCGCCTGTACATTATCTTTCCATTGGAATAGAATATGCTTGATTTAGACCCAAAAATAGTCCCAACCGCATAGCCGACCAATATAGCCAGCAAAGCAACCGCAAAAATAACTATATTAAATGCAGAGGCGACCAGAATCAGAGAAAGCACAATATAAATCGCAGGGTACCTGAATATCCTAGCCGTGCTTGCTTTATACCCTTTCTTTTGCCTCCTAAGCCTAAGCAGCATTATAAGCGCAATGAAGACAATCAAGTAAATATATTCCAATTCCATTTAGCTGCCTTTGATTACAATTAAATACAAGCTTATTTTACAGCAAGAATTCTTAATCAATGCCTTTAATTCTGGTAATGGTAAATTATTTAATCCAGAACTGATAAATTAAAATGAGTCAAATGCCAAAATCCCAAAAAACTGCAAGCAACCAGTCAATATGGATTGCCGTTATAGTCATAATAATTATAATAGCAGTATTAGCTTTGGTAGGATTATCCTATGAAATTCCGTTAAATAAAACACAAGGAACTGCAAACATAATAGTTTATATAAAGACTCCAGACACATTCTTCTATTCTCTGGACCTGAACCTCTCAGGAGAGGGCATAACGAGGTCCGTAGGGATAAATCATCCATTTAACAGTTCCAATGAAAGTTATAAAGTGAATTCAACTACAAGCAACTCCACCACGATAATACAGATGACCCAAGAGTTCGAGGGATTAAAGCCATTTTCAGAATACAAAATAACCCTGCAAGGGGCTATGGGACCGAGGTGCTATCCAGGAGTACCATGCATATATGAGAAGCCCAACATACTTGAAATTATAAATGAAACTAGGACTGTGGAAACAGGTGCAGATAGGACTACAACCTATGTTACTATATTGAATCAATCGTAATTAAGCTTAACAATAATTAAAGGTGATATAATGGAATTGAAATTTGCCAAAGACAATTTTAATATGGATAAAGCAGTAAAGGAAATGCTCGATAGAAAGGACCATATAATAAGCATTACGCATAGAGAAGATTTCGATGGAATAGGCTCCGCAGCAATAATAAAACACTACTTCAACATTCCTGACAGTAATCTTATGTTTGGAGACTATAAGAGTTCGACAATAAATGCAATAACTGAAAAGATAAAAGCGATGAACTTAAGCAAAATGTTCGTGATAATAACGGATCTTGGTTTGGATGAACCATTGATACCTGCATATCAAAGCTTGATAAGCTATTTAAAAGATAAAGATTCCTATGTAATTTGGCTGGATCATCATAACTGGAGCAATGAAACTGTAGAAAAAGTTGCAAAGATGTGTGATTTTGCTGTTGTGGGGGACAATGATAAGTTCTGCGGTGCTGAACTAACATTCAGAGAACTGATTAAGGGAAGGTTTGACGAGGGTTTTGGGGAGAAAATTGCAGCATTTACCCACAAGACTGATTTCAATCTCCCAAACCTAGAGGATTTCCTTCTAAATATAATAAAATACATAACTTACTCAAATTACCACGGTTCAGATAATGCCTTAGTAGAATTGGTGAACTTTGTATCTGAAGAAGATTTCAACAACGAAAAAATAAATGAAACTGCTCAATTATACAACAAGGAGGAAAGCGAAAACCTTGAGAAGCTAAAAAGCATGGTTTTCGATTACAGCATAAACGAGGATTATAAAATAGGTATTGGATTTGGAGGTAATATTAACAGCACAAAAGCCTGTTTGATAGTGAGCGACCTAACGAATTCAGATATATCAATTTTTGTTAATGTACCCATGGCAAAGATAAGTATAAGAGGAAAGGGAAAGCTCGATTGCATAAAGCTTGCAAACAAGATGGGTGGAAACGGCCACTTCAATGCAGCGGGCGCCCCACTTACGGAGAGCATTGAATTATCCGATAGAGAAAAGATTAAGGCAGAGGCAGACAAGATGGCCGCAATGGCAAAAGAAGTTTACTCTTAGGTGCCTCATTGAAAAATTACTATAAGGAAGGGGAAGAGAAATTCGGTTTTCTATCGTCCGAACTTTACTTGCTTGCAGAAAAGGTGCCTTCCATGTCAAGGTTCTACAGATTCGTAGAGCGAGACTTAAGCAATAAAAAATTCCAAAGTCTGCTCGATGTAGGGTTTGGTGTCGGAAGTGTAATATACCAACTTTCCAAAAGCAGAAAGTTCAACATCTACGGAGTGGATCCATCCAAATACATGGTAAAGATAGCTAATAATAGATTCAAAGGGAATCCAAATGTAAATCTTGCAGTGGGGAGCAGTACATATGTGCCCTTTGACAAGAAGTTTGATATAATTATCAGTTCACTGTCAATGCACCACTGGAACGACAAGAAAGGCTCCCTTAAATACCTGTCAAAGTTTTTGGCAGAGGGGGGCGAAATCGATATATACGAATTCCTGCTGTCAAAAGGAAAATCCTTGTCCGAGCATTTTGAGTACTGTGTTGCAAAGAGCCACATGGTTTCAAAGCAACAATTGGAGCAATATGGAGAAGAAGCAGGGCTTAAAGCCCAAATAAAGGTAAATGGGAATTTTATAAAAGCAACCTACAAGCCATAACAAGAATCATAGTTTGTATCCGAATTTCCTAAGCATGTTGTACCTTGATTCCTTATCTTCATCAGTTTCTATGCCTTTAGAAGGCATACCATCAACAATTCCCATTATCCCTCTTCCTTGGTGTGTTTTTGCGATTATTACCTGTACGGGATTTGCAGTGGCACAGTATATGCCAGACACTTCAGGAACCGCTTTTATGTTGTTCACAACATTTATCGGAAATGCCTTTTTGAAGAATATTAGGAAGCAATGGCCCGCCCCTACATTAAGTGCATTTTCTTCCGCCAAATGCTTCAGTTCGTCATCGTTGCCTTCGCTTCTTACTAACTGCTTTCCACTGGCCTCACAGAATGCTAATCCAAACAATACCTCAGGAGTTGACGAAATTATAGCTTCATATAAATCTTCGACTGTTTTTATAAAACCCGCTTGCCCCAAAATGAATTCTATTTCTTCGTCCTTTTTAATATCAACCACTTCAAATTCGACCATATACACACAATATTATTGTGGCAAAACAAATATTTAATATATAGGGTTACAAGCTAAATTTCAGGACCGCCAACTTCTCATAGAATAAATTTTTCTCGAAGACTTCGGCACTTAACTCTTTTGCATCCTTTTCATAAGAATTAAGGGAACTCTCCAATAGCAAAACCTGATTTTCCGTAAGCAGATGATTGCCTACAGAACTTAAAAATTTATCTATCACCTGCCTGCCATCAAATCCTCCATCAAGAGCTTTATCAACCAATTTATCCGATAAAAGGTAGGGGGGATTGAATATTATAGTATTGAACTTTCCTTTAATCCCTGAAAACAAATCCGTCTCAACAAATTTGCCCTCTAAATGATTTAGTGCCACATTTTGCCTGGCGCATTCAAGTGCATTTGTGTCTATATCTGCGAATGTCACATCATCACCTTTGAGTGCCGCAATAATACCTAAATAGCCACTACCAGTACCTAAATCCAGAACCTTGCCAAAACTGTATTCCTCTACAATATCTCCAAGAAGAAATGAATCATCGCTCGGGCAATATACGCCGTTGCAGCATTCAATCCTGAATTTGCCAAAATCAATCATAAGTGTCAACCAATTAACATAAAATTTGAAACCTATATTAATTATTGCCCTAATAATAAAATGGTGTTTAAATGGATGCAGAGGAACTAAAGAATTACATAAGGAATGTGCCGGATTTTCCGAAGAGCGGTATAATGTTCAAGGATATAACCCCCTTACTAAAGGACAAATATGCTTTCTCGGCTTCAATAAAGCTTCTTGCCGACCACATTAGGAATTTGGATTATGACTATATAGCAGGTATAGATTCACGAGGCTTTATAATCAGCGCGGCATTGGCAAACGAATTAAACTCCGGGTTGCTTCTAATTAGAAAAAAAGGAAAGTTGCCCTATCATACAGTCTCAATAGATTACCAATTGGAGTACGGAAGTGATTCTCTCGAAATGCATGAAGATTCAATAAAAAAAGGGGACAAGGTGATCATAGTCGATGATCTGTTGGCTACAGGTGGGACGTCAGGCGCAGCAGCAAAGTTGATCGAAAAGCTTGGAGGTCAAGTATCCGAGCTGACTTTCATGATAGAACTTTCAGACCTTAAAGGAAAAGACAAATTAAAAGATTACCCAATATATTCCCTGCTAAAATACTAAAAATAAAAAAAAATAAATTCAACCCTTGGTCATTGATTTCAGCTTTATGGATTCCGCATTTATCTCCACAGTAGCAAGGTATGTTTCATCAACCATGCAGTTTTCAAGCAAAGCCTCAGAAAGCTTCTTTGACTCGACAAAGAGGTTTAACAGTTCGGCCATGCTTGCTGAAGTTGCCAAATCATTCACCTTTAGCTGCTTAGGATCCTTCAATGAATCCATAGAGTATTCTTTGTTTTTCTTCTCCAGAAGAAAATTTACATTTTTCTTGATACTCTCGTCTGCTTCTGCCATTCTCTAACCCTAGGATAAGATTCCTTTCACGACTTGCTTTGTATTGCGTTAAGTCAACGCATTACTCATTTGTTTATTTAAGTAAAATTATTTATACCTTGCTACATTAAGATATTTCACCACAAGTAAAACAAAAGGCATAGCTAAAATTTAAAAACCCCAAATCTTAATCAAATATGCATGCCTAACCCTAGGATATGCAGACCTGTGCAATTGCACAGGCCTTACCGATTCAATTTCTCCTATTTGCTGCATATCCAATGCTTTCTCTTGCCAATTCCTTTATGTGTGATTCTGGTATATCAGAAGTGTACTTGTTGAATTTTTCTACACTTTCATCAACCAATTTTTGCATATCCTCCTTTGATTTATCAATTGAATGCAACTCATTGAATTGATTAAGCACAAAACCAATCTCCTCCTTGCTTTTATCGACCGGCTTCTTTTTGTAAATTTCTGCAAGTTTGTTCAATACATCTTGGGATGCATCCTGAACCGCATGCCAAAGTATTATAGTCTTTACTCCATCCCTAACGTCAGTGCCTATAGATTTTCCTAGCTGATCCGTAGTTGAAGTGCAATCAAGTATATCATCCTTTATCTGAAAAGCCAAACCTGCCGGGGTTCCATACTCCTTTATTTCACCAATTACTTTTTCATCCGCATTTGCAACTATTGCACCTTGCTGCATTGGCCCATATACACTGTAATAAGCTGATTTTGCATGTATGGAAGTGTAGTAATCCTCACGAGTAAACTTTGTTATATCTTTTATATCAGATGTAAGATGGATGTCCCTGTACTGGCCCTGGTGCGTTACGTTTATCATATCATAGAATTTGTCAAAATACCTCTTCTCTCTTTCCGGTCCTAGCTTCTTGCAGGCATCATACACTATTTTCCAATTTATCGATTGCAAGTTGCTTGCTGCATTTATCGCATACCTGTCACCATAGATTAGGTGTGCTGAAGGGCCTCCCCTTCTCAGATTGTTGTCATCCATCCAATCGTCAATCATAAGCAGCCAGTCTTCTGAAACCTGTTGCGATGCAGCGGGAAGCATGGCTTCCTCAATATCGCCTCCATACAGCAAGCTCCACAACAGTACATAAGAAGGCCTTCTATACTGACCTTTCCTATCTGTGTAGCACCGCACTGATTCAAAGTAAGCCGAAGGCTCGCCATTAGGAAGATATCCATCTATCAACCCGTATACCTTGTCCTTGTAAAGGGATATGAAATCCTTAAAACTTTTAGCGTCGTTTGCATCCATATAATCACTCAGAAATTTCTGTTAAGTACAAAACCAACCATCTGCTTGATAAGCTCCTTCCCGTGTGAATCCGGGAACTCCTTATCCACTTCATTCCATACGTCATTTATCAATGAATCGGCTATCTTTTCAACATAGCCATCTGAGTTGTATTTTATCAGTATGTTCGAAGCCTCTTCTTTTAACTTAGGGTCAGAGCTATGGGATTTCAGGATTTCAAGAAGCCTGCTTCTATCCTTTTCATCTGCTTCCTTAATCGCATGTGTCACCAGCAGAGTTATCTTCCCTTCTGTTATATCATCTCCTACTCCCCCTTTGCTCTCAGATACATTTGACTTTTCTATGTTTAGAAGGTCATCTTTTATCTGAAACACAACACCAACCGTCGCACCGAATTTCCCAAGCAGTTTTATCTGCCTGTCCGTTGCCCCTCCGATAACCGCACCAAGTTCTGCGGCAAATCCTAAAAGGGCGCCAGTTTTGTCAAATGCCATCCTCATGTAATTTTCTTCGCTTATATTGTTAGGGTTTATAAGGAAGTTATGCCATGCCAAATCCACTCCCTGTCCTATGCCAAGCTTTAGCATATCCTCAATGTAAAGCTGCATTATCTTGATCTTCTGCTCGTTCTCAAGCTTGCTGCTGTCTATAAGGGCTTTCATTGGGAAATAAAACATAAAGTCTCCCAAGTTAAGCGCTATATCCAATCCATATTTTATGTGTACACAGTCAACATTTCTCCTTTTGACTGACCGGTCCTCTATGTCATCATGTATAAGTGTTGCTGTATGCAGGACCTCTGGTATTATGGAGAACTCTATGTAATCATCAGGATTCTTTTTGAAAAGGCTTATCACAAGCGATGTGAATACCGGTCTTAGCCTTTTGCCTCCTTGCGATATGAGGTACCATGCAGGATCCATGACGCTTTTCTCTATTGCGTCCGTATCGTAATCATAGCCCCCTCTTCCAAGAAGTTTCTCTATATTCTGATCAACATTCTTGTCACTAAGAACTTCCTCAAGAAGCTTGTTCACTCTGCTTCCTTGCTCCTTCATATATGATACAAAATTATCTTCAGCCAATCAATCACTAGGTAAATCATACTTATATGGAAGATAACCTTAAATGGTTTACAAAATTTACGTCAAAAGTCAAATTAAGGTTAACCTTAATTATATGAATTTGAGAGTAATGTTTATAAGGTTTAGCATGTCAATATACAATGTTAAACGGTAATAGGAGCATGGAAACGCCCGATCCCTTTCCGAACTCGGAAGCTAAGCATGCTAACGATATGTGTGTACTGCCTGCGGGTGGGAAAGCATATTGCTGTTTAGCATCTATATTATAAGGTGAACAATTGGATTTAAAGTCCAAGAGCCTTTACGAAGGCGAAAGTCCTGATTTTCTTTTAGATTTAATCTCAAAGAAAACCGCAAAGTACGATTTTTCAGAAGTTTATTTATCAAGCGGCATTTCTAGCGCATTTGACATACATAATGGGATATTTGATGGAAATTTCAGCTCTTCCTCTAAAGGTGCAAGGATAAGAATAATGGAGAATGGATTATTCTACAACATGTCAACCAATGATTTAAGTAAAAGCAGCTTAATGTCAGCCATAAGCAAAATAAAAGGGATGCCTAAGGGCAGCACAAAGCTGTCAAGCGAGAAGACAGTAAAAGGTAAATATAGAGTAACACCGAAAATATTGGACGAAAGAGAAGCTAGCAAGCTGGCATATGATTTAGATTACTATCTCAAAGGCTATAAAGAGGTAATTTACAGGGAGGTGTCATTAGGCTACGGAGAAGAAGAAACATTATTCGAGAACAGCGAAGGCTCTAGCATAATGTCATATTATCCTTCAGCGGGCCTATCAATATACCTTCTTATAAAAGGCAAAAAATCTACAAGAGAGCGGATACTTGAATTTGGAGGGGTTGGAGGCCTTGAGGTATTGGATTACGAAAGGATAACCAAAAGGATCAGCGAGGAGATAAAAGGCTTGAAGGCAGTTGCTGACAATGGTGCCTCACTGAGCGACGCTAAGATTAAATCAATAAAAAATGTGGTAATCTCCCCCGAAATATCAGGAATTGCAGTACATGAAAGCATAGGCCACCCCAATGAATCTGATAGGGTTTTTGGAAGGGAATTGGCCCAAGCAGGGTCAAGCTACATAAACAAGGATAATTTAGGCATGAGAATCGGAAGCGACAGTGTAAACATATTCGATTATCCATCGATAAAAGGCACTTCAGGATTCTATTACTATGATGACGAAGGCGTAAAAGCCGCCAAAAAGCACATTATCAAGAACGGCATGCAGAATGAGCTTCTGCTGAACAGAGAATATGCAGGCATGTTAAAGAGAAAGAGCAATGGCTCAGCAAGGTCAAGCAGCTATGATGCAGAGCCATTGGTAAGGATGTCAAACACTTATTTAGGTGCAGGAGACTCCTCCTTTGAAGAGTTAATTACCGAAGCAAAGGATGGGATTTATGTAAAAAGCTTCAACGGATGGAACATAGACGACACAAGGAGCTTTTCAATGTACCAAGGAAACGAAGCTTATCTTATAAAGAAAGGAGAGATAAGCTCACCTATACTTAATTATCGTTTGGAGAAGGGCACACTAGACCTTTGGAAGTCTGTATCTTTATTGTCGAAAAAGGTTGAACTTTTCAATGGAGAATGCGGAAAGGGGGAGCCATTGCAAGGTGTTCCAGTAACCATGGGAGGACCATACGCATTGCTGCAGTTCAGGTGAGTTAAGTGATGCCAAAAGATATATTGTATTATTCAAACAAGCTGAAATTTGACGACATACTTGTAGATATCGTATCTGGAGAAGCGACTTACTTGAAGATAGCAAACTCAAAGATTGATTCAGTAGTAAACGACAATTCCACAAATGGAAGCTTATTTCTGTCAAAATCCAAGAAATTAATATCTGAGGATCTTCCAGACGTTTCAGATAAATCGGTAAAAAGCACCCTAAAAAAAGCTGCAAAAACCATAGGAAAGCTTTCTCCAAAGAATGATTACTACGGGATAGCCGAAGGCCCATTCAATTATAAGGGAAGGGGAAAGCCCGATGCAAAAATTTCAGGGTTTCAAATAAAAGACGTGGTGGATGTAGCAGAGCAGATAATATCGGAATTGGATTATAAGGATGTCAAGGACATTGCAGGAATGGTAACCTTAGAGAAGCTGAAGGATTCATTGATGACAAACAAGGATGTCAATGCAAATAGCTCAACCGCTTATATCAAGGTCACGGCACATATTACTACAAAAGAGGGGTTTTCATACCAAGAGACTGCAGCATTTTCTAAATATAGCGAGATAAACATAAAGAAATTCTGTGATAATCTGTATTATACCGTGTCGCAGATAAAGACCAAAGGCAAAATAAAAAGCGATACATACGATTTAATATACAAGCCTTCTTCTGCATCGAATCTGCTCCAAGAGGTTACTGCAGCAGCCACTATGTCAGAGATAGAAAATGGCAGTTTTCTAAAAGGCAGATTAGAGCACAAGGTGGCAGATGAAAACGTATCTATAATAGATTCCGGAATAGCCAAAGGGATGATAAGCTCAAGCTGCTATGATGACGAAGGCTATCCAACGAAAGACAACAGTGTCATAGAAAATGGAATTTTAAAAACATACCTGTACAACTGGTCCGAGGCAAAGAAGCACAATACGGAAAGCACAGGAAATGCAGGATTGATTGAATCTGAGCCCAATACCTTAATATTCAAGCACAAGAATCCTAAAAAGTCATTGGATTCATTAATATCCGAAATAGATAAGGGAATCTTAGTTACAAATACATGGTATACAAGGTTTGACAACCACTCAACCGGTGATTTCTCAACCGTGCCAAGAGACCTGGCCATCTACATAGAAAAAGGGGAGCCCAAGTTCGCAATAAGCCAGATAAAAGGCACACAGACAGTAGGTATTAGGGTAAACGACAATATCATCAGGATGCTAAAGAATATAGAATCGGCTTCAAAATCTCCAGTACAAGCAATCTCTTGGGATGCGGAAGAGCCTGCGCTAGTTCCTGACATACTTGTAAAAGATGTTAAAGTTACAACAGTATAAATTATTCACTTTTACCCTGTTTATTCTTTCCTTTCTTTGTTTTATCCTTATCCGAATCCTTGCTTTCAGATTCTGCCCTAACGTCAAAATCTATCAACCCTGACAGAAGCTCCTTCGCATTAGAGAACTTAAGAGGTTTTGTGCCTTTGCTCTTTGCGTACTCTATCTGGTACCTTATGTATGTTTCATTTATCTTGGTATCTGGATTTACGGTTTTGCATTTTTCTATATAATCGGTTATTACTTTAAAGGCATCATCAACGCTGAGCCCTTTTATGTTTACTAAATAAGGTGCGAGTATCAAGTTTACAGTCCTGTGCCTTACATCTGTTATGGGAGTTTCCAATAGTTTTTCAATCCAAGCGGTGTTATTCTTCCCTTTAATGACAACCTTTGTCTCGTCCCTTATGCCTTTTGAATAATCCATAACTTCCTTCGGAAGCTTGACCTTTTCTTCGTAGTTGAAGCTTTCCTTTATTGTATTGTAAGATGCCCTCTCAAGCAAGCGCTTTAGCTTGTTGAAGCTTATTATTACCAACCCATTATGAAGCTGCTGGTTAGAGAGCGCAAAAAAAGGATCATTTGGTATATTGTGCAAATATACATTGAACTTTATAAGGAAATTGTCATTCTGGTCCTTGTGCAAGGTTATTCCCAACGAAGAAGAGAGCTTGAATATATCTTGCTCGGAATCTTTTTCCATCGCCTGAAGCGCCCTTTTTGATTCCGAAACCGAGAACTTTTCAACGTAATCAGGCCTTTTTAACGCCATGACCATCATCTTCGCGTATGCGTAGCTTATGATTTCATCGAGCTTTATGGAATCTATTAGTATATCATAATAGGGCAGGTCACCTTTTATGTCTGATATTGCCCTTTCCTTGCCAAGTTCAAGATACTTGAAATCTATGGATGTCAGATTAAGCGAGCTTATTATCTGCTTTGCAATATCCGTGAACGGGTACCTATAGGCAAAATTTAGGTCTTCTGAACTGTACATACAGATATCTCTTCGCTTGATATATATAAAAGAATTATCATGGCAGATTGTTTTAGCTTTTTAGCTGTTGCTTTTTCAAGTTTGCCTCTGCAGTTTTCTCTTCGACAATCTTGTTGATCTTTGATCTCAAGGCCAATATCAATACACCAATTATCATGAGCAGCAGCCCAAATGCTATATCCTCCCTGAAATTGCTGGATGTTATCCTGTCTAAGTATATCAGGTATCCCGTGTAGATCATCACAATGCCTGCAGCTATCCATCCGAATCCAGCGATTAGCACAGGATTGCTTTTTGGCTTTGGTTTAACGGATTCCATAATAAAGATAAGGCAATCCATAAATTTATAAGTATCTTATTTTCAAATTAGTAATGCTTCTTTAAGGGGTTGTACGCTAACCTGGCAGACTGCTAGCTTCGGGAGCTAGTAATCCGAGTTCAAATCTCGGCAGCCCCATACCTTGATTAGGGTTATATATAAGAGGCACAAATGTCCCAATTTCCAATATAGTTTTAGCATGAAGAAGGGCTGAAGGAGAGGGATTTTCTATCTAGGGAGGTATCATTATAAAGTCAATTAGAGAATCAGATCCAAAAGGCTCTAACCAAATAAATATTGAATCGATAGCCATCAAAACAATGAATATAACCGATACTGTGTAAAAGGTATTTTCAAAACTCTGACCATTAAAGTAGTTTTGCACTCCTGCAAAGTAAGAATTAACTACCTGAAGTCCATAGCTCACCACAGTAAAGATTACAATCCCACAAAATGCAACGAGGATATGTTTTCCTAATGTTTTGAGTTTTTCAATGTCCATTCTTTCACTTTGCTTCAATTAACTTCTTTATCGTTTTCTTCAACCCAAACAACTGCCTTTTCGATAATCCTATACATCTAGCATCTTTTGTTATCATATTCTTGACAATATCTGTTATATTTTGCTTAGTTTTTGTGATTAGTAAGTGGACTAAATGGTACAATGTCGGTATTTTTAGTATCAAACCATTTATCGCTAGCTTATTTAAAAAATAAAAACTATTTTTATTCTGACATTAAGCATCTAAAGTCCACTTAGCTAAATGACGGATGCTTAGTTTGTCATTTAAATATTTGGAATACAACATTTAATTGATAAAATGTCATTTGTGGTTGTAGATTTCGATGGCTGCTTGGTTAACGATGTCAGTGAATCATTTAACAAGTACCTACGGTCTTCAGATTCAAAAATAGAAAATGCTTATAAAGAGGCGATATTTACCGTAATTGACAATGTGCCATTTGCTTTCTCCCGAGCGGCAAAGAAAATAGACTTTAAGAAGATGTTGAATCAAAATGTTATAAATGGCCTCAAAGAGCTCCAGGACAAAGGGATGGAAATAATAGTAAGGACCGCGAACACGAATCTTGGCAATGACGATATAAAAGAGATTGAAGATGAGCTTCAAAAAGATGGCCTTAAAGTCAAGATTGAAAGGGCAAAGGACAATGAAAAATGCAGGCTTGAAAACGGAGAGAAACCATCATTGATAATTGATGACAACCCTAAGGTAATACTAAATGCGGTAAAGAACGGCATAAACTCAATAATAATATTGACCGACTACAATAAGATCGAAGCCAAGCTATTGTCAAAAATCAGCAAACATATAATAGTATCCGACCAAAACAAGCTTAAAGATAAATTAAAGGAGTATGACAAATTTAGTAGGCCATTGCCAAGCAGAAATGTATCTCCTTCTTGACCAATCCAAAATTCTAAATGGTGCTATAAGGCTAAACAAGCCCGAAATCCTGCATCTATAAGATTTCAATAACCTACAGAATCTTCAAGTATACAAATTTCAAGTGCCAAAGCTAAAAACTTTGCAATCCTATATATAATTGATAAAATGGACAATTGGAACTCAATAGACTATGAAAGGCTGAATTCAATGTCTGCGGGCCTGCTTCCTTTAATGAGCAAAATAACTGGAATAATAAAAGGCAAGGATATATTGGATGTGGCCGCAGGGGGTGGAGTATTTGCGGCAGAATTGTCAAAGCATGCAAAAAGCGTAATTGCAGTAGACCAATCAGATTCGGCAATAGATACTATGAAAAAGGTCTTATCTGAATACAAAAACATAAAGATAATAAAATCAACTGCAGAGTCAATACCATTGCCAGAAAAGAGTGTGGGAATTGTCTTTACGGCAAACGCACTGCATGATATAGGGCTGCAATCGTTAACCAAGCTAATCGGCCTAATAAAGGATGGCGGATACTTCATAGACCTTGATTGGGACAAGGAAGATAAGGAATTTGCATATGGGCCTCCAATAAGCATACGATTAAGTGCATCCGATGTGACTGCTAGCTTGAAAAGCAAAGGGTTAGAGTTATCGGACAGATATGATTACAGATCCCATTACCTGTTGGTCTATAAGAAGGGATGACGTTATGAAATTAAAGAAGTTGGGAAATTCAATCACAAGCTTCTCAGAAATCGGATTAGGCACCTGGAAATTGATACCTGATTCCGTAGAAGTCCCAAAAGTTGCAGCTTACCTGTTTGAAAAAGGGGTAAACTTCATAGACACAGCAGAGATGTACCAAAACGAATCAGAATTGGGAAGCATGCTTAAGACAATAAAGCACGAGCCTTTTATAGCAACAAAAGTTTCACCAAATCATCTCCATTACAGTGATGTGATAAAATCCTGCAATGAGAGCCTGTCAAGGCTTGGGGTGAGTCAGATAACACTTTATCAGATACACTGGCCTAACCACCACATAAACTTAAAAGAAACCATAAGAGCAATGGAGTACTTGGTTGAACAAGGGAAAATAAAATATATCGGCGTAAGCAATTTTGATCAAAAAGAACTTGAGGAAGCAATGTCGTATACGAAGAACAGCAAAATTGTATCGGATCAATTGGAATACAACATCGCATTTACAGAGGTAGAAGATTCCGGGTTGCTTGATTTCTGCAAAAGTAACAACGTTTCCGTAATAGCATATAGCCCTCTTGCACGCGGTCAAATAAAAAATTATACAGAGCTGTATGGAGTACTCTCTAGCATTGGTGAAAAGTACAATTCCAATGCATTCCAAGTTGCCCTTAAATATATAATTTCCGATGAAGACGTGATTGCCATACCTAAAATATCCTCAATGCCACATGCGGAAGAGATAATTGGATGTGAGGAATTTGAAATATCCCAAAAGGACATAAGCAGAATAAAAGAGGCAGCTAGAGATATTCGAAAGCCCTTGGCAGGAAGTTCATTAAAGAAGATATTAAAGGCAAATGGCTCGTGGGCGAAGCTAATGGAAAAGCACGAAAGGTCAAGGATTAACAGAGGCGGCAAGCTTGATTGACCTAAATCTGATTGTATCATCCGAAAACCACAACCTTGTAACATATATGAGGGACAGATTTAAGGCGAACATATTTTACCAAGAATTTGTGCCTGGACATGGAGAATCAAATTCTGAGTTAAAAGCAAATTACGCAGCACTTTCATCAATAAATGCAGGCATAAAGAAAGGAAGCAAAATAATGTATGCAAGGTCATATTCTGCATTTAGCAAAAAGGGCTGGAGCAACATAAGGGAAGCGCTCAAAGGTAACGAGGTATCAATATCAACAGAATCAATAATAAGCAGTCTTAATTCAATAAAGGCCCACAGGATATTCTTGATAAGCCTATATAATCAAAAGAGGCACGATTACGAGATAAAATGGCTTGCAGGTTTCCATTTTGATATAATAGGTTCAATAGCGCTGGGAAGGACAGGAGGCAAAGCGATAACAAAGGTTTCAAAAGAGGACATCATGGATTCTATAAAAGTAGGTAAACAATCCGACGCCGATGCGATATACATTGCTTGCACATTGCTTCCAGTATTAGAACCAAAGGAGCTTGTTAGCCCTGTGCCTGTAATCACCCCTATAAATTCAATGGCCAGGGAATTAGGGATTGACCTTTGACACCCCGTGCAAATTTAATATGCTGCTTAATATTAAATTTAAATCTCTTAGCCACAATGCATAGCTCTTGCCTTTAGGAAAATCCGTAAACCCATAGGGATGAACAACCCTTGACAAGTTGGAATACACCGAATAAAGAGAATTTGGGTTTGCATTCGTGATGAAGCTTGCCAACTCTATTAAGGCGCTTACCTTAGGCATTGCCAGAGTAAGGTAATCTGCCTCGTTTCCACATCTGCACCTTACTTTTTTCAAACCTCCAAAGGCTTTTATTGTTATTGAATAAAAAGGAAATTCGAGGTGCTCTTTACATACAGCCTTTCCAGCTAAAAATATACTCTTCGAATCCAATTCCTTTACCCGTGGGTCTAATGTTCTTATCCTACGCATTGCCTCTGCAAAGCTGCTAATTATATAGCCTCTGTCCACCATATTATGCCAGTCCATATCCTTCAGTGCTTCATCATATTTTTTATTGGTGCCTTCAACAAATTCCGATAAGCATCCTCTCTCTATTATGAATCTGTTATTCTCTTCCGCGGACCTGAAGTTTCCTGCCATCGCTTCATACCTTCCAGATATGATTGACCTTATTATATCGCTATAGTAAATTAGACCTTTTAGCTGATTTAGCTTTGGCACCACAATCTCATCATAAAATGAATTTGCTTCCGAATCTGTTATATCGTACAAATTCCCTTTCTTTACCAAATCCAATGTGCCTATCCCGTTTGTCCTTGAAAGGAAAGCATTAAAACTGTCCAAAGCCATTACGAAGACCTTTAGCCAAATGAAAGACTCTCTATGAGTGGCTCTATGTAATCAACACCTATAACATAACCCCCATTTTCTATAAGGTAAGCCACAGTATCATTTATGTCCTTGTAATTTTTTATCTTCACCTTTATGAAATTTGGGGATGCGTTATTAGCATTGTAGAGATTTGGTATCCCTTTCACCTTATTTGGGTCAAATCCGCTTGCCAACCTGATGTTTATTATTGTGTCCTTTAGTATTGTGCTGTAAATATTTGATGTAGTGGTCACATCGCTTACGGTGCCCGCTCTAAGTATTATCAGCTCACTGTTAAACCTGCTTATCTCATCAAGCTTTTGCGTTACAAACAGGACTATCCTCCCATTTTTGGAGTACTCCTGCATTATATCATGCATCAATTGCGATGATCTTGAATCCAGAAAAGCGGTAGGTTCATCCAATAAAAGTATCTCCGGCTTGTTGATTAGAGCCCTGCAGAAAGCTATCTTCTGCTTAGTGCCCCTGCTCAATGTAGATACCTTTGATTTAAGATACCTAGCCGCATCGAATTCATTTAAGAACTCTGAGACATTCTCCAGTATCTCCTTATCCTTAAGGCCGTAAAGCCTGCCGAAGAACTTCAGGTTGTCAATCACTGTGAGTTCATCATAAAGGGAATAATTATCCGAAAGAATGGACATCTTGTCCCTTATTTTGTCATTTGTATAAGGATCCAATCCATTTACCCGTACATATCCCCTATCCAATTTGTAATGCCCATCTATGCATTTAAGCAAGGTGCTTTTCCCGGCGCCATTTGGGCCAAGTACTATATGCATTCCTCCTTTCAAATCAAGGCTTATGTCATGCAGCGCATGGAGATTGCCAAAATTTTTTGACAAATTGTCTATCTTTATCTCATTTTCCATAATTAGAAATAGAAAAATAAGTATAATAAATTAACTAAAAACCAAATAAAAATTAGCAATTATGGCAAAATAGAGGTGCCTGGAATGCCTACAGGGCTCACTGCACCTAGGGCAAATGCCATCACCAATATAATAATTGCAAATATCACACCCAAAATTATTCCAGGCAACAGCCAGGCCAATATCGCTTTTCCTGTGCTGATCTTCTGCTGCTCCCTGAAGGATATGGTCAATACTATTATTCCCCATATACCTATTATTATACCGAACACATCTTTTAAGTAAGTCAGTGCGCCAACAGATGGCAAAAAGTAAAGGAAGGCCAATGCCAATACTGGCATTTCCGCAAACATCGTTGCGGTTGCAGTTTTTGATATATCCTCATTAAATATTCCGAAGAGCATTTTATCAAAGAATTGGTATATTGCAGCATCAATTATTATGCCTAGAGGAAGCGCAATCCACAGAGAGCCCACGATAGTTGCCAAAGCAAGTACCCCTTCGCTCGGAGACAAGACAAATCCTATAATCCCATCTATTATTAAGGCTATTATGCCTGGCAGTACTGATGCCCTGTAATAGAAACCAATTGCCTGCCCAAGGCTCATATTTTGTGTATTGCTGCTTGGATGCATTGCAGCATTGATCCCAGCTTTGAAATCCCCTATTAAATCCATAAAATCAACCTTAATGTATTGTGCCTAAAATTTTTATACTTTATGTAAAAATAAAAGGATTTAAGAGTTATCTGTGCTTTTTGCTTTATCATAAGCATTTTTGATCAATGCATACTCATCTTTGCTAAGAACCTCATTCTTAAAATAAGGGTTGGTTATTGAAAATTCTGCTATCTCCTGCCTTTTCGGAGAATTAAGAAGAGTGTTATAAATTATATCTGATGGATTGCTATCGGTTATAGAAAGGCTTGCATCCAATATCCAGTCATCCATCTCTTTTTTATAATCCTCCAAAACCGCTATGCTGTCAACCGCCAAGATAAACTTCTTCAACCCCTCAACCCTGCTTAACAGGTTAGGGTCATTTATGTTGTCAGCGTCCTTCAGATAGCTGTCATACATCTCGTGTATCTTGCTGCGTTCCTCAATCAAATGGCTTATCATGAAGGTGTACTTCTCGTTTTCGTTTGATTTATCCGGATCTGTAACCAACGCTCCTTTGAAGTCAACCCTGCCTGCCTTTATCTCATCGTATAGCAAGCTTATCTCCCTATTGGCAAATTCATATTTTAGCTTGGTTAAAAGATCCTGTGCCATTATCCATGCAGGCATGTTCTCATTCTCATCCATACAAATCACAAAATATACATAATTCAAAATTAACCTTATAAAAATAGTATTGAAAATAAAAGTATAATACGATAAAATTTATGCAGATAAACTTAAATAAAATAAATTCAAATATTAACTTGTGGTAAAATGAAAGATATAGAAGGCAAAAAGGTTTACGAGACACCAGATGAAATAATGGACAAATCACATACAGCATTAATAGTTTGGGATGTACAGAACATGCTTGTAAATTCAATATTTAACAAGGAAGAATTCCTCAAAAATGTCAATGCACTGATAAGCAGGGCAAGAGAAGCAAAAATGCCCATTATATATACAAGGATAACCCCGCTCTCCAAAAAGTTCCAGCCAAAGCCGAGCCTTGCTTCAAACAGAAGTTTTGACGGCATGCCAAAGGACGCACTCGAGTTGGCTGTTACACCTTCGGAAGACGAGGTGGTAATACACAAGAATACCGCAAGCCTTTTCATAGGAACGAATGCGGAGATGCTGCTGAGAAATGCAGGTGTGGAATCATTGATATTCACGGGGATCGCAACTGAATATGGGGTAGAATCTAGCGCAAGGGAAGCGGTAAACAGAGGTTTCTATGTAGTAGTAGCAAACGACGCGGTATCCTCACAGGACAAGGAATCACACGAGAGATCTCTATTAAACATGCAGAGATTGATAAAAGAACTGCCAACATCAGAGATATTGAAGGCAATTGGGGAAGAGTGAATCAAAATCTCTCATACATTTCATAACTTTTATTTTTGTCTATTAATTTTCTTATTTTCCTGCTTATTGCATTTTCGGAATGTTTCATCTGTTCCTTGTTATTCAGAAACTTATCAATTACCCATATTGTGCTGAACTGCTTTATCTCATTTATAAGATTCTCATCAAGGCTCTTGTAGGTTTTATCAGGCATTATGAATATCAAGGAAAAATTAGTGTATTCATTGCAGAACTTTTTCAATTTCCTTACATAATCATTACCAAAATAAACATGGGGCTCCAGTATTACCTGCCTCCTTCCAACAAACATATCAGTTATGAAATCTGGCTTGTAACCACCATAAGTTGCAAATTCATAATAAGCATCTCTGTGATTGTCCTGAAGTGCTTTTGAAACAGCTTCCTCCCTATAATCCTTAATATATCCGCTCAGGTTATTGCCTTCATTGATCCTCCTGTGTATCTCATGATTGTTTATTGAATGCACATCATTCTGGTATATGTCAACAGGAAATACTTGAATATATAAATTTTTATCATTTGGTACATTTTTATACTTCATAATATCCACCACAAATATTGCACATCTATCCCGATTAATAAAAAATTTAAACCTAAAGCCAAGATTACCTTGAACTATCTCTGTTCCTTAAATATGCCTTGTAATCAAAGTCTCTATTGCGAAGTTCATTGATCTTCTCAAGTATCTGCCGAGTTGATTCCTCCAAACCCTCTTTCTGGTTCTTGAAATCCTTGACTATCCATATTTTGCTAAATCTCTTAAGCTCTTTTGTAATATGTTTGCTCAAATATCTATATTTATCACTCGATACTATAAAAACCAAATAAAAATTGGGGTATTCTCTAGTGAATTTATCCATTTTTGAGACGTAATTCCTGTCAAAAACCTCGTGTGGCTCCAGTATTACCTGCCTGCCCTTGAAGTAAATATTAGTTATAAAATCCGGAAAATAGCTGTTTTTCTCATTTATGCGATATTTTTTATGTTCATAATATGCATTTGCACCAGCCATAAGCAGTGCATCCTTTACAGCCTCCTCCCTATAATTCTTAAGAAGTCCATTTTTAAGGTTTTTAATTGAACTATCGTAAGGATCAGTATTATAAATAGAATGCTCATTGTCTTTATCTATGCGCACAAGAGAATCGTAAAGCCTTTCTTTTTGCTTGGATCCCCTTATACCATACATAATAATTAAACGAAAAGAACTTATAAAAACCTTTTGCAGACTGTTCAAAAACCTTTACTGGATTTCCAATGCCCTTTCAATAATCTAGAATTAATAATTATCTTTTAAGCCAAATAAACTGCTATAATCAAGCAGTATTTATATTTTCACGCTAAATTATACAATGTGAGATC
The DNA here is from genome assembly GCF_002214165.1 of Candidatus Mancarchaeum acidiphilum. Classification (NCBI taxonomy): domain Archaea; kingdom Nanobdellati; phylum Microcaldota; genus Candidatus Mancarchaeum; species Candidatus Mancarchaeum acidiphilum. The sequence goes on from NZ_CP019964.1 coordinate 938,354, forward strand.
ATGGTCCAAAATTCTGATAAACCTTCAGTAAATGCGTCGACAAATGCTGCCCCTGGCTATTATTATATATATAAAAGCAGCAAGAGCATGACTGCAAATTCCGCGCTAGCAATAATTATAGGGATAATAATATCTGTGATATTCTTTTTTATAGCATATGCAGCGACTTCCAGCACTACTTCCGGGATTATAGCATTTGCAATTGTACTTATTATATACCTTCTAATGAGCATAAAAGTGCTGCAGGAGTGGAAAAGAGCACCAATACTTTCATTGGGAAAGTACAAAGGCACATATGGGCCAGGATTGTTCTTCATAATACCGCTGATCCAGAAAATGCCTTACAAGTTTGATCTTAGGACATTTTCTGCCACTTTCTCCGCAGAGAAAACTTTGACTCAGGACAACGTTGGAGTTGACGTAGATGCAATAATGTTCACAAGGATAGAAAATCCGGAAAAGACCGCTTTGCAGGTGAACGACATGCAGCAGTCTGTTTCGTTAGCGGCACAGACCGCCCTTAGGGATGTTATAGGGAAAGTTGAACTAAGCAAGATGATAGTTGGCAGGAGTGAGATAGCCGCACAGGTAAAATCACTGATAGACCAAAGGGTATCCCCTTGGGGTGTTGATGTTATTTCTGTTGAGATTAGGGATGTAAAGATACCAGACGATCTACAAGACGCGATGGCAAAGGTTGCAATAGCCTCAAGGGAGCGCGATGCAAGAGTAATACTTGCGGAATCGGAGAAGCTAGCCGCAGTGAACATGGTAGCGGCAGCCCAGACCTACAATTCCAACATATATGCAATGCAGTTGAGAGCGCTAAACATGCTTTATGAAATAGGGATAAGCGGCAGAAATCACCTAATATTCATACCAACCGAGTCAAGGGGGCTTGGCATACCAACACCAGTTGGTGTATTGGGTATAGATAAACTGGCAGGTATAGGTGACGTGGGCGATCCAAACTCGTCCAAAAGCAGCGATAACAAGGACAATGCCAATGATGACAAAAGTGGCGGTTCAAGCATACCAAAACCCCAAAAGAAAAATAAAAGCTAAAGACAAGAAATAATAATCTAAAATAAACAATAGAAAGCAGCAGATATTTTTTGCACATTTGCCTTTTGGCAGCTGCGATTGTGGTGATATACATGGAAGATAACGAATTTGAAAAATTGACTTTGGATTATCAAAAAGTAGAAGAGCAGCTTCAGAACCTAAAGATACAGTTGGAGCAGTACAAGCTTCAATCAAATGATCTGTCACAAGCAAAGTCCGAAGTTGAAAAGTCTACGGGGAAGGTCTATTCCTCAATAGGGGGTGTCATAATAGAAGCAACCAAGGATTCCGCATTGTCAGAAATAAAGGACAAGGAAGAATCAATAAACCTGCGCTCATCCCTGCTTTCAAAGCAAATAAGCGAGCTGGAGAAGAAGGAGGCAACCCTTAAAAGCCGTGCCGATGAACTGCTAAAGGAGGCAAGGGAAAACGAAAAGAAGCAGGGCATGGGAGGAGTTAGCGTAAATATGCCAAAGTGAATCCTTTAAGGTCGTGAAGATGAAAATAGGCATCGTATCTGATATGCACCTGGGTTACAGCCGATTTGAAGAAGATGCTTTCAGGCAAGCAAAATTTGCCCTTTCGGAAGCGGCTTCAATGTCGGATGTAATAATAATGCCTGGAGATATATTTGATTTCAGGTTCCCTAAGCCAAACATAATAGCCCAAGCAATAAAGATCCTAAGGCCACTGATGGAAAGGGAATGGCCAGCAAAGATAGACTCTTTCAGCGGAGCAAATCCGATATACACCACGCTCCCAATCCTTGCAATACCCGGCACGCATGAGAGAACTGCAGTAGGAAAGGAGAATCCATTGAACTTGCTTAGCCTGGCAGGCATTGTAGCAGATATAAGTGAGGGCACCGCAGTAATCAGCAAAGGAGACGAAAAAGTAGCCGTATACGGATTAGGAGGCATATCAGATGATAAGGTAAAGGAGAGGCTAAAAGAGCTTGATCCAAAGCCCACCAAAGGAATGTTCAATATATTCGTGATGCACCAATCTGTATATGATTTCATGCCATTCAGCACGGATTTCCTGAAGCTGGATGACCTGCCTGAAGGATTCGATTTATACATAGACGGGCATATACACAACAAGATTGAGAGTAAGGTGTACGGGAAACCTTTCTTAATACCTGGAAGCACGGTGCTTACGCAGCTAAAGGAATCTGAGCAGGATTCCAAAGGTTTTCTATTATACGACACCGAACTGGACAGTTACCAATTCATAAACATACCATCAAGGCCGTTCATGATAAAGACATTGAAGTTCAGCAAGTCCAATTCCGATTACGTCTACAAGAAATGTGACGAAACTATAAATTCAATGCTGAATGCATACTTGGGCAGACCTAATCTCCCAACCGAAGGCAAAATCCCAAAGCCTATGAAACCAATCGTAAGGCTGGTCCTAGAAGGGACAATAGAAGCCGGAACTTCAATATCTAGCCTGAATCTCCGTTCCTTAGTGGGCAAGTATTCGGACTCCGCGCATCTCGAGATAGACTCGAAGCTGTCAAGTGAGAACTTAGAAGAAGAATTAAGCCTGATAAGAAAGAGCCAATCAGATAATAATATGTCTATAAAGGACTTGGGAATGGAAATGCTTAAAAAGAACTCTGAGGCCCTGGATATTAAAGACTTGGACGTAACAGAGCTTTTTGAAATACTGGATGAAGAATTCCCGCCCAACAAAAAGCAGGAGCTTTCAGAAAAGGTAATGGAATTATTCACTAACAAAAAGCCAGAGGCACAAGCAGAGCCAAACAATACCTATCCGGACATGGCCCCAGAAAAAGGAAAGGATCAGAAAAAGCTCTTCTGATAATGGAATTACTCTTTCTTGTTAGATATACCCAATGTCCTATTCAGAAGATCCTTGTTTTCCACGTCAATCTTCGTATTTATGAATTCAAGATGCCTTATATTGCACCTCCTTTCCTTTGGCCTCTTTGATGTAACTATTTTGACAAATCCATCTTTTTCTATCGAAGTAATGACTGCCGCACTTCCTGCATCCCTGCCAAACTTCTTTACGCATACTCTGCCCACTTCTACTAACATCTATATCATCTTTCAAACTTTTAAACATAACCAGCGACAAAGAACCGAATCAATGTGAAACCAGCTGCAATACAAAAGCCTTTTCCTTTATTCCTATGTCATCAAGCTTCATATCTCCCTGCTCTATGCGGCTTCTCATCGTAACTATCTTTGCTGTGCAATTGGCACATAGAACTCCACCGAACAGCCTGCTGTTTGTTCTCCTGCTGCGGCCTCCTTTGAGATCTTGGTCTATACCATTTAGCTCTACTCCGCACAATCCGCAATGCGGAAGTGAATTTTTCTTTCTCTCATAATGTACAACTACCTTGCCAGTACTTGTGACTCTTTTCAACTTTCTAAAACTGTGGGATCTATGCATTGGTTTTGGCATCTTAAACACCTTAATTAAATAGAATTGCAAACATTATTTGTTCGTAACAATATATATTTATTTCTATTAGATTTCCTTTTCTACTTTCTCTGCCAGCTTCTTGATATTCTTCCTGTCCCTTATTGCCATGTATATCGCTCCTACAATACCAAGTATCAATATGGTTGCCCAGAATAGGGTATGATAGTTCAAGGGCATTATAAAGTAGACTGTTGCATCAATGTAATTTGGGGCTATCGCTTTGTATATATATGGTAGAATCAAGTCGTAAATTGCAAAGAACAATATCAATGAGGGGATTGCAGATTTTATTGAAAAACTCATATTCTCGCTCATTAACGGCATCATCTCCTTCTGCTTGTTCATAAGCTCCTCCTGTGAAGCCTTATTCTTTACCATCTCCTTCATATCGCTCTGGAATTTCTTCATTTTCATCTGGCTTCTGTACATTTTCTCTTCGTCTATAAAGACCTTGCGCTGCAGGTAGATGCTTACGATTACATCTAAAACTCCTATCGCTATAACGACCAATTCTGCATAAAGCGGCATTACTACCAAATCTATCACTGCTGTTCCAAATCTATCATGTCCAGTATCTTTTTCATCCTTCTTATTGATTCTGAAACTTTATCATGCTTATTATTTAACATATATACAGGTATATTCAAATAAGACATATAAAAGCTTAATGTCGAAATGTTGAAATCTCTTTGCATATTGAGCATGTACTCATCATCGTCTTCCCTCTTCCTGCTCTTGTCCAAGCTCCTCCTGTACAGTATCTCTTCAGGCGCAGCATCTATATAAATAACGCTTTTGATATGCTTCATAAGCTCTGTCTCATAAGGCAACCCTGTTATGAATTTTCCCTCCCTCTCTATGCTGGAATGGGTGTCAACCAGAATCTTGCCCTCCATTTCAATTATCTTTTCAAATGTCCTGTCCCTTATATGATCTATCTCGCTTTCCTTCAGGTACCTTATCTTGTCCCTGTCAATTCCTTCCTTATAAATTTCCTCCGTAGTTTTTTTCATTATTGTGCCAACATTAACGTACTTGTAGTCCTTGTAGCCTTCAACTCCATCTAAAATGGTCGTTTTCCCACTGCCTGGTATTCCAAGAACTAAGATTACGCTTTTGTTTTCCATAATATCAAAGAAAATTAGTATGCAAAAACTTAAAAAACTTCAAAAAATCAAACTTTAAATTTACTCCATCGGCTCTCCCATGCCTCCTTGAGGCATTCCGCCTGGGCCGCCTTTGCTCCTGGAGCTTATCATGTCGTCTATCCTAAGTATCATGTCTGCAGCTTCGCTTGCACTGTATATCTCTTGGACTTTCATCTTTGTAGGTTCTACAACACCAGCTTCAAGCATGTTGTTTATGGCTCCCTTGTATACATCTACTCCATATGACTTGCCCTCTTTGCTTTTATGCTTGCTCCTTATCTGGACTATTGTGTCTATAGGGTCCATTCCTGCGGACTGTGCGAGAACTTCGGGTATCTGTTCAAGTGCATCTGCGAATTTCTGTATCGCAAGCTGCTCCCTTCCTCCTATCTCGCTTGCATAAGCTCTAAGCTGCTCGGCCACTTCTGTCTCAGTAGAGCCTCCTCCAACAACGTATCTGCCATCCTCTATTGCAGTTGTGAGTGCTCCAAGAAGATCTGTTATTGAGCGGTCGACTTCGTCTATCACCTGCTGCGATCCTCCTCTTATGAATATGCTGACGCTCTTAGGGTCCTTGCACTTCTCCACAAAAATCATCTGCTCTCCGCTTATCTTCCTTTCCTCGATTATACCGGCAAAGCCAAGGTCGCTTGCACTCAGGTCATCAAGGCTGGTTACCATCTTTGCTCCGGTAGCCTTCGCAAGCTTCTCCATGTCGCTCCTCTTTATCCTTCTTGCAGCCATTATTCCTGCTTTTGCCATGTAATGCTGTGCAACATCATCAATCCCTTTCTGTGTAAATACCACATTTGCGCCACTCTTTGCAATCTTGTCTACCATTTCCTTAAGCATTTTCTCTTCCTGCTGCAGGAATGACTGCATTTGATCTGGCGAGGTTATCTCTATCCTTGCATCAGTCTCTGTCTTCTCTATCTCAAGAGCTACATCCAAAAGAGCAATCTTTCCATCAGACACTTTCTTAGGCATCTGTGGATGTGCAATTTCTTTGTCTATAAGTACGCCATTGATTAGCTCTGTATTTGCTACGCTCGCTCCGGCCTTCTTCTCCACTTTTATGAAGTCCTTGTCCACATAGATTTTTCCATCTTGGTCCTTTGTCATAACTTGCTTTATCGCATTTATTGCAATCTCTGTGATATGCTTCTTTGTGTCTTCATTGCCTATGTTCTTTGAACCTTCAGCAACCATACCTATCTTTTCCAGTGTCTTTGTATCATTTATGTTTATTTTCTCGGAAATTCCATTCAGTATCTCTTCGGCCTTTTCAGCTGCCATCTTGTACCCTCTTATTATTATTGTAGGGTGTATTCCCTGTTCTATCAAATCGTCAGCACCTTTCAAGAAAGAGCCTGCCATTATGATAACGCTTGTAGTTCCATCTCCAACTTCTGTATCCTGTGTTTTTGCTACGTCAACCATTATCTTGGCCACGGGATGCTCCACATTCATCTCTTCCAAGATTGTAGCGCCGTCATTTGTTATGGTAATGTCTCCGAGATCGCTGACCAACATCTTGTCCATTCCTTTTGGCCCTAATGTTGTCTTTACCGCATTTGCCACTGCAATTGCAACAGCTATGTTTGTTCTCTGTGCATCTCTTCCCATTAACCTATCTGATCCTTCCGGCAATAACAATACTCTTTGTCCGTTGAAATTATTTTCTGCCATTTGTTCACCTTTTAATTGTTTAAGTACAAGTAAAGTCCTAATTACCTTTAAATTAAGGCTATAATATAAGCAATACTATTATTACTATTAAATATTTAAATATTATTTGTTTTTATAATCGCCAAAGGGGCTTACCAAGAAAGAAAATAAATTTTATAATATTATTTTAGCTGCATTCACTTGGTGATATATAGTTTTATTATCTTATCTGCAAGCATATAAAATTCATCCTTTATCTTTCCATCCGACTCTATTGCAACCTTTCCGGAATCGCTGAAGTGATTAAATTTTTCATCATACCCTATATTGGCCAATATATCCGTATTCAGCTTGTTTGACACCTCATTGGTAAATCTTGCATCATAATCCCTTGACATGTTTTCAACTATGCCTAAAATAGGAATCCCCAACCGTTTAGCCATCAGTCCAGACCTTACGGAGTTTTCCCCCGATATCTTTTGCGGAGTCGTCACAAGCACGAACCCAGTCAGATCAAGCAACTGCATTATAGAGAGCGGAGCATCAGAAGTGCCTGGAGGAAGGTCTATTATAAGAAAATCCAAATCCCCCCAATCGGTATTGAGCAGGAAGTCATCTATCATTTTAGCTATTATTGGCCCCCTCCATATAATCGGCTTTTCAATATCTCCAACCAGCATCCCAGTAGAAGATATCTTTATCCCATCCTTTTCAAAAGTTCTTAGTGGAAGCCGTGTCGCATTTATCTTATCCGTTATTCCAAGGAATAAAGGTATATTTGGACAATCTATATCAGCATCAAGCAGCCCGACCTTATACCCTTTGTCCTTGAGCGCATAAGCAAGGTTAACCGAAACGGTTGTTTTCCCAACCCCCCCTTTAGCGCTATAGACACCTATTTTATAACGTATACTGCTTAATTTTTTCTTTATAGCCTGCTTCTTATCAAATACTCCTGCAAATGAAGGATGCATAGGTATTGTTTTATCTTCTGAATTGTCTATCAAATCTGCCATTTAATTACCTAATAAATAATTGAAAGCGAATAATAAAATCATTGTTACAAATTATTTATACCAAAAGCCAAATTGCACAAAATGTAACATTTATCAAATTTGGCGTAAAACCCACACGCTTCAGCGGTGGGATATAATCCACCACAATATGTATAAATACAGATAATAAAATATACATGTTTTGTATGAAAACTGCATACAAATATCGTGCGTATCCTTCAAAGGAACAGAAGGGAACTCTGAATAGACAGATGTATCTTTCAAAGGAACTATACAACCTGCTTCTTGAAAAGTCAAAGTCATACTATAAGGAGACAGGAAAAACCTTAACGGAATTCAGGATGAACGTTTGGATAACCAAATTAAAGAAGGAAAAACCGGAATTTGCGGAAATCCATTCCCAGGTTCTTCAGAATATCTCAAAAAGAGTGTCAGATGCATACAAACATTTCTTCTTGAGGTGCAAGGAGAAGAAGCAAGGAAAGAAGGTAAAGGCGGGATTTCCAAGATACAAGAAGTTCGTATCATCTTTGACATATCCTCAAACCAATGGCTTCAAGATAGAGAAGAAGAAGGTTGAACTTTCAAAAATAGGGAGGATAAATTTTGTGAACCACAGAAATATTGAAGGAGGAATAAAAACATTAAATATAAAGAAGACAAAATCACAGGAATGGTACATCACGATTGCTGTTGAAAAGGAGGACAAGCCATTCATTTCAAACGGTAAACCAAAGATTGGTATTGATTTAGGAATAATGCAATATGTCGCGCTTTCGGACAATACAATACTCCAAAACGCAAAAATAACAAAACACCAGAGGAAACATTCAAGAGTCCTTCAACAAAACATATCGAGGAAGGAGAAGGGATCATCCAACAGAAGAAAGGCAGTGACAAGATTTGCAAGATACTCAGAGCATATTTCAAGGATAAGATTGGATTGCATAAACAAGATTTCAAATGAATTGGTGAATTCGTATTCATTCATCGCATACGAAGATTTAGAGATAAACAATATGGTGAAGAACCACAGATACGCAAAATCGATAAGTGAATCTTCTTGGGGAAATTTCACACAATTGCTGCAATACAAGGCTGAAAGCGCTGGTTGCGTGGCAATGAAAGTGAATCCTCAATATACATCAATGACATGCAGCAAATGTGGCAATGTGCAAAGCATGTCCATATCCCAAAGGGCATTCGTATGCGAAAAGTGCGGGATGTCAATGGACAGGGATGTGAATGCGGCACAGAATATACTCAAAAGGGCTTTGGACTCCATCAGTCCAACTACCGAAGGGCATTCGGGAAGTCAAGCTTGCAGAGACGACATAAGACCTTCCGCAAGGGGGGCAGTTGCCTATGAAGCAGGAACTACATTGGTGGCATCATGACGACAAATCATAACCACCCTGGAAGCCCACACTGTTTACATGTGGGAGGATGTCACAAGTATCAACACAATAAAAAGCAAATAAATATTAATATTAGTGCTTTAAAAAGTAATAAAAGGTGTTATAATGAAGATAAGTGATCTCAGAGCAGGAACCGGAAGTGTCAATATTACAGCAACAGTTGTCAATAAGGAAGACCCCCGTGAAGTTAGGACCAAGTATGGGAAGGAGCTCAAAGTAGCTAACGCAACCCTAAAGGATGAAACAGGAACAATAAGCATTTCACTTTGGGAAAATGATATAGACGCAATAAATGTAGGGGACAAAGTGGAAATCTCAAATGGCTATGTAAACGAGTTTAAAGGAAACCTCCAATTGTCCACTGGAAGAAATGGGAAGATTACAGTTATAGGAAAAGGGGACGAAACAGCAGAATCAGACGAGTCAACTGAAGATATGGATGATTCATCACCTGCAGAAACTGACGATCTGAATCCAGATTTGGGATCTGACGAAACTGATCTATGACCTTTATTGGCCATAGGGTCTATTTATTATAAATCAAGCTAAAGTTGGTTTATACTAATTTTAATCTTTGCTTATCTGCTTGGTGTGCTGTAAAGCTGTAACATAATTATAAATAGAACTAGAAAAGTTAATGAATATACTAATCCTTCATCTGTCAAATTTTTTCTCTATATGGTTTTTGGCATTGTTTATGCTCTCCGTCAATCCCTCTTTTATTACATCTTTATTTGTCCAATACCTGAAAGTGTAAACAAGGAATATGCCACCAATTATGACCCCAAACCATAAAGTGGCAAATCTGAACATTATAGTGACTGCCGAGCTTATATTAAGATTGAGAGAAAACAAAGCGGAGATGAGGGCCACTAAAGATCCATCGGTAACTCCAAGATTACCTGGTATACCTGTTATCATTCCAAATAATGCAGAGGATGTTGCAATGAACACTGTCTCTATAACAGGTATGGAGACCTTTAAGTGTATTGCCAAAAGAGAGAAATAGAGAGCTAATGCATTCAAGAATGCCGCAGGCACCGACACCAATACTGATAAAATATAAGTTTTAGGTGTGTTAAGTATGCTTTGCGATGCAAAATACTCATCACCATAAATATTGAAAAATTTCAGGAATCTCTCGTTTTTTACTATCCTTTTAATGAATCTGTAAAATCTGCTGTTCAATATGAATAAGTAAGGCAAAAGTAATAAAATGTCTATTGCAAGTACCTCAACAACAAATTTATTGAAATAAAGAGCTGTGAATATCGCCAATATACCCACACCTATAAAATCAGTAAATATGTCCATAGTTACTATTGGAACTATCTTTGTAACTCTCTTTTTCGTAACCCTATTTATCGTGTATGCTGCCAGCACCCTGCCCAATTTTCCAGGAGTCAAATCCATAGAGTAAAGCGAAAGATAAATTGCCATGCTTTTCTTCTTTGGCACTTCAATCCCAACAACCTTAAGGTAATAATCCCATTTTATGAACCTTATCAGATAACCAGACAGTACTGCCGCAAAGGCTAAGATATATAATCCCACATTAGAACTGAGTATTATATTTGAAACCCTTCCAATCCCTCCTATGTAAGCAATCACAAAAAATATTAAGAAGCTGGCTACAAAACCTGCACCAACAAAATACATCAGCCTTTTTACCAAGTGCAAGTAATCGTCTTCATTGAGGTTTTGGATATGCAAGATAGTATACCAAATAGATTTTTTGTCCTTTTTGTTTTTGCTCTCTGAATCTTCCATTAAATCAAAACCTCAAGTTGCTTTCAAATAACTCTTCATACTCTTTTGCTATCTTGTTCCAGTCATGGTACTTAACCATTCTTTCTCTGCCCTTAATAAGCAATTCCTTATCAAATCCATTATCTATTATTTTCTTTAACCTTGAATATATTCCTTGTGAATTTTCACTAGGGAAATATAATCCACAACTTCCCATCATTTCAGGTATACCTCCTATTCGCGTTGCCATTGAAGGGATCTCGCTTGACATCGCTTCCAACAAGGCCATTCCCGCGGGCTCATAGAGTGAGGGGAATACAAACACATCTGCAGCATTATAGTAATAGGGGAGGAACTCCTCGGGTATGCCACTTATAATCCTGAAGTTTTCATACATGCCATGCATTTTCGCAAACCTAATGAACTTATTATAAAGGGGTCCATTTCCTATAAGGGTAAGCTTTATATCATAGTTCTCTTTTAACAAATTCGAAACCGCTTTCATTAGGTAAATCTGTCCCTTCTGGGTAACCAGTCTGCCATTATTGAGTACATTTATCCCAGTTTCATAATACTCTGATTTTATCTTTTTTACTATCTTGTTGTTCTTGCCTCTTGGCTTAAAACGCTTGAAGTCAACTCCGTTGTATATAACTTTGGATCTGCGCACATCCTCCTTTGGGACAGTCATCTTAATGGCATCCATAGAAACTCCCGTTATAATATCTGAATTATGTATGAGTTTTTTGCCCCAGCTATAGTCGTAAAGATATCCAAAATTATCCGTAGTCGCATCTATATTTTTAGGTGACGAATTATGTATTGTTATAGCTATCTTCTTATCCATATCCTTGATTGTCTTTAAGGTCGAATAGAAATACTGAAAACGGTTATTTATATGATATAAGTCTGCATCTACCTTCTTCAGTACCTCATCGAGGTTATGCATAAAAACAAAAGGCATGGGCGCTTTAGGTATGTATATAAAATCGGACTTTAACCTGATAACTTTTATACCAGATATCCGGTCTTCAAAATCAGTCCTGTAATTTTTTGGTGCAGATGTCACTACTGTAATATCATTCTTTTTGGCAAGCCTGCGGTAAACTTCAAATAAAACCTTCTCAGTACCTCCTTTATAGGGGTAGAAAAAAGGATTTAATACACAAATTTTCACTTTATCATCACTCTGGCAAAGAGGCAAGAAGAAAAGCTATAATAGTAAATATAAGCAATTATTCTGCATTCTCTAACTTTAAGATTGAACTAACGTAACTACTTTTGCACACAGGTTCTGTGAAATTTGTAATCTCGCATATCTGTGCAGTGTAGATATTTGCTATGCCTATTATGTTTTTAGACTGCGCGGTGTTGGGATTGCTCAAAGAACTTATCACTTCTGACCAGCTCAGGTTATCGATAATTGAAGGCAGGATAAGAGCTCCAACTTCGTACGAGTAATTGCCAAAGTCTATGAAAGGTATACCACCTCTTGAATCCTGTGGTATAGCACTGTTGTCCAAATCAAATTCCGAAAAAGTCGCATTTTCCAGTTTGTTCGGTGTTTGCAAGGGCGCATCTAACCTTGTTTCCGTTCCAACCGATTCAAAAGTTATGTCATTGCTTTCATAAGATGATTTATAGAAAGTAAAGGTCGGCGTATTTGGGTAAACATCCGTCGGGGATGAAAGCATATATGTAAGTTTGCTGAAATTTCCAAATCTCATCAATGCCAATACCATTCCCCATCTGCTTACCGCACAGTAAGGGCAGAATTGTGCACCATAGAATATTACTACAGGTTTTCCATTTATAATGGTAATATTAGAAGTCTGCAGATGAGTTTCCGCAGGGAAGTTCTTTACATACACCCCAACATCATTTGCAAGCGTAGTATTATCCGCTATGGCCTTAAGTTGTAACAAAGTAGAATTGCTTAGAGAGGTATTTAACTTGGATAGCAGGTAGCTTGAGCTTGGTGCCTTATTTTGGTTACTGCTATAAAAATAGACAACTGCAATTAAAATAATGATCACAACTAATATGATGGCTGCTAATGTGGGAGCCTTTAATCTGGATTTTTGATTTTTTGATACCATATTAATCTAATCAAAATAAATGCTTATAAATCTTATCCTTTCAATGCCAATTTTGGAAATATCTTTTTCACAATTCCATTAAAGAAATTATTTATCTTGTCCTTAAAATGTATCACTATGTAATAAAGAACTATGCTCAATGCCATCCCAGCCAAAATGTCCGTGAAGTAATGCAATCCAAGGTAAACCCTCCCAAATAGGACCAAGAATAGCCAGATAATATACAATACTCTTATGTATTTGTACTTTGATAAAAAGAAGCTTAAACCTGTAAGTACACTTGCATGGTTGCTCGGAAATGAGAAGGTAGACTGGCATGAAACTACATTTATCCAGTTTAATTCTGATACATTGCAAGGGCGTGGCTCTCTTACAATCAATTTAATTGCATCCGAAACAAGGTAAAATACTATTCCTGCAACTATGAATGTATATACATTCATATCCTTTTTTGAAAAATATAGATAAAGGACAAGCAACGGTATAACGATTAAGAATGACTTTGCCAAAAGGGCCATAAATGTATTAAGTGGAGGGCTTGATATGTCCTTCATGAATTCAAAAGCCCACACATTAATGTTAATCTTGTAAGGTTCAATCAATAATAATGACAAATCCATAACTATACCTTGAATATTATAGAATCCAAGCATATTAAATAAATATGCAACAAATCTATATAGGTTTGAAAAATAGATTTTATAAATTTTTGTCCTAAAATAATACGTGCTATGGGGTTATAGCATAACTTGGCAGTGCAGCAGACTCCAGATATTTATTATATATTGAGCGCAAAGCGATGATTAGAATCTGGAAATTTGATAATTATGAAGTAATCTGCCAATCGGGGTTCAAATCCCCGTAACCCCACCTTATCAACCAAAGCTACGGAAGCATTGCAATGTAAAGCCGTACGAATATAAAACTCTAAAATATTCACAAAAAGCTACAAATAAATTATAAAGTTTCTCTATTGATTAACCTTTCCAATGATTCCTGGTTGTCTCCGCTTGCAGAGTAAACTGATTTTTTAGCCTTGCATTTGGTGCATACGTAATTCAATTTGAACCTTCCGCTCCTATAATATATTACACTTACAGGTTTCATCATACCCTTGCATTTGCAGGCTCTGTCGCCAGGATTGTTATCAACGTGCCTGCTCCAAAGGCAATTAGGGCAATGGTCAGTGTATCCATTGCCTTTTACGTAAGTGCCGCAGTGCTCGCAATGAAAGTCCTCAACAACTCTTTGGAATCTCTTAATCTCTAAACCGTCCAT